>NZ_CP043627.1:905000-1190000 GCF_016804325.1 Methylobacterium aquaticum
TCTGCATCGAGACCCTGGAACATGCCGGCGTGGAGCGCGTCTACGGCGTCGTCGGCGACAGCCTGAACGGCCTCACCGAGGCGATCCGGGCGAGAGGCAAGATCCGCTGGGTGCATGTGCGCCACGAGGAGGTGGCGGCCTTCGCGGCCTCCGCCGAGTCGCAAGTCACCGGCGGGCTCGCGGTCTGCGCCGGCTCCTGCGGGCCGGGCCATCTCCACCTCATCAACGGCCTCTACGACGCCCACCGCACCCGCACGCCGGTGCTGGCCATCGCCGCCCACATCCCCTCGGCGGAGATCGGCACCGGCTATTTCCAGGCCACCCACCCCGAGGAGCTGTTCCGGGAGTGCAGCCATTACTGCGAGCTGGTCTCCGATCCGGCGCAGCTGCCATACGTCCTGGAGATCGCGATCCGCACGGCGGTCGCCAAGGGCGGCGTCTCGGTGGTGGTGATCCCGGGCGACGTCGCCCTCAAGGACGCGCCCGCGCGGGCGCTCGCGGCGCCGGCGACCCTGGCGCCCAAGCCCCCGATCGTCCTGCCGCCGGCCTCCGACCTCGACGCGCTCGCCGACCTCCTCGACGGGGCCGGGAAGGTGACCCTGTTCTGCGGGCGCGGCTGCGCCGGGGCGCGGGACCAGGTGATCCGCCTCGCCGAGACCCTGAAGGCGCCGGTGGTGCACGCGCTCGGCGGCAAGGAGCATGTCGAGCACGACAATCCCTACGATGTCGGCATGACCGGGCTGATCGGCTTCTCCTCCGGCTACGCCGCCATGGAGGCCTGCGACGCCCTGCTGCTGCTCGGCACCGATTTTCCCTACCGCCAGTTCTATCCCGAGACGGCGAAGATCGCCCAGATCGACATCCGGCCGGAGAATCTCGGCCGCCGCTGCCGCCTCGATCTCGGCCTCGTCGGCGATGTCGGGGTGACGATCGCGGGCCTGCTGACGCGGCTGAAGCCGCGTGCGGATTCCCGCCATCTCGACCGGTGCCTGAAGCACTACGCCAAGGCCCGCGAGGGCCTCGACGACCTCGCCACCGGCAAGCCCGGCCGCAAGCCGGTCCATCCGCAGCACCTGACCCGGCTGGTGAGCGAGGCGGCGGCGCCCGATGCGGTGTTCACGGCGGATGTCGGCACGCCCACCATCTGGGCGGCGCGCTACCTCGCGATGGCGCAAGGCCGGCGGCTGATCGGTTCCTGGACCCACGGCTCGATGGCGAACGCCATGGCGCACGCGATCGGGCTCCAGGCGGCACAGCCGGGCCGTCAGGTGATCGCGCTCGCGGGCGACGGCGGCTTCACCATGCTGATGGGCGACCTCCTCACCCTGGTGCAGGAGAAGCTGCCGGTGAAGGTGGTGGTGTTCAACAACGGCACCCTCGGCTTCGTCGAGATGGAGATGAAGGCCGCCGGCTATCTCGAGACCGGCGTCGCGCTCCAGAACCCGGATTTCTCGGCCATCGCCCGCGCCGCCGGCCTGCATGGCCGCCGCGTCGAGGATCCGGGCGAGCTGGAGGGGGCCATCGCCGAGATGCTGGCCCATGACGGCCCGGCCCTCCTCGACGTGGTGACGAACCGTCAGGAGCTCGCCATGCCGCCGCGGATCCAGGCCGAGCAGGTGAAGGGCTTCAGCCTCTACGTGATGCGGGCGGTGATGAACGGCCGCGGCGACGAGGTTCTCGACCTCGCCAAGAGCAACTTGATCCGGTGAGAGCGGGAGTTCGAGAGCGTCGGTGAAGGATGGGTTTGGAATTCCTCCACTCCGAGAGCCTTCTTGATTGGCTCGACAGCGGCGACATCCTCCTCGTCATTCCGGGCCGCGACAGCGGAGCCCGGAATGATGTGAATGATTTGAGATATTAATATGACATCCACATGGGATTTGATCGCTTCGGGTTTGACAATAAATATTATCGGAAAAATTATGGATATTCAGGGGAAAGACAAAATTCGTGCCTTCCTTCTTTTCCGGACAGCCGCCGACCGGTGAGGCCTGGTGCTTCGGCAATCGGTCCCGGCTCTCGATTGCTGCGAGTGCCGAAACGATGCGTTTCGATCGTTTCCATTTTCAAGTCGCGTGTTAGGCCTCAATCTCTCTCCGATCCGGCGCCTCTCCGAAGCGGGATGCCGGGCCGAATCGAGAAGGAGTAAGCGCGATGAGCTGGCACAGTGCCGACGATCCGGTCCCCGGCGATCATTTCAGCTGCGACGCGATTCAGACCCTGATCGTGCCGCGCTCCCGCGACCTCGGCTCCTTCGCGGTGCGGCGGGCGCTGCCCTCGACACAGTGCCGGATGGTCGGCCCGTTCATCTTCTTCGACCAGATGGGACCGTCGGAATTCCTGCTCGGGCAGGGCATGGACGTGCGGCCGCATCCGCATATCGGGCTGTCCACCGTGACCTACCTGTTCGAGGGCGAGATCATGCACCGCGACAGCCTCGGCACCGAACTGCCGATCCGTCCGGGCGAATTGAACTGGATGACGGCCGGGCGCGGCATCACCCATTCGGAGCGCACCGGCGGCGCCCTGCGGCAGACGGGCTCGCGGCTGTTCGGCCTCCAGAGCTGGGTCGCCCTGTCGGCGCGGGACGAGGAGACCGCCCCGGCCTTCGAGCATTACGACGCCGCCTCGCTGCCGATCGTCTCAGGCGAGGGCAAGACCGTCCGGCTGATCGCCGGCGAGGCCTACGGCGCGCGCTCCGCCGTGCGGACCTCGACCCCGATGGTCTATGCCGACGTGGCGCTCGAGGCCGGCGCCGTCCTGCCGCTCGATGCCGATTACGACGAACGCGCGATCTACACGGTGTCGGGCGCGATCGAGATCGCCGGCGACGGCTTCGGCCCGGGCCAGCTCCTGGTCTTCCGCCCCGGCGACCGGATCAGCGTGCGGGCGAAGGAGGCCTCCCGCTTCATGGTGCTGGGCGGCGAGCCGATGGACGGGCCGCGGCACCTCTGGTGGAACTTCGTCTCCTCGCGCCCGGAGCGGATCGCCCAGGCCAAGGAGGATTGGCGCCAGGGCCGGTTCGACACCGTGCCGAACGACGCCGAGTTCATCCCGCTGCCCGAGGATCCGCCACCGGTCCGCTATCCGTGACCGGGCGGGAGGGAGCCCGCGACCGCCGGCCCCCATCGACGCGAAGGCGCCCTGCTTCCACGGGTCGACGTGACGAGAGGCCGTCAGCCTGGGACGACCTCCGCCCGCGGCATGCCGGCGCCCGCTCGCGCGAAGGGGCTGTCCGGCACACGCGGCGCGAGCCGGAACAGGCCTTTGGGCGCGACCTCGTCCAGTTCGCCCACGCCCAGGTCGCGGGCGATCACCACCACGAACGGCGCCGCGTCCTCTCCGGGCCGGCCGAAGGGGCGCGGGCGCGAGAACAGCGTGCCGACGCTCTCGACCAGCAGCGGACGGTCCGCTTCGACGACCCCCACCAGCCCCTTGAGGCGTAAGAGCCGCTCGCCGAGATGGCCGGCGAGGTTGTCGAGCCAGGCCGCGAGGTCGTCGTAGGGGAGGGGGCGGACGGGCCGGGCGAGCCAGATTGCGATGCGGGGATGGGCGCCGCCGGCATCCGGGGCCAGCAGCGCCGGATCGAGGCCGGCGCCGGGAAGCGGCGCGAAGGCCGCCGCGACCGTGGCCGAGCGGTCGGGATCGGCGATCGTGTCCGCGAGCGGGTTGAGCCCGCCGATCTCCGCCCGGACCTCGCCGAGGCGATCCGGCGGCGCGGCGTCGAGCTTGGTCACGACGATGCGGTGGGCGGCGGCCCATTGCGCCGCGGCCTCCTCGAAGGCGGTCGTCCCGGGGCCGCGGAGCGCATCGTAGGTGGCGACGACCGAGACCCGCATCGGGAACCCGGCGAGGCTCGCCAACTGGCGCAGGACCGGGCCGGGCTTCGACAGCCCGCTCGTCTCCAGCACGATTCTCCGGAGGGGCCCCGACGCCCCGGGCCGCTCGGCGGCGAGCAGAGCCTCGACGGTGCGGGCGAGGTCGCTGGTCATCTGGCAGCAGACGCAGCCATTCGCCAGCATGGTCATCGGCACCTCGCCTGCGGTCTCGCGCAGGATCAGCCCGTCGAGGCCGATCTCGCCGGCCTCGTTGACGATGATCGCGGTGTCGGCGGCCTCGGGACGGGTGAGGTAGTCGCGCAGCAGGGTCGTCTTGCCGGAACCGAGAAAGCCGGTCAGCACCACGACATCGAGGATGTCGGTCACGGCGCCGCCTGATCCGTCTTGGCGTATTTGGCCGGCACCGCCTCGTCCCAGGTCGCCTTCACCAGGTCGCGCACGTCGGCGAGCAGTTCGGCGGTATCGTAGATCACCCCGTCCTTGATCGTGTATTTGAGGCCCCGGTGCCAGGTGGCGCCGTTCGTCGCCTCGTCGAGGCGCAAGGCCCCGGTGCCGTAGAGCAGCTTGAAGTCGGTGAGCGGGTTGTGGTCGTGAACCAGCAGGTCGGCACGCTTGCCGACCTCGACGGTGCCGATCTCGTCCTCGAGCCCGCACAGGGCGGCACCCTGCGAGGTCGCGGCGCGCACCACCTCCAGCGGGTGGAAGCCGGCCTCCTGCAACAATTCCAGTTCGCGGATATAGCCGAAGCCGAAGATCTGGTAGATGAAGCCCGAATCCGAGCCGGCGCAGACCCGGCCGCCGCGGTTCTTGTACTCGTTGATGAAGGCCATCCAGAGCCGGTAGTTCTCCTTCCACTCGATCTCGTTCTGGGTCGACCAGCGATACCAGTACGAGCCGTGGCCGCCGCGCTGCGGCGTGAAGTAGTCCCACATCGACTTCCAGGTATACTCCTTGTGCCAGTCGGCCTGGCGCGCCCGCATCAGGTCGCGGTTGGCGTCGTAGATCGTGAAGGTCGGCACGAAGGTGAAGCCGAGTTCCAGGAACCGCTCCAGGGTCTCGTTCCATTTCTTCGAGCCCGGCTCGGCGCCCTGGCGGAACATCTGGCCGGAGACCGAGAAGCGGAAGTACTCGTCGTTGTAATCGTAATCGAGCGGGAAGTTCTGCACCACCCGATCCTCGAACAGGGCCTCGGGCAGGCCGTAATAATGCTCGGCGCTGGTCAGGCCCCAGCCGGCGGTGGTGAGCGCGTTCATCCGCGTCACTGCCATCTGGGCGTGGTGGCAGCCGGATTTGAGCCCGAGCTTCGCGCATTCGTCCAGCGCCGCCTCCATGATGGCGGGCGGCGCGCCGAAGAACTTCACCCCGTCGGCGCCGCGTTCCTTCAGCTTGCGCAGCCACGCCCGCCCCTCCTCGGGGGTGTGGATCAGCTTCAGCATGTCGTTGACGGCCGGGAAGTAGCTGTAGGCCAAGAGCCGCGGCGCCGCGATCTCGTTGGCCGCTGCGCGCTTCTTCTGGTCGAGCATCCAGTCGAGGCCGTTGAACGAGCCCATCTCGCGCACCGTCGTCACGCCGTGGGCGAGCCAGAGCTTGTAGACGTACTCGACCGGCGGCACCCAGCCGTTGGCGGCGTGGTAGGCGACGCCGGCATGGGCGTGGCAATCGACGAAGCCGGGGGTCACCCACTTGCCGCGGCAATCGATCTCGTGGTCGCCGGGTGCGGGCCGGTTGGCGGTGTTCGCGAGGTTGCCGGTGACCTTCTTCAGCTGAACGATGCGGCCGTTCTCGACCACGATGTCGGTCGGGCCGATCGGCGGCGCGCCGGTGCCGTCGATGACCGTGGCGGCCCGCAGCACCAGGCGCTTGTGCGGCCCGATCCCGCGGTCGCGGGAGGTCGAGGGCACCAGGGGCGGCTGGCCGGCCCTGGCCCGCTCGGCGGCGAGTTCGTTGCCGGCGAGAATGGGGGCGTCGCTCATGGTGTCCTCCGGACTTCTTGTTAGCTCTAGCGCGCGTAGCGGCGGCCGAGAAGCGCGGTGCCGAGCGCCGTCAGCACCAGGGTCGCGGCGAGCAGGATGAAGGCCAGGGCCGCCCCGAACGGCCAGTTCGTGCTCTTCGAGAACTGGTCGTAGACGGCAGGCGCCATCATCTTGAACTGTGACCCGCCGAGCAGCACCGCGGTCGCGTAGGTGTTCATGCAGAGAATGAAGACCAGGACGCAGCCCGCCACCGTGCCGGGCAGCGCCAGCGGCCACACCACCCGGCGGAACACCGTGAAGGCGCTGGCACCCAGATTGGCCGCCGCCTCCTCGACCGCCCGCGGGATGCTCTCGATCACCGAGGACAGGGTCAGGATCATGTAGGGCAGCACCACGGCGATCGTGCCGATGGCGACGGCGCCGGGCGTGTAGATCAGTTGCAGCGGCGCGGCGATCACGCCGAGGCCGCGCAAGGAGGCGTTGATCAGCCCGTCATTGCCCAGAAGCCCGAGCCAGCCCGCCGCCCGCACGACGTTGCCGACCAAAAGCGGGATCAGGGTGAGCACGGTGGCGAGGCTCTTCCAGCGGCTCTCCATCCGGGCGAGCCGGTAGGCGGCGGGGAAGCCCAGCGCCAGGGTCAGCGCCGTGCAGGTGAAGGCCATGACGAGCGTCGTGCCCATCACGCCGCGGTAATACGGGTCGGCGACGGCGTCGAGGTAGTTCTGCGCCGTCGTCGCCTCGATCATCAGCTGCGTCGGGCTGTATTCGTTGAGCGAGATGCGCGCGAGCAGTACCATCGGGCCGACGAGAAGTGCGGCGACGACGAGAACGGCCGGCAGGATGAGGGCGAACACGGGCGGAAGTCTCGATCTGAGCCAGTCGGCTGGGGGACACCCATCCCACCCGCGACCTCATCCTGAGGTGCGAGTGAAACGAGCCTCGAAGGAGGGCTCCAGGGACCTCGCGATCACTGGAGCCCTCCTTCGAGGTCAGCCGATTTTCAATCGGCTACACCTCAGGATGAGGGTGTGGAGAGGATGAAGCGGAGTGTCGGTGAGGCCGTGCGGCCGCTCCGACAGCCTACCCCTTGAACTCCTTGTTCCAGAAATCGTTGAACGCCGCCTGCTGCGCCTGCATCGTCGCGTAGTCGATCGGGCGGAGCTTGGCCTGCTGGGCCTCCGTCAGGCTGATCTGCCTGGCCAGATCTTCCGGGAGCTTGGCGTCCTTGACGGTAGGCACGTAGCCCATCTTCCGGGCGAAGGCGACCTGCGCCTGCGGGTCGAGCATGGCGTTCAGGTACTTGAAGGCGCTCTCCTTGGCGCGCGAGTTCTTCGGCACGCCGGCCTCGAACAGGATCGGCAGCGCGCCTTCCTCGGGGATCGCCATCTCGACCGGGATGCCGGCCTGCTTCCACATAAAGCCGCGGGCGAGCCACATCATCGAGATCCACACTTCCTCGGACTTGAGCGCCGCGGCCAGGGCCTCGTTCGACGGGTAGACCTTGGGGTCGAGCTTCTTCAGGTCCATCAGGGCGGCCTTGCCCTTGGTGAAGTCGGTCGGCGTTCCGCCGGCCCCGATATTGGCGCCGGCCATGTTGAAGTTCCACAGGATGTCCGAGAAGCCGACCCGGCCCTTATATTTCGGATCGAAGATGTCGCTGTAGCGGGTCGGCGGGGTCGTGACCTTGCTCGGGTTGTAGAGCACGACCAGCGCCGAGTAGATGTGCGGGATCGAGTGCGGCTTCCGGAAGACGTCGACCACCTGCGATAGGCGCGGCACCTCGGCGGCCGGCACGGTCTCCAGCACGCCGAGCTGGCTCAGCATGTAGCTGTCGATGTCGTTGATGCAGGCCACGTCCATGCTGGCGCGGCGGCTGGTGCGCTCGGCGATCAGCTTGGTGCGGCGGGCATCCTGGTTGGCGATGTCCTGCGACACCTCGATGCCGAGCGGCTTCATCAGCGGCACGTCGATGTTCTGCTGGAGCAGCGCGCCGTAATCGCCGCCCCAGGTGCCGACGACGATCGGGCCGGCCTCGGCCCGGGCGGGGAGCGTGCCGGCAAGGCCGAGGGCGGCGCTGCCGAGCAGGATGTTGCGACGGGTGATCATCGGGCGGGGCTCTCTGAAGGCATGACGCGGGACGCGTCGGCGCTGGGAATCACGCGGGCCGCATCCGCGGCCCAGGAGATGCGGACCGGATCGCCGGCGGCGAGGCGGCGGCGGGGATCGTCGGGGAGCGGCGTCGGGCTCACCGCGACGATCGCCTCGCCGGCGAGGTCCAGGTGGTACTCGGTGCGGGCGCCGAGATAGGTCACGGCCCTGAGCCGCCCGGTGCCGCCCGCGTCGGGCGCGACCTCGATCCGCTCGGGGCGGATCGCCAGGAGGCCGGTGCGGGCGGTCGCGTCGGGGGCGCAGGGGACGGCGGCGCCGCTCGTCAGCCGGAACACGTCGGCGCCCTCGCGTACGCCGTCGAGCAGGTTGCAGCGGCCGACGAAGCCGGCGACGAAGGTGTTGGCCGGGCGCTCGTAGAGATCCTCCGCGCTGCCGACCTGGAGCACGCGGCCATGCTCCATCACCACCAGCCGGTCTGCCATGGCGAGCGCCTCGTCCTGGTCGTGGGTGACCATCAGGGTGGTCAGCCCGAGCCGCCGCTGCAATTCGCGGATCTCCAGGCCGACCTCGGACCGGAGCTTGGCGTCGAGGTTCGACAGGGGCTCGTCGAGCAGGAACACCGCCGGGCTCACCACCAGCGCGCGGGCGAGCGCCACCCGCTGCTGCTGGCCGCCGGAGAGCTGGCGCGGCAGCCGGTCGGCCAGGGCGTCGAGCCGCACCAGCCGCAGGGCCTCGGCGATGCGCCGGTCGCGCTCCGCCCGGCCCACCTTCCGCATCTCGAGCCCGAAGCCGACATTGTCGGCGACGCTCATATGGGGAAACAGCGCGTAGGACTGGAACACCATGCCGGTGTCGCGGGCATGCGGCGGCAGCCGCGTCACGTCGCGCCCGCCGATCACGACGCGACCGGCGGTCGGCTCGATGAAGCCCGCGACCATCCGGAGCGTCGTGGTCTTGCCGCAGCCGGAGGGGCCGAGCAACGCCACCAGCTCGCCCTGGCGGATGTCGAGGTCGACGCCAGCGACGGCCTTGGCGTCGCCGTAGCTCTTGGTGACGCCGTCGAGGAGGAGGGTGCCCATCAGACGATCCGCGACAGCTTCACGAACCGGTCGGTGACCAGCATCAGGATCGTCACCATCAGGATCTGCGCGGTCGCGACGGCGGCCAGGGTCGGGTCCATTCGGAATTCCAGGTAGCTCAGCATGGCGACGGGCAGGGTGGTGCGGCCCGGGCCGACGAGGAGGAGGTTGAGTTCGAGGTTCTCGAAGCTCGCCACGAAGGAGAACAGGGCCGCCGCGACGATGCCGGGCCGCAGCATCGGCAGGGTGATGCGGCGAAACACCGTGAAGGGCCTGGCACCGAGATTGGCCGCGGCCTCTTCCGCCGCGCGGTCGAGGCCGGCGAGGCTCGCGGTGACGAGGCGCACCGTCCAGGGAATGGTGATGAGGACGTTCGCCGCCACCAGGCCGCCGAGCGTCGCCTTGATGTCCATGTCGAGCCAGTTCTCGGCCCGCAGATAGAACATGTAGAGGGCCGAGCCCGCGACGATCGCCGGCACCGCCAGCGGCGCCAGCAGGAAGGTGCTGATGAGGCCCCGCCCCGGGATGTTCGCCCGCACCAGGGCGAGCGCCGCGGCGGTGCCCAGCGGCACGCCGATCGCGGTGGCGGCGAGCGCGATCTGGAGCGAGGTGAGAAAGCCGCGGGCGAAATCGCGCTGCGCCCAGGCGTTGAGGTACCAGCGCCAGGTCAGGCCCTCGGGCGGGAAGGTGACGATCTCCTGGTCGAAGAACGAGGTGACGACCACCATCACGATCGGCGCGAACACTATGGCATAGGCGAGGACGACCGCCGCCAGGACGGCGAGGCGGCCGAGCCGGGCCGAGAGGCCGGGCCCGGCGGGGGAGAGGGTGGCGGCGCTCATCGGGTCGCGGTGGTTGCTCGGATTTCGGAGAGTGACGGCAGCTGACTGATTTGTAGGACAGGTGTCCGCCCTTTTGGCAAGATGGACGCCGGTCCCGTCGGCAACGGACCTGTTGGCAAGACGGGTGCCACGCTCATGATGCCGACGCGCCGCGAAAGCGCGGCCCTGCGAAGGCCGCATCGCCGGCAGGCCCTGCGATGAGCAGCGGCAGCACCGCCTTCCAGGCCTCGATCAGGTCGCGAAAATAGTCGGGATCGGGCCGCAGCACGGTCTGCACGCCCATGCCGCGCATCAGGTTGACGGTGAGGTTGAGGATGATCCGGGCCTCCCGCGGCGGCCGGGACTCGGCATCGCAGAACTCGACCCAGATCGCGTCGAGGGCGGCGTGGAAGCGCTGCACCACCGGGATCAGGCAGCGGCGCAGGTCCGCATCGGTGCGCGCCTCGTTGATCAGTTCCAGCGAGAGCTGGAAGAACCGGCCGGAGAAGAGCGGCCACAGGAACTCGACGAACTCGGCGAGCGGCAGCGCGCCCGAGCGCACGTCCTGCGACATCGACCGGATCTCGGCGGTGCCGTCGTCGAGCAGGGTCTCGAGCGCCGCCCGCATCAGGTCGGCCCGGGTCGGGAAATGGTGCAGCAGCGCCCCGCGCGAGACCTGCGCCCGCTCGGCGATCGCCTGCGTGGTCGCGGCGTGGTAGCCGACCGCAAACATCTCGTCGATCGTCGCGCGTACCACCCGCTCGCGGGTCGCGAGGCTGCGGGCCTGGGGCGGCCGTCCGGTCTGCGTCACCGATCCTCACGGGTGCCTGATAAAAAAACAAGCTTGCCTGTTTTTTTCTCGCTGTCCAGTGTGCCGCACGATTCCCGCGCGCTCGCCCCCGGGCCGCCCACATCACGATAAGGACCGCCCGCATGAGCGCCGACCTCGTCCTGTTCCGCAACGCCCGGGTCCTCGACGGCACCCACGACACCGCGCTCGACGGCCACGACGTGCTGGTCGAGGGCGGCACCATCCGGGAGGTGTCGGACAAGCCGCTCAAGGCCGCCGCGGCCCGCGTGATCGATCTCGCCGGGCGCACGCTGATGCCGGGCCTGATCGATTGCCACGTCCACGTCATCGCGACGATCCCCGATCTCGGCGCCAATGCCGAATTGCCGGATTCGCTGGTGGCGTTGCGCACGGCCAGGATCATGCGCGGGATGCTGATGCGCGGCTTCACCACCGTGCGCGACCTCGGCGGCGCCGATCATGGGCTGGTGATGGCCGTGAAGGAAGGCCTGATCGACGGCCCGCGCCTGGTGATCTGCGGCAAGGCCCTGTCGCAGACCGGCGGCCACACCGATTATCGCGGCCGCTACCACGCCCGCGACGTGAGCCATTACGGCACCAAGCTCGGCGCGCTCGGCCGGGTCTGCGACGGGGTCGACGCCGTGCGCCGGGTGGCGCGCGAGGAGATCAAGGCCGGGGCGGACTTCATCAAGATCATGGCCAATGGCGGCGTGTCCTCGCCGACCGACCCGATCGCCTTCCTTGGCTACTCGGTGGACGAGCTGCGGGCGATCGTCGAGGAGGCGAACAACGCCCAGACCTACGTCGCCGCCCATCTCTACACCGACGCGGCGATCCGCCGGGCGGTCGAGTGCGGGGTGATCTCGGTCGAGCACGGCAACCTGGTGACGCCGGAGACCGCGCGGCTGATCCGCGAGAAGGGCGCCTACGTGGTGCCGACCAACGTCACCTTCGACGCGCTCGCCAAGGAAGGGGCGAGCCTGGGGCTCCCGCCGGCCTCGGTCGCCAAGATCGAGGACGTGCGCGAGGCCGGGCTCAAGGCCCTCGAGACCCTGCGCGAGGCCGGCGTGATGATGGCCTACGGCACCGATCTCCTGGGCGAGATGCACCGCCACCAGTCGGAGGAATTCGTGATCCGCGGCCGCTGCCTGCCGGCGATCGAGGTGATCCGCTCGGCCACGATCAACGCCGCCAAGGTCGTGCGCCTGGAGGGCAAGGCCGGCGTGGTGGCGCCCGGCGCCTTCGCCGACCTGATCGTGGTCGACGGCGATCCCCTCGCCGACCTGTCGCTGCTCACCGGCCAGGGCCGTCACATGCGGGCGATCATGATCGACGGGCGCTTCGTGAAGGACGAGCTGGCGGCCTGATGCGGCGCGTCGGCGGACCGGAGAGCCCCTGTCCCGTTCGAGGACAGGGGATCCCGGCTTCGCTCGGATCCGCGCCTCAGCGGAGGCGCGACCTGGCCGATGCGAGCCTCAGCACACGCGGGACTTGGTGCTGCAGCAGGTCGGCGCCGGGGGCGGACAGGGGGTCGGCGGCGGGCACGGGGGCGGGCAGGCCGGCAGGCAGCAGCCGCCGGCAATGGCGCCGAGGGACTTGGCGTCGAGGGACTTGGCGTCGAGCTTCTTCATGATGCCGTTCTCTGTTGTCGGCGGGTTCGGACGTCCCGCTCGCCGGGTGACGATGATTGACGAATGGTTATCTGTCTATTGGTGCGCGAATACTGTTGCAAATAGCAAAAATGGGAAACATGGGAAAGTTTGATTGCGCAATCACTTGGTATGTTAGATCCTGATCTGCGTAGGTATTTTTAGCTCGGGGTGGCGCTGCCGGCGTGAGAGCCTGGTTAGTTGGCCGACCGACTTGGAACCCGGGATCCATCACCGCCGACGATTCCGAAGCAGGTGCGCTGGATCGTCTTCGCGCTCGCCGGGTGCTGCAGGTCGCGCCGGATCGTCGAGGCGGAGACGCCGAAGCGCTCCGCCGGCTCCTCGACCACGACCTCGCCGGCCTGCATGGCTGTATGGTCCCGGAATGAGGTGGTGCGGATCGATCTTGAACCGGTCCGGATCTTTGGTTCAGGCCTGACAGATGGTTTGGAACGGGGTTTTCCAGCGCAGCGCCTTGAGGTGCTTGGCGAAGTTGTAAGCTGTGACGAAGGCCAGCACGTGCGCCTTCAAGCTCTGCAGGTCATCGCAGTGGAAGACCTTGACGGTCGCATCCTTGATCGTCCGGTTCATGCGTTCAGCCTGACCATTGGTCCAAGGATGGTACGGTTTGGTCAGGCGATGTTCGATCCCATGCTCGATACAGACGCGATCGAAGATATGCGGACCTAGAAAACGTCGGCTCGGCCCTGTCCTGTTTTTCGGCAGATCAGCGAAGGCCATGCCATTGTCGGTCAGGACGGTGTGGATCTTATAAGGAAATATTGACACAACGTTCCGGAGGAACGCCGACCCTTCCATCTTGCCGGCACTCTCGTGGAACTCGACGTAGGTGAACTTCGAAACTCGGTCGCCGCCAGCAGCGGGCTCAGCTCCTTCGCCGAAGGCAGGGCGATGACGGCCGGCGGCGAGGCCTCCGGGACGAACAGCACGAGCTCGGCGAGACGAGCACGAACGAGGTCGCCTCGCTCACAACCGCCGATGCCGCTGGTCAGCACGTTCGTGCCTTCCTCCGCCACATACCAGCGAAGGTGCGCAATCAGGGCGTGCGCGCCAGCCCGGGAGGCGCAGGCGGTGCCGAGGAGCCGCATCGAAGCCTCGTGCTCGGCTTCATCAGCCGCAGCCGCCGCGTCATCGGGCGCGATCTGGAAAAGAGCCAAGGCGCGCCGGTGCGCCCGGATGGCGGATAGGATCGGGTCAGCGACGGCCGCGGGCGCCGGCAGGTCGAGGATGGGTGCCGCCGCCATGCTGTGGAGGGGAGCGGGTGACGACTTCGCGGGGCTGGCGAGGAGGGCCACGACGTCAGGCACCAGGGCGCGGCGAGCGAGCAGAACCGTGAGGAGGGCGAGTGTCACCGAGACCATGAGCGAGGCTCCTAGGGTGCAGGCTTCGGGTTGTGGGGAGTGGTGACCCGGGGTGCCTTCCGGGCGGATCAGTGCGCCTTGGCGGCTCGGTCGACCTTGGCGAGCGCCCAGGTGGCCTTGAGGGTGATGGACAGCGGGTGGCGATGCGCGTGCTGCTGGCGCCGCACTGGCCGGAGCGCGACCAGCGCGCCGTGTTGACGGTGTGGCTCATCATGTTCTTGGTCGCGGTCAACGCACTTTGGTCGGTATTCTGGCGGCTGTCCGGCCAGCCCTCCTACCTCGTGAACAACGTGCTCTACGACGGCTGCCGGATCGGCATCATCGTCGGAATCGGCGCGTTGGTGCAGGGGCCTAACCTGTTCGGGCGCGGGGTGACGCCGGCGGGCCGGTGGACCCTGGCCCTGGCCTGGGTGGTCGCGGTCGGCATCGTGCTCTACCTTACGATCGTCAGTCCCGATCTCGACTGGCTCGCGGCCGCTGTCCAGCCCTGGCTCGAGAATGGGGTGGGCTACGGAGCCGAGATGCCCTGATCGGAACCCGCCAGCTGCCGCCCCGTTAGCTGGCGGACCGCCCAGACCGAAGACCTAGCAAGTCCCGCCGGTACCCGCCGAATGGGGCGTTTTGTTCGATGCCAACACACTCTTACCGAGCGTCGGAGCATTCGCACTCCTCAGATGATCCGGTGTATGCTAAGGCAAGCCGCGTCTACGCCGTCTCTCGGCGTGTGCACGCTGCCTGGCCTCCGCATGGATCTTGGAGATTTTGATGAAAATGCTACGCCTACTAACATCTGATAAGCAAACAGTATTTATCAATATTAATAGTATTTCACACTTATCAGTCGATGGCAACGGACATGGCTGTAAAATATATCTTGCTTCGCAACCTTCCGAGGCAATCTCAATAAACATGCACGTAAATGACTTTCTCAGCATTCTAGCAAAAGCTGAAGTGAAAATTATCTCGTAGTCAGCGGGGTGGTGTTGTGAAATCGTGATAGAGATGCCACTATTGCTACGGACGGCGCATTAACGCTCATCTTCTGAGGAAATATTCATGGCAAATTGAGTGCAACGGCTGGCTGACCTGGCTTGAGCAGCAGATCTCCATGTCGGTCGACCGACTGCGGCAGATCCGGGAGTCGATGCGAGGGACGCCGCCGCGGCGCTGATCCGCCCTCCCTGTTAACAGCCGTCTACGCGCCCCGGGCTCCGGCTCGGGGTGCATTTCTGCGTCTGTGCCCAACCCCTCCTGCCACGACACGTCTTGCCCGAAGACGTGGCGCGGTAGCAGACGCCGAGATTGGTCACGACAGGGAAATGCCAGTTGCACGCTGGTCGCCCCCTGGCTCTATCGCCAGTTCGCGCCGGACGTGGAGATCTACCCGATCGACGAGAGCTTCTTGGACCTGTCCGACGTGCGCGAACGCGAACGGGTGGCGCTCGCCCGGGACCTGTGCTCCACCGTCCGGCAGTGGGCCGGCCTGCCGACCTGCGTCGGGATCGGCCCGACGAAGATCCTCGCCAAGCTCGCCAACGACATCGCCAAGACCATCCCCGAGCTTGGGGGCGTGTGCGACCTGTCCGACGAGGCGGAGCGCGCCGCGTGGATGGTCGGGATCTCGGTGGGCGAGGTCTGGCATCGGGCTCGCCTCGCTGGCGCGGCTCACCGCCATAGGCGTCGACACGGTGGCGGACCTGTGCGACCTCGATCCCCGGCCGGCCCGCGCCTCGCTGACGGTGGTGGGCGAGCGCATCATCCACGGGCTGCGCGGCCGCACCTGCCTGCCACTCGAGATCGTGCCGGCCCGGCGCAAGGGTTGCGCGGTCACCCGCTCGTTCTCGTCCCGGATCATCGAGCGGATGGTCCTGGAGCAGGCGGTAGCGGCGCACGCGACGCGCCTCGGCGAGAAGCTGCGGCGCGACAGCCTCGCCGTCTCGGCCGTCACGGTCTTCTACCACACCAGCGAGCACGACCGTGGCGACCCGATGCGCGCGGTCTCGACGGTGGTCCACCTGCCGGAGGCAACGAACGACAGCCGCCACCTGATCCAGGCAGCCCTCCACGGGGTCGCGAAGACCTGGAAGGAGCAGGGCCCGAAACCCTGGCGCTACAGCAAGGCGGGGCTGGTCACGAAGGATCTGGTGCCGCTCGACGGGGCCCCTCGCCCGCTGTCCGGCGCCCTCGACCGGAGAAGTCTGGGGCGCTGATGGCGGCCATGGACGCCTGCAACAGCCGGTTCGGGCGCGGCGCGGTGGTGCCTGCGCGGGCGGGGCTGGTCGGGAAGCGCACCTGGTCGACAAAGTTCGAGATGCGCTCGCCGTGCTAAACCACCAGGCTCCCTGAGATCCCGGCGGTGAGCGCGATTGGTGGCGCGGCCGTCAGGCCGGTGCCTTAACTGTCGGCCTTCTGACCGCTGGTCTCGCGGGTGAGGTAGGTCTTCGTGACCGGTTCGATGAGGCGATCGATCGCTTCAGCCGCCTTCTTTTCCTCTTCGATCGAGGTCCGGAAGCCGGAGGCCTGTGCGCCCTGGCCAGCGGCCTCGGCGATCACGATGAGGGAGCGGTAGGCGGCGATCTGGTCGTACTGGTAGGCGTAGCCGGAGTAGAGGTTCTTCGGAGTTTCGTCGCCTGTCGCTGCATGAACTGCGGCGCCGACCGTGCCGACGATGCCAGCGACCGTCTCCTTGAGAGAGGAGCCGCTTTCGCCAATGGCTTTCAAAGCAGCGTCGAGACGATCAAGCTGACCCTTGGTCGTTGTTATATAATCTTTCAGTACAAGCGCATAATCTGTATAGTTTTCAGGCCCGAGACCTGCCGCTCCATCTGCTCAAGGCCCTGCTTCACGAGGGCGCGGGTATTACGAAGGGCGGTCACGTAGATGCTGTTGATGTCTGAAGCCATGGCCTCGTCTCGTTTGTATGATGACGCAGTCGCGCATCAACCGCGCGGGGGCGAGCTGGTTCGCCCGGATTTGGTGCGACTTCCTGACCCCAGCGGAGTTTTCGAAGCAGCGCCTATGGCGACTTGGCCTTCGTGCGGCTCGGCATCTCATCGGCGATGACAAGAGCTCTAGTGATCGCAACGGTGTGCCGCCCCTGGTGGCGTGCAGCGTCGAGGTCTTCTTGCCGCGGCATCCCCTTCCGGCCGCCAACGATCGTCGAGGCCCCATAGGGTGAGCCTGCCTCCAGCATGGCCTCGTCGGTGTAGCCCGTCGGTAGGATCACCATGCCGAGATGCGCCATCGGAGCGTAGAGGGCCAGCGTCACTACCTCCGAGCCACCATGCGGCCAGGATGCAGCGGCGAACGCGCCGCCGACCTTTCCCGACAGAGTGCCACGCTTCCATTGTGGGCCGAGGCGGTCGAGAAAGTTCTTCAGCTCGGTAGCCGGCGCCCCGAAGTAGGACGGTGTACCGAACAGGATCGCGTCGGCCCATTCTGCATCCTCGTGCGTCGGCTCCGGGTAGAGGGCGTTCTGGCGGTCAGCCTCCTCACGCCACCCCTCGACCTTGGACATGTCCTCGGCTGAGGCGACCTCGCGCGTGCGCCGTAGGCGCACCTCGGCACCGGCCTCGCGCGCTGCTTCTCCAGCGGCTACCGCCAGGGCCTCGACGGACCCAGTGCGCGAGTAGAAGACGACCAGCATACGAACCCGCGGCTCGACCATTGTCCTGCCTGCCCGTGAAGGTTGGAGAGTTGCGTCGGACAACAGGATCGGGCCCTGACGGTCAGGCCTTTTAAGGTGATTTTACTGATAAATATCTAGTATTGATCTAAGAGTCCGTTTGGAAAGGGTGGCATCAGTATATTTAAAGATTATGCGGAGTGGCGGCGCGTCGTGAATTGCTTGATGGCTCGGCCGTGGTTTGGACCAAAAAGAACAGGGCGCGGTATGACCGCCGTAACCAGAGATATCCGAGCGATCTGACGCCGGACGAATGGCGCGAGTTGGAGCCCTTCCTGCCCATCGCCCAAAGGATCGGCAGGCCACGGACCTACAGCCTTCAGGAGATCATCAATGGCATTTGCTACGTGCAGCGGTACGGCATCCCGTGGGATGCCATGCCCAAAGATCTCCCGCCGTCCAAAATCGGTTACGACTACTGGCGAGTTCTGGTCGATGGCGGTCACTTGGATCGCATCAACTGTCAAACGGCATCGGAACGGGACCCCTGATCGGCGTCCAATCGGGCCCCCTTGTTGAGCATGCGCGACGCCCCTGCTCAGCCCGGCGAAGCGGGTCGGGGTGGCGCAGCCGGGCTGAGCAGGGGGCCAGGATGAGCCGCGCACAGGCCGCCCTCACGCCCGGTTCTTGAAGCGCCAGCTCTCGTTGCCGGTCTCGACGATCTCGCAGTGGTGGGTCAGCCGATCGAGCAGTGCCGTCGTCATCTTGGCGTCGCCGGCAAACACGCTCGGCCACTCCCCGAACGCCAGGTTGGTCGTCACCACGATCGAGGTGGTCTCGTAGAGCCGGCTGATCAGGTGGAACAGCAGCTGACCGCCCGACTGCGCGAACGGCAGGTAGCCGAGTTCGTCCAGCACCACCAGGTCGAGCCGGGCGAGGTGGTCGGCGATGCGGCCCTGCCGGCCGGCTCGCGCCTCGGCCTCGAGCCGGTTGACGAGGTCGACCACGTTGTAGAACCGGGCCCGCGCCCCGTCCCGGATGCACGACCGGGCGACCGCGATGGCCAGGTGCGTCTTGCCCGTGCCGGTGCCGCCCACCAGCACGACGTTGCGCTGGTGGGCCAGGAACTCGCCGCCGCAGAGGTCGCGCACCAGACCTTCGTTGATCGGCGTCCCGGCAAAGGCGAACTCGGCGAGGTCCTTGGCCAGGGGCAGCTTGGCAATCGTCATCTGGTAGCGGATCGAGCGCGCCTGCTTCTCGCTGATCTCGGCCTGCAACAGGTCGCCGACGATCTGCTGCGGTTCGTGGCTGCGCTTGAGGGCGACCTTGATGATCTCGTCGTAGGCCGCCTTCATCCCGAACAGCTTCAGCTCGCCCATGGTGGCGAGGATCTGCTGACGTTCCATCATGGGGCTCTCCTCAGGCTGTCGTAGCGGGCACAGTCGGCGACCGGCTCGTGGCGCAGCCGCAGGCTCTCGGGCGTCAGCAGCGAGACGGGCGCGGGCGGCTCCCGCTGGCGGGCCAGGATGTTGAGCACCACGTCGGCCGAGTGCACGCCCTCGCGCAGTGCCTCGGCGCTGGCCGCTTCGACCGCGGAGAGGCCGTCGCCGAGCACGGCGGTGAGGATCTCGACCATCTGGCGGTCGCCGTCGGCGCTGCCGGCGAGCTTGCGGCGGATCCGTTCGAGGGCGGCGGGCAGGACCCAGTCCTTGAACGGTGCGCCGTTGCGCAGCGCGCCGGGCTTGCGGGCGAGCACGGGGACGTAGTGCCAGGGGTCGAACACCGTCTGGCCGCGTCCGAAGGCCCGCGGGTGCTCGGCGACGACGCGTCCGTCCTGGCGGATCTCGATGCGCTCGGCATAGGCGCGCACCTCGACCGGGCGACCGATGGCCGAGGCCATGACCGAGTACTTGTTGTTGTCGAAGCGCACCAGGCAGGTCGAGGACACGGCCGCCGGGACGGCGTGGAAGCCGTCGAAGCGTCCGGCGTAGGGGACCAGGGCTCCCCGTTCGGCTTCGAAGGCCTGCCAGATCGTCAGTTCGCGCTGCTCGGGATGCGGGTGGGCCTTGGCGTAGGCGACGACCCCGTCGAGCAGCAGGGCGTTGAGCTCGTCGTAGCTTCTCACCCGGACGCGCGGGGTGAACAGGCGCTCGCGCACCAGCCCGACCTGGTTCTCGACCTGCCCCTTCTCCCAGCCTGACGCGGGCGTGCAGGCCACGGGCTCGACGAGGTAGTGCGAGCACATCTGCAGGAAGCGGCGGTTGTAGGCGCGCTCGCGCCCGACGAAGATCGTCTCGACCGCGGTCTTCATGTTGTCGTAGATGCCCCGCTGGCAGGTGCCGCGGAAGAAGGCGAACGCCCGGTCGTGGGCGTCGAAGACCATCTCCTGGCTCTCGCGCGGATAGGCCCGCACGAACAGCATGCGCGAGTGGCAGAGCCGGACGTGGGCGACCTTGACCGTCGTGGTGACGCCGGCGATCAGCACGATCTCGTGGCTCCAGTCGAACTGGTAGGCCTCACCCGGGGCGAAGGCGAGTGGCACGAAGGCGGGAGCCGTCACGCTGGCCTGCTGGCGCTTCCACGTCTTGGCGTAGCGGCGGACGGCATCATAGCCGCCCTCGTAGCCGAGCCCCCGCAGCGCCTCGAAGATACGGGTCAGCGTCAGCCGCTCCCGCGCCGGCTTCCCCGTATTGGCCGCCAGCATCCGGTCGAGCTCGTCGCGCCAGGGCCCGAGCTTGGGTGCAGGCTGGACGCTGCGGGTGTAGCGGAAGGCAGTTGCCTCCGAGCGGATCACCTTCCTGACGACCTTGCGGGAGAGCTTCAGCTCCCGGCAGATCTGCTTGATCGGCTTATGCTGCACGAAGTACGCGCGGCGGATCTTCGCGACCGTCTCCACGACCAACATCCTCCGCGAGCCTCCCGTTCCGAATGCGGGAGGCAGTCTGGATGAAGTATCCTGGGGGTCCCGTTTGGACGCCGATCACCCCGGAAACGGGGTCCTTATTCCACGCCTAATCACAGGCATGTCCGAGGAGACGATGGTCCGGGTCTACGGGCAGTGGACCCTGGCGGGCCAGGAGGTCGCCGCCGAGGCCCTCGCGGACCTCAGGAGCCTCAGGAAGGCCAAGCCCCTCCTCGCCCTGGTGCCCACCCGGCCGGAGCCGATCGTCATGGCCGTCCCGGCGAACGACGACGCCTACGAACGACCGGCCGCCACGGAGCGTCGACGCATCGCCAGCGCCAGGGCTCCGACCGCGGATGCCCGGTCCGGGACGGTCACGCCGTGGCGACTGGTCAGGGTGGCTTAGTCGCCGGGGCCGCTTGGCCGATCGGAAGGGGGAGGGCCGCATCGCGCGGCCCTTCGTCGTTCGGGACGGTCGAAGCTCGACGCCAACCGGGGTCGAGCGGTTCCGAGGAAATGGCGCAAAGCGCGCAGGTCGTCGCGTTCGATCGATAGGTCGCCCCGCGGGCATGCGGATCGCGGAGGTCCGTCGGATGCGTGTGCCCGACGATGCACAATGCCGGGATGTCTACCTGTAGACAGAACGTGAAGTCGATCGGAGCGCTCCAGTCCGGTCGGTTGCAGGTCATCCGCGTCCATTCCTGGAGCAGCGCCTGTGCGAAGGCGTGCAGGGTGCCAGGGTGCGCCATGCTCAAAGGCAGGTCGATTTCCAGCAGCGTTGGCGTGCCGTGCGCCCTGAGGAACCTGCGGCCAACGTCCCCGAGGACGGCCATGGTCCACTCGCTGCCGTAGATGAGGTAGTGGGCGGCATGGTCGAGGAAGAAGGCGTCGTCGGCGACGACGTACAGTCGCCCGTCGTCGGTCGTGTTGTCGATCTCCGCGATGGCCTTCGAGAGGCGATCGCCGCGCAGGGCGGCGAGGCTCTCGTGCGACGCGACGAGGTCATGCACTCGCCGCGTCATCGCCCCGCGGTCGTGGACCTTTAGCCCCTTTCGGAAGAAGACGCCGGCATCCGCCGTCCGGGTCCCGTGATACGTCCGCAGGGACGCTCGTCTCAGGGCGTCGGCCAGATCGGCGACCACGTCCTCCATGTCGCCCGCGAGGGCCGTGTCCAGGATGTCGAGCCATTCCCCGTCGTCCCAGCACAGGTCCCTTTCGGAACCCGGCCCCAGCGCCTCGTAGCCGCCGGGGCGCAGGCGCGGACCCAGCCAGGCGGTCAGCGGGGCCATCCAGGTCCCTGGCCGCTTCCAGATCAGGGTCGGGCCGCTCCAGGCGGGATCGTCGAATCGAGGCATGACGCAAGCATAGACGACGGGACGTGGGGTGGCGGCCGCGAAATCGTGGGGCCGTCGGCCTCGCCGCGTCGATGCGATGCCTACCCGGCACGGGGCCGGCATGCCGACCGCCCGGGCCCCGGCCAGCATGCCCCGTCGGCCTCGCCGCCGGGAGGCGAGCAACGCCTCCCGGACCGCGGCACTCAGCGAAGGCCCACGTTTTTCATGAGGGCGTCCACGCGTTCCTGAAAGCTCTGGCCCGGCCGCGTGTCGTTGCTGCGGCTGTCGATCCGGTCGTATTTGCTGATGACGAACTTTGTCACGGCGAAGAGGGGCTCGACCCTCTTGGCCGCCGCTTCGGCGGCCGCGACGTCGCCCTTCGCCTGGATGGCGGTCCTCGTGGCCACGAGGGTCGTGTCCGGCAAGGTCTCCCACCGATCGCCCACGAGGATCTCCTTGCTCCAGCCCGCGGTCGCGAGGGCGTCCTCGAACGCCTGGCGCGCCTCCGTGCTCCGGCTGCCTTTCGTGTTCATGTCGAAGCTGATGATGACGTCGGGCACGTTCGCTCCCTGTCTGGCCGCCGGGGTGAACGCGTGGGCTCGCGTCCCGCTCCGCGAGGGTGACGGAGGGTCGGCCGTGCCCGGGCGTTCCGTGGAATGGATCGACGGGCGCGGCGCCCGGGCCCGTGGATGCGCCCGGGTCTTCCATGGACGTCGTGGCGTGGCCGCCGGCCCCATGGACGGGCTCGGCGGGGGGCCGGCGATGGCCCGCGCCGTGGAATGCCTCACGCCGCGAAGGCGTGGCGGGAGGGCGCCCGCCCCGGGCAGGCGACCGGGGCGGGCGCATGTCATGGAAGGGATCCGGGCCGCCATGGAAGGGAACGGTCCTGGCGGCCCGGGCGGGGCCGCGGCGGGCCACCGGCGCCCCCGGGCCCGGCCGCAACCGTCGGGAAGCCGCCGGGAGGACGCGGCCCCGCGCCCTGCGCCCGCTCCCTGCCGGTTGTTTCCTGGTAAGAAACCGAATGATCCTAACCCGTTGATTATCATCGATCCCGGTTCGGCGCGATCGGGCCCGATGCAGTCCCGTCCCTACGCGCGAAACCAAACATGCGGGAAACCTCCGGGATGGTTTTTGGCCCATCCGCACCCATGGCGGATCCCTCGCACGTACTCTTCGACGCTCGCGAAAGGCCCTTCCCCGGCCCCCGTGGCGGACGGGGCCGCCAGCCTTGCCATCTCATCTCGGCGCTTCCCTGAGGCCATGCGGCATGCCTGGAGCGAGCAGCCATCGACGGCCCATTCTCGGCATGCGTGGCCGCGCTGGCCAGAGCATTCCTCACCCGACACACCGCCGGGCCCAATTACCCGGCGTGTGCGCCCGACGTCGGGCGCACGGTCGGGAGCACGTTATTAGCTGGCTGAAAGCATTCCATGGGACGGGCGGCGCCGAACCACCGGCCGTCCCAGACACCCATTCCATGGAAGCCATGCATGCTCCATGGAATAGACGTCACGCACGGCGATGCAGCCCCGACGCCACACTCCGGCCCAGCGCGTCGTCAGGGATCCTGCTTGCCAGCGTGAGAGTGCTCCGCCCGACGGCGCCCTCGGAGACACTGGGAAGGGTTACCCACCGGGGGCGGGGCTTATGCCGGCAAACGGAGGGCTCCCGGCCCAACCAGGGCCAATTATTGGGCCGCGTGCGCCTGACGTCGGGCGCACGGTCGGGAGCACATTATATGGTGGCGGGGGAACCTTCGGGCCTTCCCGACCGGTGCGACCAGCCCCCTCACTCGTCCCGGCCCGACCCATTGAGGTACCAGCGTCGTCCCTCGCGGCGGACCAGGCCGGCCGCGCGCAGGACAGCCTTCGCGGTCTCCTCGGCTCCCGATTTGATGCCGAGCCCCCGTACCGCGTCCGAGAGTTCGCGATGGGAGAGGCCGTCCGTCTCGGCCTCCTTCAGGGCCTGCAGCACCGCTCGCATCGCCTCGGCCGAACGGGTCCCGGCCAGTTGCCCCTCGGTAGGTCGGGGGCGGCACCGCGCTCCAACGCTTCCTCGACGCGCCTCCCCAGTCCCTCGATGGCCACGACGAGGCCCGCGATCGATGGCGCAGGATCGATCGCCGGAACGCCGTCGGCGCCCCCCTCCTCGATCGCAACTCCTCGGCTCGCCAGGAAGGCCCGGGCGGCCTCGACGTAGACGTCGCTGGTGGATCGCTCCCCATCATCCAGGGCGGCCTGCCGCATCGCCCGGTGCACCCCGGCTGGGACGTAGACCATGACCTTCCGCTTGGCGTTCGGCTCTGGATCCCCGGCCGGAATGCCGTTCGACCGAGGCATGCGTCGTTCTCGCTGCATCAACAGCATGCTGGCTTGCCAGCTCATCTTCAAGGACGGGTTACCGTGTAGATCCGCCCGACGGCACATATCGGACAGCATGACAGCAAGCTGTTTTGCTGTCCCTTGGCGACCGATGTTAGCGGACCGGTGCCCAGCGGCATGGTCTCGGCGTCGGCCATCGAAGCGCGAGCCACGGCGCGAACGGGGGCTGCCGCCGCGCAAATGAGCACGCGGAGGCGGTGCGCCCCCGCGGCTCAACCTCAGGCCGCCTCGCCCTCGGGCAAGGTCGACGTGACCTCAGCGATTGCCTGGAACGGTTCGAGCAGCTCGGGATGCCGGGTGGCGAGGAAGTGGTGCACTTGCCGGTTGGCGAGGAGCTTCGCGAGGTAGCCCTTGGCCACCGTCAGGTGGAGGTTGTCCCGGCTGAAGGAATCTTGGATCGCGCCCATGGACATCTGCAGGTTCTCCAGCTCCCGCTCCATCCGGGCCATCGCCGCCGGGCTCACGCCCTTCGGCTTGGATTTCGCCCCAGAGACGAGGTCCGCCTGAGGCGTCCCAGCGAGGATCGCCGATGCGTAGGCCACGCTGAAGTTGTTGTGCTGGACCATGAGGTCAGCGACGGCCATCTGCCGCAAGGGCTTCATCTTCCGAAGGATGTCGAAGACGGCCAGCGGGCAGTGCCGGTCCGTCAGCTGGGTTACCACCTCATCGCATATCCCATCCAGCATCTTCACGCGGCGCTGGATGCTCACAACGTCCATCCGAAGCGCGGCGGCGATCTTCTCCTGAGGCACGCCGCGCTCAATCGTGCGGACGATCATCGCCCGCGCCATCACGGGGGTGAGGCGGTTGAGGTGGCGGTTGTAGGTGTACGCCTCGTCGTCCTTGGAGACGATGCATTCCACCTCGGTCGCCCCCTCGTCCTTCAGCACCTCCACCCGGACGTGGCCGTCGAGCAGGAGGTAGCGCCCCGGGGCCGCCGCGTCCCTCGATATCACGGGGGGCTCGACTACGCCGATCTCTCGGATGGACTGCGCGATCTGCGCGTACGCGAGGCTCGCCCTCAGGGTCGGCCTGAGGATCTTCACCGGCATCAGCGAGGCGATCGGCACAACCACGATCCCCGGCTCGAACCCGAGGCTCACTGATTGTCGCCGCCTCTCGCTCATGACGTCCTCCCGGCCACGCGGGCCTCTAGGTCGGCCGGCATCGCATCCAGCCTCTCGGCCTGCAGCAACTGCACGAAGGCTTGGTCCCCTCGAAGCTTACGCATGGCCTCGACAATGAACATCAAGCGAGATTGCGTGAGCTCCGCCTTCTTAACGAGGACCCTCTCACGATCGGCCTCTTGCTGAAAGATGCGGAGCAGCGCGGTCGGTGATGTTGGGGACCGTGGGGGTTCCTTGCGTCCGAAAGCGTTGTTGTCGACCTCGCGGCCCCGCTTCCGGCGGGCTTCGAGCAGGAGGCGCGCCTTCACCAGTTTCCCGCCCGACAGCTTCTTCTCCGCGTATGCCTGCGCCAGGAGGGCCTGCTCCCCCGCTTCGTCGGCCTTCGCGATCTCGATGGCCACGCTGATCGGCAGGATCCCAGTCTCGACGGCCGACAGGAGGCGTTCCTCGCCCCGCTCGATCAAGCTGCCGATCATGTTGACCCATTGTTGCGTGCAGCCGACCTTCGTCGCGATCTCAGCGTCGTTGTAGCCGCGCTTGCGGAGGGTCCCGATGTCGTGGAGCAGGTCGACCGGGCGATGCTGGCGACGCGCGCAGTTCTCGACCAGGCCCATCACCAGGCAGTCCTGCTCGCTCGCATCGACCACGACGGCGGGGATCTCCGTCTGGCCGAGCTCGATGCACGCCCGCAGGCGCCCCTCGCCGCAGACGACGCCGTAGGCCTCCTGGCCATCTTTGGACGGGACACGCCTGACGGTGATCGGGCGTTTCAGGCCAACCCTGCCGATGTTCTCCACGATCTCCTGGAAGCGCCGCTTCTCGCGCGACCGCGGGTTGAGCACCGTGATCCGGTCGACCGGGATCATGACGACGCGCTTGGTGACCCGTTCCATCACGCGGCCTCCGTGAAGCTGGCCCGCTTGGCGAGCGAGTAGAAGAAGTCGAGGTCGTCAAACCGGTAGCCGTCGAGGGAGAACCCGTTGCGCTCGGCGAGGCGCAGCCGCGGCTCGGTCATGTCGATGCTCGGAAGGACGTAGTAGTCCAGCGGGGTCTCGTTGCCCGGATTCATGCGGACCGCGACGGTGAAGTCCGGCGCGAGACCCGCATCGAGCCGCAGGCGCCACCGGGACGATCCCGCGGCGGTGCTGCGATGGCGGGCAATGACGATGGAGGCCGTGAACTCGCCGTTGACGCCGAGGAGGTCCGTCGCAGGGTCGCGGTCGACCGTGCCGCCGACGCGTTCCAGACCCTCGACCACGGAGCCGACCACCTCGGGATGCAGGGCCCTGAGGCGCCGGTTCTCCTCCAGGTATCGATAGTCGCGATCCGGGGTGTAGCCCACCAGCCGGTAGGCGCGCAGGAGGCTGCCGAAGCGGCGCCGGTAGACGCTGCTCGACGGCATGTCCTCGCGCTCGTCGATGACCAAGCTCGACAAGGCGCCCGCCGCCTCCAGCAGCCGCGCCAGCAGTTCGAGCAGCTCCGCGTCGTCGTAGCGGCGGCTGCGATCCTCGACAATCGCGCGCGCCTTCTCGAAGACGTCGCTCGCCACGACCGGCTCGAAGGCCCCCTTCGCGACCACCCACAGGCCTGGCGGGTTCACGACCCGGCGCTGCTTCAGCTTGTTGGAGACCCGGTTGTAGACGTTGTCGCCGACGTACTTCGGGTTCGTCAGCACCTGATGCACCGTCCCGCGCGTCCATGGGCACCCGAGGTCGGTCCGGCCCCCTCGCCGTTCAGCCTGTCCGCGATCTCGCGCTCCGGCTCGCCGGAGAGGAAGAGGGCGTAGATGCGCCGGACGGTCGCCACCTCGGCCTCGGGGCCCGGCACCAGGATGACCCGATCGGTCTGGAGGCTCTTGCGCTCGCCGAGGCGCAGCTCGGTCTTGGCGGCGCCGTGCTCGTCGACCATCAGGCGGCGCAGTCCGTACCCCGCCATCCCGCCCTGCCGAAATCCCTTCTCGATCAGGCGGCACTGCCCGGCGAAGACCTTGACCGACAGGTCCCGGCTGTACTCGCCGGCCATCAGGCGCTTGACCGTCTTGAGGAGCGTCGAGCCGATGCTGCCGTCGTTGTCGAACTGCTCGGCGCAGTAGTGGACCGTGATGCCGGCGCGGCGGCAGACGTGCTCGTGGTAGGCGCCCTCGTCAGCATCCTGGAACCGGCCCCAGCGGCTCACGTCGTAGACCAGGATCGCCTCGAAGTCCGCTCGGCCACCCTCGACCTCGGACAGTAACCGGCGCAGGGAATCGCGTCCCTCCAGCGTCAAGCCGCTGCGTCCGGCATCCTCGTAGACCCGGAGGATCTCGAATCCGTGCTCCTCGGCGAAGCGACGAATGAAGGCGAGCTGGTTCTCTGGCGAGAACGTCTGCGGCTCGGTCGACATGCGCACGTAAGCCACCGCCGGCTTGGGCCTGCGGCGACCACGACCGTCCAGGGCGTCTTTACCGGTCGTCCTCAAACAACGATCCTCGTTAGCACGGCTTACTATGCGATCGCATCTTGGAAGCCGTAAGCTTCTCTCATCCCGAACCTACTGACAGGAGGTTGGGAATGTCGTTTCCGAAAGAGAGCAATAAGTTTCCAGTCGGCGGGGGCCGCCATCCCGTTTCGGAAGGCACGGTCGCGACGGAGATCGCCAAGGCCCTGCGGAGGGAGCTCGGCAACTCACACGCCGCGGTGAAGACAGTGGCGCAATGGACTGGCGCCAGCGAGCGCGCGGCGAAGAACTGGTTGGCCGGACGTTTCGCTCCGAGCGGGGAACACCTCGTCTCGCTGGTCGAGCGCTCCAACGAGGTACTGTTCGTATTTCTGATCCTGGCGCATCGACACGACGTCGCCACCGCCGCGGTGCTTGTCGATGTTCGCGACAGGTTGAGAGCAGCGTCCCTGGCTGTGGATCGGATCCTCGGCAACGATCGAGAGGAAGGCTGAGGAGCGAGGCGACGCCATGAGGCTGACGCCCGACGTTCCATTCTACCGTCTAAGGTCGTCCACCCTTGGGTGACGCCTGGCCGCCAAGCGAAGGATCCCGACGGCTGCATCGACCTTCCGGGACGGCAAAACCCCAATCCCGCTTCACCGTCGCTCCTGGCATGAATCAGCGGACCCGGGACCAAAGCTGTCCTCAGGCTGTCCTAGCTGTGGCGGCGGCGAGCCAGCTCGCCGCTAAACCATTGAAAATATTGGCGACCCCGGTAGGGCTCGAACCTACGACCTGCCGCTTAGAAGGCGGCTGCTCTATCCAGCTGAGCTACGGGGCCTGACCGAATGACGTGGTAGCAGGACGCTTGCCGCCCGTCCACACGGGACAGGCGGGGCCGACGGCCGTCTCTCGGGGGATGCCAGCTCTACCCCGCCGCCACGGCCGCCGACCACGGCGAGGCGGCGTCGCTGCAGCCCGTGGCTTCGCCGCCCGCGACGCTGACGAAGTTGGGGCAGGCGAAGTTGATCGGCAGGACGCCGTGCTCCACCACCGCGAGCGGGCCCGCCGCCGCGAGGGCAGCGCGGATTTCCGGGGGGAGGCGGGCATCCGCCGTGGTGCCGTCCGGGCCCGAGACGTCGATGCGCGGCGCGTGGGCCGCCGCGCCCGCCTCCATGCCGAAATCGAGCAGGTAGGCGAGGGTCTGGTAGACGCTCGCCAGGATGCGCCGCCCGCCCGAGGCGCCGGCGGCGAGGCGCGGGCCGTCGCCCGTCCGTGGCGTGACGATGACCGGGCACATGTTGCAGAGCGGGCGTGCGCCCGCGGCGATCGGGTTGGCGCTGCCGGGGCGGGGATCGAACCACATCACGCCGTTGTTCATCAGAACGCCGGTCGTCGGCAGCACGACCCGGCTGCCCATCGAGGAGAGCAGCGTCGTCGTCAGCGACACCAGCATCCCGTCCCGGTCGACGACCGTGAGATGCGTCGTGCAGGTGTCGCCGGGCTCCTGCGCCGCCGCGCCCAAGCCCGCGAGGCGACGGGCATAGGCCTCCCGCATCACCGTCGAGAGCGTGGAAAACCAGGCGGCGTCCGGACCGGAGGGTGGGAGACCGACATCCGCCATGCCGGCGACGACCTCGGCGAGCGTCGGCGCGGCGGTGAGCCCGCCCGCATGGTGGACGACGTAGTCGCCGCGCCAGGCGAGGGTCGGCGCGTCGCGCAAGGTGGCGCGGCAGCCGGCCAGGTCGTCCCGGTCGATCACGCCGCCGAGGGCCGCGATGTCGGCGGCGAGGTCGCGGGCGATCCCGCCCTCGTAGAAGTCGCCGAGGCCGCCGCCGGCCAGCCGCTCCAGCGTCTCGGCCAAGCGGCCGAGCGGCCGGAAGCCGGGAGCGCCCTGGTAGGGCGGCACCGGCGGCAGGCCGTCCGGCAGATAGATCCGCGCGCTCTCCTCGTAGAGCCGTAGCACCGAGGCCGAGGAGGCGACCTTGAGGGTGGTGAACCAGTCCAGGGCGAGGCCCCGCCGCGCCAGCGCGATGGCGGGCGCCAGCAGCTCCGCAACCGGGAGGCGGGTTCCGAACCTCTCGTGCAGCGCGGCATAGCCTGCGACCGCCGAGGGGATGCAGAACGAGAGCGGCCCGTGGACGTTGCGGTCGCCCGTAACCTCGGGCCAGGTGAACAGGTCGCGCTTCTCGCCGCCGGTGAGGGGATAGTCGGTCCCTCGCGTGTTGCGGCTCGAGACCGGCCCGAAATCGACGACCGTCGCCCGCGCGGCGCCGGCCGGCAGCACCAGAGCAAAGCCGATGCCGCCGAGCCCGCTGTTCCAGGGCTCGACCGCCGCCAGCGTGAAGGCGGTGGCGACGGCGGCATCGGCGGCGTTGCCGCCGGCTTCCAGGATCGCCGCGCCGACCTCGGCGGCCCCGCGGTTCTGCGCCACCACGATCCCGTTCCGGCCCGACGTGACCGGCTTCGTCACCGTCCAGTTCTGCGTCCGATAGGGCGTGGTGTCGTGAGCCGGCATCCGCATGTCCTCCCGAGAGCCGTCATCCCCGCGGTCTCGTCGCATCGGCGAGGATGGACCGGCCGGGGAGGGCGCGCCAAGCGCGGAAGCGGTGGGGGCGGTGTGTCCGACGGGCAGGGGAGCCCTTCACATGCCGATCAAAGGCCGTTCGTCTTGCGCGACAGTCTCGACACACTCCTCGTCATTCCGAGCCCCGCTTTCGCAGTCCCGGAATGGCGGAGTGGGTTCGAGATCCGTCGGCGGGACACAACTCAGCGCTCAATGTCCAATGGTCTCGCCGGTTCTCGTCATGAAACCGGCGGCCGCGTCCGCGACAGGGGCTCAGGCGTCCGACTTGCGCGGCCGGCCGCGGCGGGCCGGGGTGGCGGGCTCGGCCTTCGTCTCGGCCTGGGCCCGCTGGGCCGCGGCGCGCTCGCGCCGGATCTGGCCGAGGCCGAGGCTCTTGGCGAGTTCGGAGCGCTGGGCCGCGTAGCTCGCCGCCACCATCGGGTAGTCGAAGGGCAGGCCGAACTTCTGGCGGTACTCGTCCGGCGTGTAGCCGCGGGTGGTGAGGTGCCGCTTCAGGCTCTTGTACTGCTTGCCGTCGAGAAAGCTCGTGATGTGGTCCGGCGTCACGGATTTCCGGATCTGGGCGGACGTGACCTTGTGGTCCTCCACCGGCTCCGGCGCCGGCTGGTCGAGGCCGACCAGCGTTGCGTGTATCGATGCAATCAGGCCGGGCAGATCTGCGACCGGAACGTTATTGTTCGAGACGTAGGCGCCGACGATGTCGCTCGTCAGCTCGATCATCGGAGAGGTGAGGGAGACTGCGTCGTCCATTTTTTTCTTCCAAAAATACCAACCCGTCCTGTGATGGGCGCCCGCCGTGCCAGGGTCAACCGGCACAACCGATGAACCCTCCGATAAAAGCGGCCGGCCGCCCGATTTCATGGGGATTAAGCTTGCAAAGACCGGAAACACCAGGTTTCGCCCGGGTCGGAACAAATGAAATGGCAAGATTGCGTCGGCCCCGGACGGTCCGTCGGCACGGGCGCCCGCGTTCCGTACGGCCGCGCTCGAACCGGAGGCCGGGAGCGGCGTTCGGTGGTGGGGCGCGGGAGCGGCAGCCATGGTGATCGAGCGCAAGTCGGGGCGGCCCGGGCGGGTCGTCGAAGTCGGAATCCGCGGGCAGGCCCGCTTCGCCCGGATGGCCAGCGGCGAGACGATCTGGTGGGGCTCGGAAGAGGACGTGCCGGACCGGGTCGCCCTGGCGGCGGCCATCTCGGGCGTCGGGCAGGGGCCGGCCGCGGGGCGCGGCCGCGCGGATCAGCGGTAGAAGAACACGGTCCGGTAGCCCCGGACCGTCACCACCTCGACGTCGATCCCGTAGACGGCGCGCAGCACGTCGGGGGTCACGATCTCCTCGGGCGGGCCGACGGCGACCACCCGGCCGTCGCGCATCGCCACGATCCGGTCCGAGTAGCAGGACGCGAAGTTGATGTCGTGGAGCACCGCCACGATGGTGCGGCCGCGCTCGTCCACCGCCCGGCGCAGCAGGCCCATCATGCTGGCGGCGTGGCGCATGTCGAGGTTGTTCAGGGGCTCGTCGAGCAGGATGCAGTCGGTGTCCTGGGCCAGCACCATGGCGATGTAGGCGCGCTGGCGCTGCCCGCCCGAGACCTCGTCGAGGAAGCGGTCGGCGAGGGGCTCCAGGTCGAGGAAGGCGAGCGCGTCGGCGATGTGGGCGTGGTCGGCGGGGGTCAGCCGGCCCTTGGAATGGGGATAGCGCCCGAAGGCGACGAGGTCGCGGATCGTCACCCGCGCGGTGACGCCGTGCTCCTGGCGCAGGATGCCGAGGCGTTTGGCCAGGACGTCGCCGGGGGTCGTGCCCACGTCGAGGCCGTCGACGAAGGCCCGGCCGGCGCTCGGCGGCAGGAGCCGGCTGACCATCGAGAGGAAGCTCGACTTGCCGGCGCCGTTCGCGCCGATCACCGAGACGAAGGCGCGCTCCGGCAGGCGCAGGGAGACGCCGTCCACCACGACGGTGTCGCCGTAGCGGCGCGTGAGGTCCTGTGTCACGATCATGGCGTCTCGATCATCGGGCGCGTCTCGCGAGGAGAACCAGGAGGGTGAGGCCGCCCAGGAACTCGATCACGATCGACAGGGCGGCGTTGAGGGAAAAGACCCGCTCCAGCACCAACTGGCCGCCGACGAGCGTGATCGCGGCGATCAGCGCGGCGGCCGGCAGCACGACGGCGTGGCGGTAGCTCGGCATCACCCGGTAGGCGAGGTTCGCGACGAGGAGGCCGAGGAAGGTCACCGGCCCGACCAAAGCCGTCGAGATCGAGACTAGCAGCGCGACGAGGACGAGGACGCGGTCGAGGGTCCGCCGGTGGTCGATCCCGAGCGCGATGGCCTCGTCCCGGCCCAGCAGCAGCACGTCGAGCGTCCCCGAGAGCCGCCAGGCCAACGATCCCGCAACAGTCAGGCCGAGGGCGGCGAGCGCCAGCAGCTCCGGGTGGATGGTGTTGAAGTTGGCGAGTAAGCTCGTCTGCAGGACGACGAACTGGTTCGGATCGAGCAACCGCTGCAGGACCTGCGACAGGCTGCGAAAGAACGTGCCGCAGACCACGCCGACGAGGAGGAGCAGGTTCAGGCTGCGCCCGGTCCGGTTCAGCAGCCCGCGATAGAGCAGGAGCGCGAACAGCATCATCGCGCCGGTCTCGGCGAGGAAGCGCAGGCGCGGATCGCTGACGCCCACGGTGCCGACCGCCACGACGATCCCGGTCTGGATCAGGCGGTAGAGCTCGTCGAAGCCCATGATCGCCGGCGTCAGGATGCGGTTGCCCGAGACGGTCTGGAACAGGACCGTCGCGGTGGCGACGGCGCACCCGACGAGGACGAGGGAGGCGAGCTTGGTGCCGCGGAACGGCAGCACGAAGCCCCAGCGGCCGTTGGCCCCCACCGTCATGAAGGCGACGGCGATGGCCACGGCAGCCAGCGCCAGGAGCGCCAGGATGGCGGCGGGGCGCAGGCGCGCGGCCGCGAACCCGTCACGCATGGCGGGCGCCCGGGCGCAGCAGGAGGGCGAGGAACACGGCGCTGCCGACCACCCCCATCACGGTGCCGACCGGGATCTCGTAGGGATAGCGGATCACCCGCCCGAGCACGTCGCAGAGAAGGAGCAGCCCGGCGCCGGCCAAGGCTACCAGCGGCAGGGAGCGGCGCAGGTTGTCGCCCGCCGCCATCGCGACGAGGTTGGGCACCACGAGGCCGAGGAACGGGATCGCCCCCACCGTGGCGATCGTCACCGCGGTGATCATCGCCACGAGGGTGACGGCGCCGGCGACGACCCGGCGGTGATCGAGCCCGAGATTGATCGCGGCGTCGCGGCCGAGCCCCGCGATGGTGATGCGGTCGGCGGTGGCATAGGCGACGAGGGTAAGGACGGCCGCGAGCCACAGGAGCTCGTAGCGCCCGCGCAGGACGGTCGAGAAGTCGCCGGCCTGCCAGGTGCCGAGGAATTGCAGCATGTCGGTGCGCAGGGCGACGAAGGTCGAGGCCGCCCCGACGATGCCGCCCAGCATGATCCCGACGAGCGGAACCGTCAGCCGGGCGCGCAGGGGCATGGCGCGCAGGACCCGCAGGAACAGGAACGTGCCGGCGAGCGCGCTCGCGGTCGCGGCCAGCATCTTTACGACGACCGGCGCATCGGGGGCGAGGAGCGTGACGAGCAGCATGCCGAACGTCGCCGATTCCGCCGTGCCGGCGGTGGAGGGCTCGACGAAGCGGTTCTGCGCCACGAGCTGCATGATGACGCCCGCCACCGCCATGCCGGCCCGGCGAGGACCAGCGCCAGGGTGCGCGGCACCCGGCTCGCCAGCAGGATCTCGGGGCCGCCCGCATCGCCGACGCCGACGAGCAGGCTGGCGGCGGCGAGGAGCGGGAGGGCGAGGGCAACCGGGAGGAGGAGGCGCGAGGCCATCGTCAGCGGGCGCCGTCGAGGGCGGCGGCAATCGGATCGATCGTCGCCTGGAGCGACCGCAAGCCCCCGGCGGCGAGGTACCAGTTGGCGCCGTCGACATAGACGACCTGGCCCTTGCGCCAGGCCTTGGTCTGCCGGACCAGCGCGTTGTCGAGCAGTTGGCGCGCCGGCTGGCCGCGCACCCCGATCGCGGCGTCCCGGTCGAGGACGAACAGCCAGTCGGGATCGGTCCTGGCGATGAACTCGAACGAGATCGGCTGGCCGTGGATGCCGGCGCCGAGATCGGGCGAGGCCGGCTTAAAGCCGAGGGCGCCGTGGATCAGCCCGAAGCGCGAGCCCGGGCCGAAGGCGCTGAGCCGCCCGCCGGTGGAGAGCACGAACAGGGCCGTGCCGGCCTGAGCGGCCTTTGCCTTGATCGACGCGATGCCGGCCTCGATCCGGGCGATCCGCTCCTCGGCTTGCGCCTCCTTGCCGAACAGGCGGGCGAGGGTGCGGATGTTGCGCAGCTCGCTGCCCAGCGGATCGGCGGCGTCGCTCGACAGGTCGATGGTCGGCGCCATCTTCGCCAGCGCCTCGTAGCGCGGCCCCGAGCGGCCGCCGACGACGACCAGGTCGGGCTCGGCCGCGTCGACCGCCTCGTAGTCGGGCTCCCACAGCGTGCCCATCCGGCGGTAGCGGGGCTCGTCGTACCGGGCGAGGGAGGGCGGTTTCGCGCCGGCCGGCACCCCGAGGACGGGAATCCCGAGGGTGTCGAGGGTGTCGAGGGCGGCGAGATCGAAGACCACGACCCTCTTCGGGACCGCCGGCAGGACGGTTTGGCCGCGGGCGTGCGGGACGGTGATCTCGGCGGCGGCGGGGCAGGCCAGGGGGGGTGAAAGGATAAGGGCCAGGAGGAGGGTGGCGATGGGGAGCCGGATGGTCTTCAGCGACGGCACCGTGTGTTTCCTCTCGAAAATTCGTCTGGTTCCGCTGCCGGCATCGTCATCCAACTCGTCATTCCGGGCTCCGCTGCGCGGCCCCGGAATGACTCCGAGACGTCCGGGTCGTCGGCGCGATCGACCGGATGACAGAAGCCCTTCACCGCTCCGTCCCCGCCCGCAGCCGCGCCATGCAATGCACGTCCACGAAAGCCCCGTCCCGGAAGCTCGCCGCCCGGTGGGTGCCCTCGATGACGAAGCCGAACCGCTCGTAGAGCGCGATCGCCCGGGCATTGTCGACGAACACCGTCATCTCGATCCGCAGGATGTTGAGCCAGTTGTCGGCGGTGTCGATCAGGGCGGCCAGCAGCTGGCGGCCGATGCCGCGCCCCGAAAACTCCTCGCTCACGCCGATCCAGAACTCGGCCGCGTGGGCGCGCCGGCCGTAGAACGGGCGCAACCCCGCGGCGCCCACGACCCGGCCGGCCATCTCTGCCACGATGTGCACGTCCCGCGGCGAGCGCGGCGTCGCCCAGGCCTTGACCGCCTCGAAGGATTCGAACGGCAGCGCCAGCGTGCCGTTGCGAAAAGCCGGCTGGTTGTAGAGCGCGTAGAGGTCCGCGGCGTCCTCCTCGCGCATCGCCCGCACGGTCACGTCCGCCATGCCGGTCATGCCCAGTCGATCCGCAGCGTCTCGCGGAAGGCGAAACGCTCGAGGTGGCGGACGATCACGGCGTGGAAGTCGGGCAGGGTGGCGGGGTCCGGGACCGACAGGTCGATCGTCAGGGCCTCGTCGCTGGCGGTGAGCCGGGTTTCGCCGAGGGGCAGGGCGATCCGCGCGGAGTGTTGATCGAACTCGGTCTCGAACCGGTGCGACCAGTGCTTGGCGAGTTGCTGGAGGTAGCGGCTCGCATGGGCCGTGCCGACGACGGCGCGGGACTGGATCATGACAGGCATCCTTCCTCGACGAGGCTGCGGTGATCGGTGAGATGCGCCTGCGCCCACGCCCGGTGGGCCCGGTCGAGCTGGCGCTTGAGCGAGGATTCGAGGGCATCGAGGGCGTCGAGCCTCGCCATGAGGCCCGCCACCTGCGCCGGGTCGGCCGACCGGGCGAGCTTCAACACGGCGTAGTGCAGGGCGGTGAGACCGTTCACCAGGGCCTCGATCTCGTCGCAAATGCGCTGGAACTCGGCGTCCGGCCAGCGCAGGGCGCGCCAGAAGAAGGCGAAGCCGTGCTCGTAGGCCCATTTGCGGATGGTGATGACCGGCAATTCGCGCAACGCCTCGCCGAGGGCGGCGAGGGTAAGCCCCCCGCGCCCCTCCGCATGGGCCGCCACGATCGCCCGGACCGCGTCGATCAGCGGGTTGGCGTCGAGGATGAAGCAGGCCTCGAAGAAGGCCGCGAGATCGGCCTTCTTCGGCGGGCGGGCCAGGCCCGGATCGAAGCGGTAGCCGCCGGCGACGCTGGGCTGGCGGATGGCGTTGAGCATCCGCTCGCGTTCGATCCGTCCTTCCCACCGGAAGTCGGGATCGCGCACCTGCCACAGGTCCGGGTCCTCGGTGAGGCTCACCAGCAGGTAATGCGGGAAGGGGTTCTGGTTGAACTTGTTCTCCCGCTCCGGCAGGTGGAACATGTCCAGCATCACCATGATGCATTCGTCCGGTTCGCGCCGCGCCAGCAGTTCGAGCAAGGTCGCGACGTTCTCGTCCTTCGTCCGCGACGGGTCGTACCAGGCGTGGAGCGGCACGCCGTAGAGCCGTTGGAACCAGTGGCGGAATGCCTCGTGGTCCTGGGCGTCCGAGTGGTAGGCGAGGCGGAAATCGTCGGTGATGGCGAATTCCGCGTCCCAGATCAGGGCGTAGAACGGCCGGTGGTCGATCCCGCGCGCCTTCAGCCCGTCGCAGACGCAGCTGACGAAGCAGTGGATCTTGAGGTCGTAGGCCAGTTCGCCGTGGACGCCCTCCGGGGCGGCGGCGACAACCTCCGCCACGGCCGGCTCGCGGGCGAGCAGCCCGGCGAGGTCGGAGACGGTCGCGAGGTCGCTCGCGGCGATCGCCTCCTCGGGGATCGCGAGGCCGAGGCTCATCTCCAGCGACAGGACGAGCTGCAGCACCTGCACCGAATCGAGATAGAGATCCTCGTTCAGCCGGGCATGGGGCCCGAACCGGTCGAGATGCGGGTGGTTCATCTCCTCGCGCAGCACCGTGCCGATGGCCGCGATGGCGGCGTCCCGGGTCAGAGTGGGATTCATCGGGGCGGGAGTCATTCCGCGGCCTCCAGGGCGCCGCTGCGGTAGAGCGCGGCGGCCTCGCGGCGGGAGATCTTGCCGTTGGCCTGGCGCGGGATCGCCGCGACCTGCACCGTCTCGACCGGCACCTGGTGGCCGGCGAGGAGACGGCGGCACCAGTCCTGGAGGTCGCGGGGGGCGATCCGGGCCTCGGCACTGAAGAGAAGCGTCACCCGCTCGCCCGCGAAGGCGTCGGGCCGCGCGAAGGCGACGGCGTCGGTGATGCCGGGCATCGCCATCACCACGTCCTCGACCTCGCCCGGATAGACGTTGAGGCCCGAGACGTTGATCGTGTCGCTCAGGCGCGCGACGAAGACCAGCATGCCGTCGGGCGTCCGGTAGCCGAGATCGCCGGTCCGCACCGTGCCGGCCTCGCCCTCGACCACGATCTCCGCCGGCGCCTCGGCGCTTGGTCCCGCGGTCACCCGGTGATGGGGCAGGGGGCGGCCGATCGCGTCGGCCCGCTGCAGGTCCGGGTTCACCGCGATGCAGCCGGTTTCCGAGCAGCCGTATTGCTGGAACAGGTGCTCGACCCGGGCCCGGATGGCGGAGAACCACGGCGCCGGCAGCAGGGTGCCGGAGGTCATCGCCGCATGGATGCGCTCGTCCTCCGGCAGCAGCCGGGCGAGCGTGTGCAGCATGGCCGGCGAGGTATAGAGCAGCGGCCGCTCGGCCTCGCGCAGGCGGCGCAGCAGGTAGCGCGGGTTGCCGGTATCGAGCACCACCGGCGCCCGGCCGCGATGCAGGCCGACGAGGAGGCCGCAGATCAGCCCGTAGGAATGGGTGATTGGGCAGGCGATCACCGGCGTCATGCCCTCCGGCTCGGTGAAGGCCGCGACGTAGCTGGCGATCTCGCGCTCCACCGCCTGCCAGGGCCGGGCGATGCATTTCGGCTCGCCGGTCGTGCCCGAACTCATCTGGAGCAGATGCCCCTCGCCCGGCACCGGGGGCGGCGCGTCGTCCAGGCTCTCTCCGTCCAAGTTCTCGCCATCGAGGTCGTCGAGGAAGATCCGGTGGCAGCCGGCGCGGGCGGCGAGGCGCCGGGCGCCGTCATTGGGCAGGGCCGGATGGATCGGCAGCAGCGTCGCGCCGGCCCGGCGGGCGGCGAGGATGAAGGCGAGGCTCGAGGCGTTGTCGCGAAAGCGCGCGGCGACCCGCTCGCCGCTGCCGCCCCGCAAGGCGGCGCGTTCGGTGAAATGGACGAGGGCGGCCTCCATCTCGTCCGCCGCGAGGATGCGTCCGTCGATCTCGATCATGATGCTGTCCGCAGGAGGGAAGGCAGGAGGGAAGGAAACAGGGCGTTCGGGACGAGGCGGCTGCAGCGCGCCTCCGCCAGCCCGAGCTTGCGGGCGAGCAGCGCCTCGACCCGCAGGCGGGGCGCCTCCACGGCGAGCTGTGCGAGCCGGTTCGTCAGCCCGTGCTCGGCCGCGTGGCGGCGCAGGCGCCGGCCGAGGCTTTCCCAGAACCCGGCCTCGTCGAGCCAGTGCCGGCGAGCGAGGCCATGGGTGATCTCGCTCAGGTTGAAGACGAACAGGCTGTCGGTGACGAGTTCGGCGAGGGTCGCGGGCGAGCGCATGGCGTGGAAGCGGTCGTCCGGCGGCCCGGCATGGGCCGGGTCTATGGCGCCGAGATCCGGAATGGGGGGCACGTCGCGCAGGAAGTCCGGCGCGTATTCGGCGCTCTCGTGGAAGTCGCGCAGGATCACCCGCTCGGGCCAGCCGTCGCGATGCACCAGGATCATGTTCTGGCCGTGCGCCTCGAGCGCCACGCCATGCGCGACCAGGAGATGCCAGACCGGCAGCACCGCGACCTCGACCAGCCGGTCGAGCCAAGCCTGGAGACCGTAGCGCGTGAGCCACGGCGCCACGAAGCTGCGGCCGTCCGGCTCGGCCGCGCAGAGCGCGTTGAACGGTACGGCCGCCTCGCCCGGTGCCAGGACCGGGCTCTCGCGCCAGATCGCCGCCAGCCGTCCGGCCAAGGGGCCGTCGCGGTCGGCGATCACGGCGGCGTGCTCGCGCAGCACCGCCATCCCGTCGAGCAGCGGGTCGCCGGCGACCACCTCGGCGAGCCAGCCGGACAGGGCCGGGGCGGTCAGGACGAAATGCGGATCGAGGATCCGCAGGCTCGACGTGCTGACGACGCTCATCGCCAGCTTCACGCTCGGCGCGCGCGGGTCGTCGGCATCGTGCAGCGTGCGCAGGGACTGGCTCGCCCGGTAGCGCGGACCGGCCGGCCCGAGGGCGACCGCCCGTCCCTCCGTGAGATGAGTGCGCAGGGGCTCCTCGCCCGCGAGGCGGCGCATCTGCCACGGATGGACCGGCAGAACGGCGTGCGAGGCGGGGGAATGGCCGGCCTCGGTCAGGCGATGCACCAGCCGGTCCCACTCCGCCCCGAGCAGCCCGCGCCAGAACGTCTCCTCGCTGCAAGGCAGCGCGGCGGCGACCGTGGCGCGGGGCAGGGCGAGCCAGTCGAGGCGGAAGGCGCGGGCCGCCTCCGGCCCGTAGGCGGCATGGTCGTCGAGGGAGAAGCCGGTGCGGGCCTTGAAGCAGGGATGGTAGGGGTGCCCCTCCGACATCGCGCCGTCGAGCGCCGCGAAGGGCAGGGTGTGGCGCTCCCGCGCCGGCAGGTTTTCGGTATTCCAGCGGCAGAGCGCGACCGTCTGCCGGAGCTCCCGGTCCAGGCGCTCGCAGTTCTCCGGGATCGCCGGCAGCGCGTCCACCAGGGCGGCGAGCGGGGCCGGCCGCCAGCCTCCGTCGGCCTCCGCCATCTCGACCGGCCCGGCGAGGCGGGGGCGCCCGAAGGGGCCGAACGTGCCGAGGGCGCGGAAGTGCCGCCCGCCGAGCCGCCAATGCAGCCGGGCTTCCCGCGGCGCGGCCTCGGCCAGGCCCTCGAACAGGACTGCCTCCGCGAGCTGCCGCTTCACGCGATCCTCGGGCTCCTCCGGCATGTCAGGACGCCAGGACACGGGCGCTCGCCTGCACCCGCCGCAGCGGGTTGGGCATCTCGCCATAGGTGCCGGCCCCGTCCGCCGAGGCGAGCTCGTCGCGATCGGCCAGGCGCACGCGCAGGTTGGCCTTGGTGCAGAGCGTCGGCCCGTCGAGCACCGCGCGGGCGAAGGCCCGCCCCGGACCGGTCATGCGCCGGGCGATCGTCTCCAGCCGGCGGGCGAGGTCGTCGAGGAGCACCTCCTCGCGGACGATCCCGTCATGGCCCATCCGGGCCACCACGGAGAAGACCTGGTTCACCACGAGGTAATAGGCGAGGCGCCGGGCGATCTCGTCGTCGTCGAAGAACAGCGCGGCGATGGTGCCGATCTCGGGCACGAGGCCCTGGATCCGCGGCCGGGCGGCCTCCGAGAGATAGAAGCCCTGGTTGTCGCGGTAGAAGCCGCGGCGCGGCCAGCCGTCCCGAACGTCGAGAAGGGAGTTCTGCTGGTGGGCCTCGAGCGCGACGCCGTGCCGGTCGTAGAGCGCGATCACCGGCTCCAGCATGCAGTCGAGGTAGAGGCTGAACCAGGTCCGGCCGGCATGGGCGGGATCGCCGCTACCGAGGCGGCGGATCAGGGTTTCGAGCCGCGACGGGCGGCCCGGTACCGGCTCGGCGGTGAGCGCCGCGAGGGTCGCGATGCCGCGCTCGGCACCGTTCCGGAACGGGTTCTCGCGAAACACCGTCTCGAAGCCGCTCTCGCGGTTGCCCGGGCTGTGCAAAGTGATCCAGGCCGGATCGGCGATGATCTTGAAGGTCGGGTGCGCGGCGCCGCCGCGCGCCAGGAGGCGGGCCACCGCGACCCCGGCCTCCAGCTCGGCCATCCGGCTCACCCGCAGCGAGTTGGTCAGGGTGACGGGCAGGGAGAACTTCGCCATCCAGGCGCTGTCCGGCGCCCAGACGGTGCGCAGCGACGAGGTCGCGGTGAAGCGGGGACCGGCGGCGCCGAGCGGGCGCAGGATCCCCGCCTCCACCATCTCGGCGATCGGCCGCGTCAGCATCAGGGCCTCGGCCTGGAGCGGGTGCATCGGCAGGGCAATCTCGCCGGAGCGCAAGGGCAGGCCCGCGGCATCCGCACCGAGGAGGTCGCGGGCGATCTCCGGGGCGGAGCGGGCCAAAGCCGAATCGTGCCGGACCCGGGACGCATCGACGGCGAAGACCGCGAGCCGGAAGATGCCGCCTTCCTCGGGGGCGTAGGTGCGCGCCTGCCACGGGGTGAGGCCCTGCCGGCTCTTCGGCGTCGGGTGCAGCCAGTGGCCGAAGACCAGGGCGCGCTCGGCGTCGATGAAATCCGTGCCCTCACGGGGCTCACGCGCGGCGAGGTCGAGCTGGCGGGCGGTCTCGCGGTAGCTGTCGAGCACCCGGCCGAGCAGCTCCAGTTCCCGCTCTCGGGCGCCCTCGCCGCCGGCCTCCTCGCAGCGCGCATAGGCCTCGCCGAGCAGGTCCTGCAACGCCCGCATCGGCGCGACGGGGCGCCAGCGCGGCTCGTGCAGGTGGCGGGTCCAGAGCCGGCCGAACCCTTGCGCGCCGCACAGCGAGGGCGCGACGATCTCGGCCCGGATCGCGACGCGCTGGCCGCGCAGGTTCCATTCCACGCAGAGAGCGGGCGGCCCGTCGGCGAGCGCGTGGCGCACCGGGATGCCGGGGTCGATCTCGCGCAGGTAGCCGTTGGCGAAGCTGCGGAAGGCCGCGGCCTCGGCGACGCTCTGCGACGAGGGGGGCGGGGAGGAGAGGGACGGGGACTTGGGGGACATGACGACCAAACCTCGTTCTGGCCTCCGGTGGGCTTCGCGTGCGTGAGGGCGGTGGTGCCCGGTGACGGGCGGGGCCGAGCCGCCTTGCGGAGCGCGTCCGGGCTTGCATCGCGGCCGGGTCTATCGCCCGTGCGATAGTCATGAGTCAAGAAAATATGACGGTTTATTGCACGAACATGCGTAGATTTGAATTATTATGAAAAAGATGAGCGCTGCTATTCAGTCGATTTCAAGTGCTATCGTGGACAAGGAGATGAATGTACGAAGAAAGTGGCGCGCGATTCTCCCTCCCCCCTCTGCGGGGGAGGGTGCCCGGCGGAGCCGGGCGGGAGAGGGGACGCCGCTTCCGGACATGACTGAACCGTTCTGAAGGGCGCCAAGCCCCGAAGCGTCGCGCTGCCCCTCTCGGCGGGACTTCGTCCCGCTGCGCCTGCTCCGCAGGCCACCCTCCCCCGCAGAGGGGGGAGGGAGAAGTCCGCGCCATTCCATTCCCCGGACGGCCCGCGCCCGCAAGGAGAGGAGAAACCTCGTACGACGCTCAGGGCCGACGTCTCTCCAACCCTCAGAAGTCCATCGTCGCCGAGACGATGACCGTGCGCGGCGACCCGACCGCCAGGAAGCCGCGGGCGGCCGAGGCCCAGTACGCGTTGTCGAAGACGTTCTCGACGATCGCCCGCACCGTCACCGGTTTTCCCGACGCGCCCGCGAAGGTGTAGCGCAGGCCGGCATCGAAGCGCGTCCAGTCGGGCACGCTCTGCGTGTTGGCCTGGTTGTAGAACTGGCCGCTGGTGTAGATCGCGCGGCCGGTCAGCGTCAGGCCGGGGGCGAGCCACGGCGGCAGGTCGACCTCGCCGTAGAGGTTGAACGCGACGTCCGGGACGCCGGGGGCGCGGTTGCCGTCGAACTGGCGGTTGAGGGTGTTGACGAGGCGCCCGTCGAGGAAGGTGACGCCGCCGACGAGGCGCACTCCCGGCAGCGGTTCGCCGAAGGCCGTCAGTTCGAGGCCGCGGTTGCGCTGGAGGCCGCTCACCGAGAACCGGTTGGTGCCCGGATCGGTGAAGCCGTTGGGCTGCTCGATCTCGAACAGCGAGGCGGTGACCGCCACCGTGCCGAAATCGTACTTGGCGCCGAATTCCCGCTGCCGGTTGACGACGGGGGCGAAGATCTCGTTGGCGTTGACCGCGGTGAGCGGCGGCGACGGCCCGGGATCGAGCGCCTCGATGTAGTTGCCGTAGAACGAGAGGTTGTCGGTCGGGCGGAACACCGCCGCCAGGGCCGGGCTGAAGCGACCCTGGTCGTAGGTCGCCGCGAGGTTGCCGAAGCCCGTGCCGGGGCGGGTGTTGTAGCTCTGCTGGTCGATCTGCTGGAAGCGCCCGCCCAGCGTCAGCAGGAAGCGGTCGTCGCCGAGCGACAGGGTGTCGGCGAGGCCGACGCTGCGCACGGCGAGCTTGGCGAAGAGCGGCCGGCCGTTATCGGAGCGCGGCAGAAGGGCGGTGGCGACCGAGCCCCGGGGCAGGTGGACCGGATCGTAGATGTTGGTCTGGAACACCGGCAGCGTCGGGGCGAGGAAGCCGCCGCGATAGTTCCGGTTGTCCGCCTCGACCGCCGCGACGTTGATCTGGTGGCCGATGAAGCCGGTCTGGAACTTCGCCCGCAGGCCGACCTCGCCGGTCATGCCGGAGATCTCCTGCGGCTGGATGGCGAGCGAGTTGGTCGCCTGGCCGGTCACGCTGGTGATCCGGTAGGACGAGGTCAGGAAGTCCTCGTTGTAGCGGCTGACGCCGCCGGCGGCGTAGACCGTCATGTCGGGCAGGATGTCGTATTCGACCCGGCCCGCCGCCATGTTGTAGCGGCTGTCGATGTATTCGAGCGAGCTTGCCGTGTTGAGCCGGGGATTGGGCGCCCGCGGAATCGGGATCCCGGGCGCGACCGCGTTGAACAGCGAGGTCGGCGCGGTGACGTTCTGGGTGTTGTGGACGAGGTCGAGCGAGGCGCGCAGGCGCTCGCCGCGATAGTCGAGGCCGAGCGTCGCGACGCCGACCTCGATGGCGTTCTTGTCGAGCGCCGTGTTGCCGTTGCGATAGGACAGGTTGGTCCGCACGCCCCATTCCTTCGACGGGCCGAAGCGGCGGCCGAGATCGGCGTGGGTCCAGACCTGCGAATCGCTGAGATAGGTCGTGGTGAGCCGGGTCAGCGGCTCGTCGTAGGCGCGCTTGGGGATCAGGTTGATCGTGCCGCCGACCCGGCCGGTGCCGCCGCTGATGAGCGCCGAGGGGCCCTTCAGGATCTCGATCCGCTCCAGGCCGACCGCGTAGGAGCGCCGCGGGTTGGCGAGGTAGAACAGGCCGTCGAAGGCGACGTCGAGGCTGGTGACCGGGAAGCCGCGGATGAAGAACGAGTCGCGCTCGCTGAAGGGCGGCGCGTCGTTGCGCACGGACGAATCGTTCAGCACCACGTCGGCGACGGTGCGGGATTGCTGGTCGGCGATCAGCTTCTCGGTGAAGCCGGTCACGTTGAACGGCGTCGTGAGCACCGAGCGGTTGCCCAGGAAGCCGACCCGGGTGCCGGTCGCGACCTGGCCGCCGGCATAGGGCGGCGGGGGCTGGCCTACCGTCCCGGTCGGCGGCGGCAGCCCCCTGTCCCCGGCGCGGGCCCCGGCGGGCCGGCCCTCGACGACGATCTCGTCGAGGCGCACGGCTTGCTCCGCGCTCCCGCCGAGCTGGGCGTAGCGCGGATTGACGAGGGTGAGGGTGGAGGGGCTCACGCTGCGATAGGCCAGGCCGGTCCCGTCGAGGAGCCGGCGCAGGGCGTCGAGGGGCTGGAACGTGCCCTCGAGGCCGGTCGTCGTCAGGGATTGCGTCAGGTCGGTCCCGTAGACCAGCTTGACCCCGGCCTGCTCGGTGAAGCGGACGAGCGCCGGTTCGAGCGGACCGTTCGGGATCGACAGGGCGACGGTGTCGCCGGGCCCCTGCGTCGCCTCGGGTTTCTCGCGCGGCAGTGTCGTCTGACCCTGGGCCGCCGGCACCAGCACCAGCAGCGACACGCCGGCGAGCGCCATCCCGGCCAGCCGTCCACCCACCCCACCACGCTCCCGCGCCGCCATGTCCGAATACCCCGTCCGTCCGTTCGAAGGGGCGGCGCTTCACGTGCGCTCTCTCCCCTGCCTCACAGGCTTGAGATCAACGGGGCGGCAAACTCCTGACGTCCGATCGCGCGATTTCTCGAAAAAAGTTTCAGAGCGGCGAGCCGACCAGGACCAGGAGCGGAGTGACCCGGGTGACGCGAAGCGACAGGCTGGCGGCGATCGCGTCGAGGGCGTCGTCGGTGTGGTGCGGGTCGAAGGCGCCGGTGACGCGCCGCGCGCCGGCCTGCCCGTCGAGGAGGAGGATGCGCCCGGGTCTGTAGCGCGCGAGCTCGGCCAGCACCTCGGACAGGCGCTCGCCCGAGACGATCAGGCGCCCGTCGCGCCAGGCCATCGCCCGGGCGACATCCGCCGCGACGACCCGGGGCGCGTCGCCGTCGGCGAGCGCCTCTCCGGCCGCGACCTCGAGCGGCCGGCCCGCCGCCGTGACGGCGACGCGACCCTCGGCGACGCCGACCGGCCGGCCGGCGCCGTCGGCGCGGACGTAGAACACCGTGCCGACGGCCCGGACGCTGAGCCCGCCGCCCTCGACGATGAAGGGCCGTCCGGGATCGCGGACGACGTCGAACACCGCCTCGCCGCGCAGGAGCGCGACCCGGCGCTCCCGGTCGCCGAAATGCAGGGCGAGCGCCGTGCCGGTATTCAGGTCGACGCGGCTGCCGTCGGGCAGGGTCGCGTGGGTGATGTCGCCGACCCCGCTCCACAGATCGGCGCGCACCCAGTCGGCGAGGCCGGCCCGGTAGGCCAGGGCGCTCCCGAGGACGAGGAGGGCGGCGAGGCAGGCCGGGCCTGTCGGGCCGCGGCTTTTGTTCGAACCGGGACGCGGGGGGCGGGGATTCGCGATCCGGCAGGTGGCCGAGCCGGCGCCACAGGGCGTCCATCTCGGCATAGGCGACGGCATGGACCGGATCGGCCGCGCACCAGGCCTCGAACGCCGCCCGGTCGGCCTCGGTGGCATCGGTCGAGGAGAGGCGCACGACCCAGGCGGCGGCAGCCGCGTCGGTCGGATCGTCGCCGTCATGGGGTCCGTCGTCCTGGGTCTCGTCGATGGCCACCGGCGTCCTCGAGGATCCTGTCGCGCCCGGACGGTCCGGGGCGGCAAGCCCTACGCTCTATGATCGCCGAGCCGTCGGATTCCTGACATCCGTTCCTCAGAAAAGATCGCCGCAGCGGCGCCGGCAATGCAGGAGCGCCTTGATCAGGTGCTTCTCGACCATGTTCCGGCTGATGCCGAGCCTGTCCGCCACCTCGCCGTTCGCCAGACCGTCGATGCGCGCGAGCAGGAAGACCTCGCGGCACCGCGGCGGCAATTCGTCGATGGCGGCGGCCAGCCGCCGAAGATCCTGGCGGGCCATCGCCTGTCGCTCCGGCAGGGCGTGGCGGTCGGCGAGGCCGGCCCAGTCGTCCTCGTCGATCGCCTGGAAGATCGTGCCCTCCAGCCGCTGCCGGTTGCGCATCCGGCGCGCCACGTTGCTGGCGATCTGGAACAGGAAGGCCGAGGGCTGCTCGATCTTCGTCCGCGCGAGCGCCGCGATCATCAGGAGATAGGTCTCCTGATGCGCGTCGGCCGCGTCCACCGGGTCGCCGAGACGGCGCGTGAGGAATCGCCGCAGCTTCACGCCCTCGCCACGATGCAGCGCATCGATCGAGATTGCCGGCATTCCCCAACTCCGAACTTCTCTAAACTATCGCTTGATCAATCAATCACCCCGAATACGATCTCACAAGAGCATGTCATGCCGTGACTTCTTCATCTTATTTCGTCTGATTCCAGAGTGGACGTGCCGTGCCAAGGCAAGCCGTTGTGTTTCTGCAAGAAACAACGGGACACCGAGCACGTCCGGCGGATCGGTGCGGAGCATGCGGGGAGGTGAAATCCGCAGGGTGATGCGGAACGGCAACACGTCGCCTACCGTCCCCGGCCCCGGAACGGCTCCCGGCGACTCGTCCCCGGCGGCGGGGGTGGCGCATGCCGAAGTCTCGCAACCGGCGTCGCGCGGAGGAGGGGTGTCTCGACCGTGCCGCGCGGGGCGCGGATTCCACGACCCGACCCGGCCGTGCGAGGGATTTCGGCGAGGATGCGGCCGCCGACGCCGAGCGCCGGGACGGCATCCCCGACCCGCGTGCATGACGGCTGCGCGTCGATCCGGGGGCAGGCGGGTGGAAATCCGCGCGCGCCTCCCCTATATCGGCGTCATGGCAGACAACACTTCCACTCCCTTCACCATCGAGATTTCTCCCATCACCAAGCCGGCCGGCCAGTACCAGTGGGCCATCCGCCGGAACGGCAAGCTGATCGAGCGCTCCGATCGCCCGCATCCGACCGAGGCCAAGGCCGAGGCCAGCGCCCTCGCGGCGGTCGAGCGCAGCATGCACTCCTCCAGCAGCGGCCGGTGGTAGGCAAGTCGGCGCGTCCCTCCCGCCATCCCGGCGGGGTGGGCGTGCTCCGCCGGCTCACGGCGTGATCCCGGCACCCTTCCCCCCCGAACCTCCCGCCCTCGTGCGGGCAGCAACGGCCGCGCCCTGTGACGCGGCCGTTCTCGCGCGTCTGCGTGCGCCGCCGACGGTCGACGACGACGCCGTCTCCCTCACCTGCAGCCTGCGCCTGTCGCCCGGCGATCGCATCCTCAAGCGCATCGAGATCGAGGGCGGGCGGGCCTCCGGCCTCACGCTCGATTGCGCCGGCGCCACCCTCGGCCGGCCGGACGTGCCGGCTCATCTCGGCGCCTACACGATCGCGATCCGCTCGAAGGCTCCCACCCGCCCGGGCGAGGCCTGGGACCGCCCCTCCGACATCCGTATCCGCGACTGCACGGTGTTCGGCCATGTCCGGATCTGGGGCATGGGCGAGAACGGGCAGGGGCCCCTGCTCCGCGATTCCTCCCACAGCCTGGGCCATACCGAGCGCGCGCAAGCCGCCGCGCCGACCGGCGTGACGATCACCGGCACGACCATCGTCGCGGCCGGGCCGATTCCGCTCTATCTCGGACCCGGCGTCACCCGGGTCACCCTGCAGGGCTCGCGGCTCGCCGGCCGCTCGGTCTCGACTGCGCTCTACCTCGACGCCGAGAGCGCCGAGAACCGCATCGAGGACAACGACATCGAGACCGAGACCGCGCGCGAGGCCGTCGCCGTCGACGGTTCGGCGCGCAACCGCATCACCGGCAACCGGTTCGTGCTGCGCGGGCAGGGCGGCGTGCGCCTCTACCGGAATTGCGGCGAGGGCGGCACGGTGCGCCACCAGACGCCGTCCGACAACGTGGTCACCGGCAACCGCTTTCGCACCGGCGGCTTCTTCCCGGCCGCGGCGATCGTGGTGAATTCCCGCAACGGCTGGCGGCTGACCTGCGGCGAGGATGCGGGCTACCCCTTCGGCAGCAGCATCGACAACGGCGATCACGGGACCGGCAACGTCGTGGCGCCCAACACCGTCGAGTGAGCCGGCCCGGCCCGGAGCGTGACGGCCCGTTTGATCCAGATCAATGCGGGAGGCCCGGCGACCCGCATCCTCCTGCCGGGACCGTCGAGGCCGAGGCCGGGGATGCCCCATCACCTGATCCGCAAGCTCGGCCGCTACGTCCACCTCCCGCCGGAAGACGAGGCGGTCCTGGCCCGGCTCGTCCACGAGGCCGCCTGGATCGGCCCCGGCCGCGACCTGCTCCAGGAGGGAGCCGCCGCCAAGGCGGTGTGGGCGGTCCTCGAGGGCTGGGCCTGCCTCTACAAGCAACTGGAGGACGGACGCCGGCACATCACCGCCTATCTCCTGCCCGGGGACCTGTGCGGGGCCCCGATCGATTGTCCCAGCCCCGTCAACTACGCGATCGGCACGCTGACGCCGGTGCGCGCCGCCCGGATTCCCGGTCCCATCCTCCTCGCCGCGATGGAAAGCCATCCGTCCATCCGGCGCGCCGTCTGGCTCGACATGCTGGCGACATCGGCCATTCAGCGGGAATGGACCGCCAATATCGGGTTTCGCACCGCCCGGGAGCGCATCGCACACCTGTTCTGCGAGATCGTCTCCCGCCTGCAGGCGGTCGGGCTGGCCGACGAGACCGGTTGTCTTCTGCCGCTCACGCAGGAGGATCTCGGCGAGACGGTCGGGATCTCGACCGTCCACGTGAACCGCACGCTCCAGGAACTGCGCCAGGCCGGCCTGATCACGCTCAGGCGGCAGCGACTCGGCATCCCGGACGTCGCGGCCCTGCGGAAGGTCGCCTGCTTCGACGACGTCTATCTCCGGCCGCTTTCGTCCGGCAGCGACCGGGATCGGGGGACCGTTCGACGGTCCGAGGCGGAGCCGGTCGTTGGATCCGAGGCCGCGACGCAAAATATCATCGCTTGATCCGACAGGAAAAGTTTCCGTTCGATCGGTCTTGCCGGTTTTCAGGTCCTCCGCGCCGTTCCGAGGTTGCCCGAAAGACGCGGAGGGAGTCGGGACGACCGGATCGACGCTAGCGCCGATCCCGGACGATGCCCGAGAGAAAGGGTCTCCGTCCTTATCCTGTTCCCGGCACGTCGCGCGAGCGACGCGCACCCGACCGAACCCGGCGGAGCGCCTTGATTCGCCTCAAGGCGTGATCTGCAGGATCGCCTCGACCTCGACCGTCATGGCGTTGGGCAGCGAGCCCATGCCGACCGCCGAGCGGGCATGGCGGCCGGCATCGCCGAGCACGTTCACCAAGAGGTCCGAGCAGCCGTTGATGACCTTCGGATGGTCGGCGAAATCGGGCTCGGCATTGACCATCCCGAGGAGCTTCACCACGGCCTTGATCCGCGACAGGTCGCCGAGCGCCGCCTTGGCGACGGCGAGGAGCTGAAGGCCGGCCAGTTGCGCGTCGGCATAGCCCTCCTCGATCGTGGCGTCGCGGCCGAGCCGGCCGGGGCGGTAGGTGCCGTCCGGGCGCTTCGGGCCCTGGCCCGAGAGGTAGAGCAGGTCGCCGACGATGCGGTAGGGCACGTAGTTGGCGACCGGCACCGGCACCTGGGGCAGGGTCAGGCCGAGCTCGGCGAGCTTCTGTTCGGGGGTCATGCGTGGCTCCTTTCAGGGGTGTGGGTGTCGGGGGGCATGGGCGCCGCCGCACCCGTCCGGACCGTGCCGCGACCGGCGCGGATCACGTCCGGATATGCTCATGGGGATGCGGGTCCCGGGGATGCGAATCCCGGGGCTGCGGATCGGGGCCGTGATCGTGGTGGCCGAGCTCGATCCGGGCCGGGATGATCGAGAGGCTGTCGTGGCGGATGCCGCGCTGGGTCGCGACCTCGTCGGCGAAATCGAGGATGTCCCGCACCCGGCCGCGGACGAGGAGCGTGTGCAGGCTCGCCTCGTGGTCGAGGGGCACCGTGAGCTGCGCGATCACGAGGTCGTGCCGCCGCTGCTGGATCGCCGCCAGGCGCTGGCCGAGATCGCGCACGCCGGCCTCGGCCACGAAGGTGAAGGTCGCGACGCCCGACAGGTCGGGATCGAGGGCGCGGCGGGCCTCGGCGAGGCCGCGCCGCAGGAGGTCGCGCATCGCCTCCGAACGGCCGGCATAGCCGCGCCGCTCGGCGACCCGGTCGACCTCGGCGACGAGGTCCGGATCGAGGGTGACGGTGATCCGCTGCATCGACCGGTCTCCTCAAGGCATGGCCGGCAGGACGGCGTCCAGGAGGGCGCGCGCCGCCGGGTGCGTCAGGGCGAGGGCCGGCCTGCACGCCGACATGTCGACGATCCGCCCCTCGCTCAGCACCACGACCCGGTCGGCGAAGCGGCGCGCCAGCCGCACGTCGTGGGTGACGAGGAGGAAGGCGGTCCCGTGCCGGCGGCGCAGGTCCGACAGGCGGTCGAGGATATCGACCTGGCGCGGCGCGTCCAGGTTCGAGACCGCCTCGTCGAGGACGATGAGGGCGGGCCGGGTGGCGAGCGCCCGGGCGAGCCCCACCCGCTGCACCTGGCCACCGGAGAGCTGGCCGGGCAGGCGGCCGGCCGCGGCGGGATCGAGGCCGACCATGTCGAGGGTCTCGGCAACCCGCGCCTCCCGCTCGGGGCGCGACAGGCCGGTCAGGTGGCGCAGGGGCTCGGCGACGATCCGCCCGACCGTGTGCCGGGGGTTCACCGCGGAGAGCGGATCCTGGAGCACCATCTGCACGGCGGCGCGCAGGGCCCGCCGGCCGTCGCGGTCGAGGGTGCCGAGGGGCGTGCCGCGAAACCGCACCGTCCCGGCATCGGCGTCTTCCAGCCCGAGGAGCAGGCGGGCGAGCGTGCTCTTGCCCGAGCCGCTGCGGCCGATCAGGGCGACGCACTCGCCCTCCGCCAGGGCGAGGTCGATCCCGGCCAGGACCGGCCGGACGGCCTTCCGCCAGCCGGTGCCCGGATAGGTCTTGCCGAGCCCGTCCGCCGTCAGCAACGCCGTCATGCCATGACCTCGTGCAGCGCGCGATGGGCGGCGAGAAGAGCCTGCGTCGCCGGATGCGCGGGCGCAGCGAACAGTCGGGCGGCCTCGCCCGTCTCGACGATGCGGCCGTCCTCCATCACCGCCACCCGGTCGGCGAGGCGGGCGACGACGCCGAAATCGTGGGTCACGATCAGCAATCCCAGGTCGTGCGTGCGGACGAGCCGGGCGAGGAGATCGAGGATGCCGGCCTGCGCGACGAGGTCGAGGTCGGTGGTCGGCTCGTCGGCGACGAGGAAGGGCGCCCGGGAGAGGAGCGCCAGGGCGATCATCGCCCGTTGCAGCATCCCGCCCGACATCTGGAACGGGTAGAGGTCCGGCACGCCCGGATCCTCGCCGAGCCCGACCGCGTCCAGGACCTCCCGCAGGGCCTCGGTCATGGCCCCCCGCCCGGCCCGGCCGCTGATTCCCGCCACCGCCAGGGTCTCGCCGGCATGGTCGCGGATCGTCCGCAGGGGGTTGAAGGCGGTGCGCGGGGCCTGGAGCACGCTGGCGACGGCCCGGCCGCGCAAGGCGGCGGGCCGCACCTCCGCGCCGTCGAGGAGGATGCGCCCGCCCGCCGCCTTCGTGCCCGGCGGCAGCACGCCGAGGAGGCCGGCGCAGGCGAGCGACTTGCCGGAGCCGCTGGCGCCGACGAGGGCCAGGACCTCGCCTCTGTGCAGGTCCAGGGTCACGTCCCGCACCAGGGGCACCGGCTCGCGCCCGCGCCAAGTCTGGATGGACAGGCCCTCGATGCGCAGCGTCCCCGCGCTCACAGGCCGCGTCCCGCGACGAGGGTCGGGTCGAGGCGGTCGCGCAGGGCGTCGCCGAGGCGGTTGAAGGCGAAGACCGCGAGCGCGATCGCCAGGCCCGGCCAGACCACGACGAACGGCCGGGTCCAGAAGAACGGGCGGGCGTCGTTGATCATCACTCCCCATTCCGGGGTCGGCGGCTGCACCCCGAGGCCGAGGAAGGAGAGCCCGGCGACGTGGAGCGCCATGTGGCCGATATCGAGGGTGGCGAGCGCGGCGAGCGGCGGCACCACGCCGGGCAGCACGTGCTCGGCGAAGATGGCGAAGGGCGGCGCGCCGGCGATCCGCGCCGCCAGAACGTAGTCGCGGGTCTTCAGCTCGAGCACGAGGCCGCGCACGATGCGGGCGTACCAGGCCCAGTGCGACAGCACGATCGCCGCCACCACGTTGACGAGGCCGGTGCCCAGCGCCCCGACCATGAACAGGGCCAGCACGAAGGTCGGCACGGTGAGGAAGACGTCGCACAGGCGCATCAGGACGGCGTCGACCTTTCCGCCCACCATCCCGGCGAGCCCCCCGACCGCGAGGCCGAGCGCGAGAACGAGGCCGAGGACGACGAGGACCGAGCCGAGGGTGGTGCGGGCCCGGCGATCAGGCGGGAGAGGATGTCGCGGCCGAGATGGTCGGTGCCGAGGAGATGGGACAGCCCGGGCGCCTCGAAGCGGTGGGTGAGATCGACCGCCAGGGGATCGTGGGGCGCCGCGAGCGGTCCGACGAGGGCGAGCAGCACGAAGCCGGCGGCGAGCCCGCCGGCGACGGCAACGGGTCCCGGCCGGGAGAGGGCGAATCCGGCGATGCTCACGCGGCGTCTCCCCCGAGGCGGATGCGCGGATCGAGCCAGGCATAGACGAGGTCGACCGCGAGGTTGCTCAGGACGAACACCACCGTCATCACCAGGGTGAAGCACTGGATCACCGGATAGTCGCGGTCGTAGATCGCCGAGACGGCGTAGCGGCCGATGCCCGGCCAGGAAAAGATCGTCTCGACCACCAGCGCGCCGCCCAGGAGCTCGCCGACATGCATCCCCGTCGCCGTGACGACGGGCACGAGGGCGTTGCGAAACACGTGGCGGCGGGTCACGGCGCGCTCGGGAAGACCGCGCAGGCGGGCGTAGAGCACGTGGCGTGCGCCCGCGACCTCCAGCATGCTCGCCCGCAGGAGCCGGGCATTGACCGAGAGCGACATCAGGCCGATCGCGAGCGCCGGCATGACGAGGTGGAGCGCCGTGCCGCTCCCCATCGCCGGCAGCCAGCCGAGCCACACCGAGAAGGCCGCGACGAGCAGGAAGGCGACCCAGAAATTCGGCAGCGAGACCCCGAGCACCGCGATGCCGCGCACCAGCCGGTCCTGCCATCCGCCGCGATGCCCGGCCGCCCAGGCGCCGAGCGGCAGGCTCGTGGCGAGGCTGACCACGAGCGCCGTCCCGGCGAGTTCGAGGGTGGCGGGCAGGTAGCCCAGAAGCTCCGGCAGCACCGGCCGGCGGGTGGCGTAGGAGAGGCCGAAATCGCCCTGCAGCGCGTGCCGCAGCCAGTCGAGGTACTGGACCGCGAAGGCCCGGTCGAGGCCGAGCATCGCCCGCGCATCGGCGATGGCCGCATCGGTCGGCGGGACCTGCGACAGGCGCAAGTAGTCGAGCGCCGGGTCGCCCGGCCCCAGCCGCAGCATGGTGAAGACGAGGAGCGAGACGCCGAGCAGCATCGGGGGGATCAGCGCCAGGCGGGCGGCGGCAAAGCGCAGCATCAGCGGGCCCCTCCCGCCGGCCGCATGGCCGCGAAGGGGATCTCGTTGAGCGTCGCGCCGAACCGCACGCCCGCGACCGTGGCGCGGTGGACCTCGATCGCCACGGCGTGGGAGATCGGCAGGTAGATTGCCGCCGCGTGGAGCGCGGTCAGGAGCTTCGCGTAGAGGCGCTGCCGCTCGCCCGGGTCGGTCGCGGCGAGCGCCGCCGTGATCGTGGCGTCGATCTCCGCCTTGTCGGGCAGGCCCTTCTGCGCCTGGTAATCGGCGTGGGACGGCGCCCGCATCGCGCTGACGAAGGAGGCCGGATCGTAGGGCGGGCCCCAGGTCTCGCCGAAGATCAGGCCGAAGCGCCCGTCCTTCTGGCGGGCGAGGATCGCGCTCTCCTCCTCGCCGACGAGGCGCACGGCGATGCCGATGCGGGCGAGGTCGGCCTGGATCACCTCGGCGATCGCCTTCTGCTGTGCGTTGGTGCCGACGAAATCGAGTTCGACCGCCAGCGGGCGCCCGGCCTTCGCCCGCATCCCGTCGCGGCCCTTCGCCCAGCCGGCCCCGTCGAGGAGGCTGTCCGCCGCCGCCCGGTCGAAGGGGTAGGGCGCGAGCCCGACATCGGCGTAGGGGATCGTGGGGAAAACAGGAAATCGGCCCGGGGCTCGAGCCCGTCGAGGACGGTGCGGACCAGGGTGTCCTTGTCGACCGCCCGGTTGATCGCGTGCCGCACCGCCGGATCGTCGGTGGGAAAGCGCGCGGAGTTGAGCGCGAGGACCCGGGTGGCGAGCGGGCCCGACACGGCGGCGGAGAAGGCCGGGGCCTGGTCGCGCAGGCGCAGGAAGGCCTCCGACGGAATCTGCCCGGCGGCGCCGTAGACGAGATCGACCTCGCCGGTCTGGAGCGCGATGGCGCGGGTGTTGGGATCCGGGATGACCTTGACGACGAGGCGCGCGAAGGCCGGCTTGTCGCCCCAGTAGGTCGGGTTGGCGGCGAACGTATCGGAGATGCCGAGCCGGGTCTCGACGAGCCGCCACGGCCCGGTGCCGACCGGCGCCGTGATGCCTTGGGCGGTGGTGCCGCCCGGCCCCATTGCGGCGGGCGAGACGAAGCGGAAGGGCCGCGGCAGCGCGAGTTCCCGCAAGGTCGGATCGTGGGCGGCCTTGAGCACCAGCCGGAAGGCGAGGGGGCCGGCGACCTCGGTGCGGTCGATCTGCCGGGTCAGGTCGAGCCAGTCGTGGCGCGCGCGGTTGGCCAGGATCGCGTCGACATTCGCCTTCACCGCTGCGGCATCGAACGGCGTCCCGTCGCTGAAGGTGACGCCGGGGCGCAGGGTGAAGTCGTAGGTCCGCCCGTCCGGCGAGATCGTCCAGGCGGTGGCGAGCCAGGGTCCCACCGTGCCGTCGGCCTGCACCTTCACCAGCGGCTCGTAGACGCTGGCTTGCGCGAACATCTGGTTGGGCGCGTAGAGATGCGGGTTCAGCGGGCCGACATTGGTCGGCCAGGAATAGGTAAGCTGCGGGCCGGACGGCTCCGCGCTCGCCTCATGCGGAACGGCGCCTACCAGCAGCAAGGCAGCGACGGCGAGGCTCGCCAGCTTGGGCATCAGGCTCCTTGTATGACGAATGAGAGGAAAGCTCCTACCGTCTGATAGGCCAGCGGCGCCGGATCGGCCAGCGACGATGCACAGTGTTCCGTTCGTCTGCCTGGCCCCGGCTTACCCCGGGGATACGGAAAAGCGCGGACTTCCCCCTCTCTCGGCGGGCGCAGGGCCGTCCGGGCAAAGACGTGGCGCGGGCTCTCTCCTCTCCCCGCGGGCGGGGAGAGGGCTGTGCTCCCGTCTAGGGAGCGCAGCGAGCCCGAAGGGCGAGGGTGAGGGGGTGTTTCCGGATGAGCCTCATCCTGAGGCACCCCCTCACCCTCGCTCCGGCTGCGCCTCCGCTTGCTGCGTCTCCTGAACGGAGACACAGCCCTCTCCCCGCCCGCGGGGAGAGGAGGCTTCCCGCACCGATCTTTCCATCTGGACAGCGGCCCGCAGGTCCTATCGATTGTCCTCCAACGAGACGGGCGCGCCGGAACCGGACGATGCCCCCGGGAGGGAACAGGATGGCGAAGGTCGCGATCGTCGGATGCGGAGCCATGGGCTCGGTCTATGCGGGACTCATGACGTCGGCGGGCCACGCGGTGCATGCCGTCACGCTCTGGGCCGACCATGCGGCGGCGATGCGGGAGAACGGCCTGCGCGTCGAGGGGGCGAGCGGCGACCGCACCGTGCGGCTCGCGAGCGCCGGCACGACGACGGCGGGAATCGGCCCCTGCGACCTCGTCATCGTCGCCACCAAGGCCTTCGACGTCGCGGCGGCGGCCAGGAGTTGCGCCCCGCTGATCGGGCCCGGGACGGTGGTGCAGACGATCCAGAACGGGCTCGGCTCGCCGGAGGTGGCGGCGACATTCGTCGACCCGGACCGGATCGCCGTCGGGGTGGTCGGCGGCTTCGGCGCCTCGATGCGCGGCCCCGGCCACGCCCACCATAACGGCCTCGAGATGATCCGCTTCGGCGCCTTCGCGGGCCTGCCCCGGGAGCGCCTGGAAGCCGCGGCGGCGATCTGGGACTCGGCCGGGTTCAGGACCAGCCTGTTCGACGATCTCGGCCGGATGGTGTGGGAGAAGCTGATCATGAACGTCACCTTCTCGGGCACCACCACGCTCACGGGCCTGACGATCGGCGGCGTGATGGCCGATCCGGAGGCCTGGCGGGTGGCGCGCGCCTGCGCCGAGGAGGCGGTCGCGGTGGCGGCGGCGCTGGGGGTGACGCTCCAGGTCGGCGATCCGATCGCGCATATCCGCGGCCTCGGCGGCAAGATTCCCGAGGCGCGGCCCTCGATGCTGCTCGACCACCGGGCCGGGCGCCGCGGCGAGGTCGAGGCCATCAACGGCGCGATCCCGCGGCTCGGGCGCTCATGCGGCGTGCCGACCCCGGTCAACGACACGGTCGTCGCCCTCATCAAGGCGCGGGAGGCCGCCTTCCCGGTCGCGGCCGATCCCGGAACCTGCCCGGTCTGAGCGAGGCCGCCCGATCAGGCCCCGAGCGCCCGGTCGGTCTCGGCGTGCCACGGCAGGCTCGCCTGGCTGCCCCGCCGCCCGCAGGCGAGGGCCGCCGCGACGCTCGCCCGCTCCATCGCCGCGCGCAACGGCGCGCCGCGATCGAGCGCCGCCGCGAGGACGCCGACGAAGCAATCGCCCGCCGCGGTGGTGTCGACCGGGTCGATCGCCCGGGCCGGGACGTGCCAGGCGCCGTCCGCCGTCGCCGCCTCGGAGCCGGCCTCGCCGAGGGTGCGCACCACGTCGATCCCGAGCGCCGCCCGCAGGGACGCCGCGTCCGGCGCGCAGCCGAGCCGCGCGGCGGTCGCCTCCGCCTCGTCCTCGTTGACGACGAGGAGGCCGGCGAGGCGCAGGGTCTCGATGTCGAGCGGCAGGGCGGGGGCGAGATTGAGGATCGTGCGCAGGTGCGACGCCCGGGCCCGGCGCAGCAGCGCGGCGGTCTCCGCCGCCGGCACCTCCATCTGGAGGAGCAGCGACGTCGCCCGGGCGAGATCGGCCTCCGCGACCTGGTCCGCCCGGGCGTGAGCGTTCGCCCCGAGGGCCACGACGATGCGGTTGCGGCCCGCCGCGTCGATCCAGATCGAGGCGCAGCCCGTCGCCGCCGTGACCGTGCGCACCCCGGCGATGTCGGCGCCGGCCTCGCGCAGGCCCGAGAGCGCGACCTCGGCGAGGGCGTCGCCGCCGACGGCGCCGACCATCGCGACCGTCGCCCCGTCCCGGGACGCGGCCACCGCCTGGTTCGCCCCCTTGCCGCCCGCCTGCACGGCGAGGTCGTCGGCCAGCAGGGTCTGGCCCGAGCGCGGGATCTCGGGGAGGCGGAAGATCAGGTCGGCGTTCAGGGAGCCGAAGCAGACGATCACGGGACTTCTCCTGGGCGGCAGCGGGCGCAGGCCCGGTCGATGTCACCGATGGGGAGGAACGGGAAGGGGGCAGGCGAGGAGACCGGGCGTTTTCCGCGATCCCGTTCGAGCGGATCGACCTGTCCGAGGCCGAAGGCAGGCGTGATGCCAACGGTCGTTGGAAACGACCTTTGGTTCCGTTCTCGAATTTTCGTCGAGCCTCCGGCTTGGCATAGACAATTCGAGATGGCTCAATGGCCCGATGCGTCAGCATCTTGGGCCATTGGTATGATACGAGATCCGGACGATCACTTCCGGATCTCGTATCATCAGCCCGCGCGGTGAAGCCGTAGGCTTCACACGCCTGAGCGAAGCCGCTTTCCGCATCGCGAAGCGATCGATCGGAACGCGCATGAGGCCCGGCATCCCGCATTGCACGATGGAATTCCGTCAATAAATCAGGGGGTAGAGGGAGGGCGGCCTTGATTCCGGCGCCATGATCGGTCGATACGCGAGAATCGACGCCGATCGCGGCCGGGTGCCGCGACCCCCGTGGAGTTGAGCGTATGACCCTCGTACGACGTTTCCAGGTTGCGCCGGCGCTGGTCCGCCTGATCCGCAAGGAGCGCGGCTCCTCCCGCATCACCGAAGGTTACTTCCCGCCCCAATCCGGCCGGACCTCGTTCGTGCGCGTCGACGGTGGCCAGTGCCATCTCGTGCTGGTGACCTCCGACAACGGCACGACGAGCGAGGAGCGCACCGAGGTGCCGCGCGCCCATGGCGACGCGCTCCTCGACGTCTGCGCCGGCCGCGCCGCCTACGATCGCACCCAGGTGGCCCTCGGCAACGGCCGCGACGCCCTGATCGACCGCTACGTCGCCCCCGGCAACGTCGACGTCGTCTCGGTGGTGTTCGACAATCCCGACGAGGCGAACGGTTTCCCGGCCCCGCCGTGGTTCGGCCCCGAGGTCACGGCGGATGCCGCCTACGAGGGCCGCAGCATCGCGCTCCAGGGCGTGCCGCAGCCCGGCGAGATCGGCCTGTCCAACGCCGCCCTCGACGCCGTGCTCGACCTGATCGAGCCGCGCTACGGCTTCGGCCGCTACGCCGCGCCGAGCCGCAACGGCGACGAGGGCGGGGTGGTCAACGCGCTCCGCCGCATCGCCACGCCGCCTGCGCCCGAGCCGGCGCCGCCCCCGCCGCCCGAGCCCGAGCCCGAGCCGGTCCACGAGGCGCCGCCCCCGCCGCCCCAGGCCGAGGCCGCGCAAGAGGCGCACCAGCCGCCGCCCCCGCCGCCGGCTCCCGAGCCGCATGCGGATGCCCGCATCGACGACGTGATCGAGAGCCTGTCCCAGGCGCTCGGCGCCGCGGTGCCGGGCGGGGATGCCGCCCGCGACGACGGCACACCGGCCTTCGAGCGCTGGACCGTGCGCCCGCGCCGGACCCAGCCGACGCCCTGAGGGCGGCCTCCGTCCGACGAGTCATCCCGATGCCGACCCATCCCGGGTTCCGCCCCAGCCGGAGCCCGGGATTTTTCGTGTCCGGCGCGCACCGCCGGTCGCGACGAATCGGCGTTGCACGGTTGAATGGCACCCCGTAATCCATCAGACGCTTGACGCGGCCGCGCTCACGCGGCACGCCGCGTTCCGACCGGACCGCGCCCGGTCTTCGGCCGGGTGTCCGGCGGCGGTGTCCGAGGTGCGGCAACGATAGACGGCACCGGCCCTCCATGTCGCAAAGACAGCGGGGCCGTAAGCCGGGACGACCTCAGGGTTATCCCGGATTTTCGAATTGGATCGGGCGGGGCGGACTTCCTACACTGTTCGCGCCGCGACCTGTTCCACACCGACAGCCATGCGGCGAAGGCCGCGCCGCGACGGCCGATGTCGAGCCGGCCGGTCCCCTGGGGAGAGAACGAACATGCAGCACGCCACGCCGTCCGCGACGGCCCCGGGTTCGTCGCAGCCCTGGTACAAGGTCCTCTACATCCAGGTTCTGATCGCCATCGCCCTCGGCGTGCTGCTCGGCTACGTGGCGCCCGACACCGCCAAGGCGATGAAGTGGCTCGGCGACGCCTTCATCGCGCTGATCAAGATGATGATCGCGCCGATCATCTTCTGCACCATCGTGCACGGCATCGCGTCGATCGGCGACCTCAAGAAGGTCGGCCGCGTCGGCCTCAAGGCGCTCGTCTATTTCGAGGTCGTGTCCTCCCTCGCCCTGATCATCGGCGTCGTTGTCGGCGAGATCGTGCGGCCGGGTGCCGGCTTCGGCGCCACGGCCGAGCAGCTCGACGCCAAGGCGGTGGCCGGCTACGTCAGCAAGGCGCAGGCCGATTCCACGGTCGCCCACATCATGGCGATCATCCCCAAGAGCTATTTCGACGCCTTCGCGGGCGGCGACCTGCTCCAGATCCTGCTGATCTCGGTACTGACCGGCGTCGTCATCACGGGCTTGGGCGAGCGCGGCAAGCCGGCGATCCACGCCATCGAGGCGGCGGGCGAGATCTTCTTCCGCATCATCGGCATGATCGTGAAGCTCGCGCCGATCGGTGCCTTCGGTGCCATGGCCTACACGATCGGCCAGTACGGCATCGGCAAGCTCGGCAACCTCGCGGGCCTCGTCGCCACCTTCTACCTCACCAGCCTGCTCTTCGTGCTCGTGGTGCTCGGGGCGATCGCGCGCTTCTCCGGCTTCTCGATCCTCAAGTTCCTGGCCTACATCAAGGACGAGCTCCTGATCGTGCTCGGCACCTCGTCCTCCGAGACGGTGCTGCCGCACATGATGCAGAAGATGAAGCGGCTCGGCGCCTCGGATTCGGTCGTCGGCCTCGTCATCCCGACCGGCTACTCGTTCAACCTCGACGGCACCAACATCTACATGACGCTGGCGACCCTGTTCCTGGCCCAGGCCGTGGGGGCGGATCTCAGCTTCGGGCAATACGCTACCATCATCGGGGTCGCGATGCTGACCTCGAAGGGGGCGTCGGGCGTCACCGGCGCCGGCTTCATCACGCTCGCCGCCACGCTCGCGGCGATTCCCGGTAACCCGGTCCCGGTCGCCGCGATGGCGCTGATCCTCGGCATCGACAAGTTCATGTCGGAGTGCCGCGCGCTCACCAACCTCGTCGGCAACGGCGTCGCCTGCGTGGTGGTGAGCCGCTGGGAGGGCGAGCTCGATCCGGTCAAGCTGCGCGAGGTGATGGCCAATCCCCTCGCCATCGGCACCGAGATCGCCGACGAGAAGCCGGTCCCGGTCGCGCCCTGACGGCGATGGCGGTCCTTCGCATCGGCATCGATCTCGGCGGCACCAAGATCGCCGGGATCGCCCTCGACGAGGCCGGCCGGGTCCTGGCCGAGCGGCGCGTCGCGACGCCGCGGGGCGATTACGACGCCTCGCTCCGGGCCATCGCCGGCCTCGTCGGCTTCCTCGAAGCCGAGGCCGGCGGCACCGGCACCGTCGGGGTCGGCATCCCCGGCGCGCTGGTGCCGGAGACCGGCCTCGTCAAGAACGCCAACTCGACCTGGCTCAACGGCCAGCCGCTGGGCGAGGATCTCGAAAGAGTCCTCGCCCGCCCGGTGCGGCTGGAGAACGACGCCAATTGCCTGGCGGTGTCCGAGGCGGTCGACGGGGCCGGGCAGGGGGAAGGCGTCGTCTGGGCGGTGATCCTCGGCACCGGCGTCGGATCGGGCATCGCGCTGTCGGGCCGGGCCCTGTCCGGGCGCCGGCACATCGCCGGGGAATGGGGCCACAACCCGCTGCCGAGCCCTCGCGACGACGAGCGGCCGGGCCCCGCCTGCTATTGCGGCCGCCACGGCTGCCTCGAGACCTGGCTCTCCGGGCCGGGATTGGCTGCCGATCACGCCCGGCGCACCGACCGGACGATGACCGGCGAGGCGATCGTCACGGCGATGCGCGGGGGCGACGCGGCGGCGCAGGCGACTTTTTCGGCTTGGCTCGACCGGCTCGGGCGCGGCATCGCCGGTGTCGTCAACGTGCTCGACCCGGACGTGATCGTGCTCGGGGGCGGCCTCTCGACGATTTCCGAGATTTATGACGCCCTGCCGGAGCGGGTCGCGCCTCACATCTTCGGCGGAGGCTTCGACACGCCGATCCGGCAGAGCCGCCACGGCGACGCCTCGGGGGTGCGCGGGGCGGCATGGCTGTGGAACGACCGGGATGCGTCTGCCGCCTGAGACGTGCTAGGCGGTCGTTTCGACCGCCTTTCGCCCGTCGGGAGACAAGACCGTGCCGGCCAGACCCGTCGACCTCGATCCGGCCTCGATCCGCATCCTCGAACACCTGCAGCAGGACAGCGAGATCGGCATCGGCGACCTCGCCGAGGCGGTCGGCCTCTCGACCTCGCCGTGCTGGCGCCGGGTCGCCGACCTCAAGGCCCGGGGCATCATCCGGCGCTGCGTCGCGGTGGCCGACCCGCAGGCGCTCGGCCTCCACGTCAACGTCTTCGTCCACGTCTCGCTGGAGAAGCAGACCCAGGCCGCCCTCCAGGCCTTCTCCGACGCCATCCGGCACCGGCCGGAGGTGATGGAATGCTACCTGATGAGCGGCGAGGCCGATTACATGCTGCGCGTCGTGGTCGAGGACTTGGCCCAGTACCAGCGGCTGATCGTCGATCACCTCACCCGGATCCCCGGGGTGGCGAAGATCCGGTCGAGCTTCGCGCTCGATCAGGTGAAGTACACGACTGCGCTGCCGCTCGACCATCTGAAGGAGTAGGGGTTGCGGGCGGCCGGAGACGAGGCGGACCACTGTGCACGACAGGACCGTTCATGTGAGGCTCCGCCCCTTCCCACCCGCGACCTCATCCTGAGGTGCGAGTGAAACGAGCCTCGAAGGAGGGCTCCAGAAGCCTCTGCTATCCCTGGAAACCTCCTTCGAGGTCAGTCGATCTTCGATCGACTGACACCTCAGGATGAGGTTGCGCGTGGGAGAGCCCCATACCCAGCAGGCTTCAGGCAGCTGCCGAGTCCCGTGGAGGCGGACCACGCCCGGAGGCGCCATCCGCTCCGCAAAGATCAGAAGAGTTCAGCCCGCCGGCGCCGAGAGCCAGTCCGGCACCCGGTCGAGCCCGATCAGCTCCTCGTAGGAGAGCCGCGGCCGGATCACCGCGTGGTCGGAGCCGCGCACCAGAACCTCGGGCACCAGCGGCCGGGTGTTGTAGGTGCAGGCCTGCACGGCGCCGTAGGCGCCGGCCGACATCACGGCGATCAGGTCGCCGGGCTTCACCTCGGGCATCTCGCGGGCGAGCGCCAGGTAGTCGCCGCTCTCGCAGACCGGGCCGACCACGTCGGCGGTGAGGCGGGCCGCATCGGGCTTCGGCTCGGCGACGGGGCGGAGCGCGTGATAGGCCTCGTAGAGGGTCGGGCGGATCAGGTCGTTCATCGCCGCATCGACGATCACGAAGGTGCGGCCCTCGCCGTGCTTGACGTAGAGCACCCGGGTGACGAGCACCCCGGCATTGCCGGCGATCATCCGGCCGATCTCGAAGACGGGCTTGAGGCCGAGCGGCTTGAAATGCGGCCGCAGCACCGCCGCGAAGGCGGCCGGGTCCGGCGGGGGCGCGTTGTCGTCCCGGTAGGGGATGCCGAGCCCGCCGCCGAAATCGACGTGGTGGAGCCGGTGGCCCGCCGCCATCAGGTCGCGGGCAAGGTCGCAGAGCAGGGCGGCGGCGTTGTCGTAGGGCGCGAGATCGGTGATCTGGCTGCCGATATGCATGTCGACGCCGACCAGCGACAGGCCCGGCAGGCGGGCGGCCCGGTCGTAGACCTCGCGGGCGCGCGAGATCGGGATGCCGAACTTGTTCTCGGACTTGCCGGTCGAGATCTTGGCGTGGGTGCGGGCATCGACGTCCGGGTTGACCCGGATCGAGACCGGCGCCGTCGCGCCTCTGGCGGCGGCGACCCGCGACAGCTGCTCCAGTTCGGGCTCGCTCTCGACGTTGAAGCACAGGATGCCGGCGTCGAGCGCCGCCGCCATCTCGCCCTCGGTCTTGCCGACGCCCGAAAACACGATCCGCTCGCCCGGCACCCCGGCGGCGAGCGCCCGGCGCAACTCGCCCTCCGAGACGATGTCCATGCCGGCGCCCAGCCGCGCCAGGGTGGCGAGCACCGCCTGGTTCGAGTTCGCCTTCATGGCGTAGCAGACGAGCGCGTCGTCACCGGCGAACGCCTCGGCGAAGACCCGGTAATGCCGCTCCAGGGTGGCGGAGGCATAGCAGTAGAACGGGGTGCCGACCGCGCCCGCGAGCCGTGCCAGGTCGACATCCTCGGCGTGGAGCACGCCGTCGCGGTAGGTGAAATGGTGCATGGGAGTGACCGACGTCCGGGCGCTGCCGCGCCTGCTGCGAGCGCGTGAGACGCGCCCTCTACACGAAACCCGCCGGCCTTTGCACCCTAGCGGGCGCCTGGGAGCCTGTTCGATCCACTTTGGCACGCGATTCCACACGAGACCTCATCCTGAGGTATCAGTCGATTGAAAATCGACTGACCTCGAAGGAGGGTTCCAGGGATCGCGAGACATCTGGAGCCCTCCTTCGAGGCTCCTTTCAGTCGCACCTCAGGATGAGGCCGTGGGTCGGAGAGACAATTCTCGCAACTTTACTCTTCGCAGGTCGAACAGGGGCTACAGCAGCGGGTCGAGGGGGAAGGGGCCTTTGGGAATCACGTAGCCCTTGCGGCGGCGCGACGACGATTCGGTCGGGGCCGGGATCCCGGTCGGCGCCGCGACGGCGGCCGAGGGCAGCTCGTCCTCGGGATCGGGGGCGGAGGCGCCCGCCGAGAGCCCGACGCCGGACGGCAGGGTGTTGACCGCGGCCGCCCCGGTCTTCGGCCGGGTCGTGCCCGCACCGGCCCCCGCTTGCGGCGTCACGGCCGGCGCCGCCGCGGGCGGCGGCTCGAGCGGGCCGCGCCGGCCGCAGGCGGCGGCCGAGAGGGCGATCAGGCCGAGGAGGACGAGGGTACGGGGACGGAACACGGGCGGGATCCGGACAGCGATAAGAAGCGTGGCGGCGGCACCATAGCGGCCCGCATCCCGGGAGGCGAGCCCGGCACTCACAGCCTGCGGGGGACTGCCTGCGAAGGACGGTTGCGCGGCATTCGAGCGTGGCCGTTAAGGCGGCGTTGGAAGGAGCACCGGGAGAGTGCGGGGCTGGGTCCGGGCGTCCCGCCGATCCGCGAGCGACACAAAGCCACGCCGGAAGGCTCCCCATGGGACGATGGAACGGAGATCGTTTCGCTCGCCAATCCCTTCATCGACGGTTAAGCTTCTCGCCGATCCTCGCGTCGGCTCCCGTCGCGTTTGTGAGTGTCCCGTGAGCCTTTCGACGGTGCGGCTGCACCAGCTCCTCGTCGCCGCGGCTTTCCTGGTGCCGTGCGTCGTCCTGGTGGGCGCGGCGTGGTGGAACCGGGCCGAGGTACTGCGGGAAGAGGACAGCGCGGTGGTCCGCACCGCGGCGGTGATGCACGAGCACGCCTCGAAGGTGTTCGACACCGCCGAACTGGCGATGGACCGGGTCGACGACTACATCTTCGACCGCAGCTGGAGCCAGATCGCCGCGCCCGCCACCGGCGGGTTCCTGGCGAGCCTGAAGGCGCCGCTGGCCCAGGCCCGGGCGGTCTGGGTGGTCGACCCGCAGGGAAAGATCCAGGCCGCGAGCCGCGAGGCCGATCTCGGCCGCGACGTCGCCGGGCGCGACGTCTTCTCGGTCCACCGCCCGCGCGACATCGGGATCTTCGTCAGCCCCGCCATGCGCGAGGCCGACGGCACCACCGCCTTCATGGTCAGCCGGCGCCGCTCGACCGACGACGGCCGCTTCGACGGCGTGATCGTGGTCCTGCTCGGCACCGAGTATTTCGCCCGCTTCTATGCCGAGATCGCTGCGCCCACCGACCACCGGGCGATGCTGTTGCGCGCCGACGGCGCGGTCCTGGTGCGCGAGCCGCCGGGCCCCGAGGTCGACGAGCGGCTGGCGCCGGCCGATCCGCTGCTGCGGGCGATCCGGGCCCGGCCGCAGGGTGGCGCGGCCTCCGGCACCCCGGCCGGCGAGGCCGAGCGGCTCTATGCCTGGCGCCGCATCGGCGATTATCCGGTCGAGGTCGCCTTCTCGGTCGAGACCGCGATCGCGCTGGACCGCTGGTACGACAACCTGCGGGTCTACGGCCTCGTCGCCACCGTCTCGGCCCTGACCCTGGTGCTGATGGCCTGGCTGGCGCTCGCCAGGGCGCGGGCCGAGCAGCAGGCGCTCTCCGACCTCAAGCGCGAGCACGCCCAGCGGATCGCCGCCGAGAACCAGCTGCGCCAGGCCCAGAAGATGGAGGCGGTGGGCCAGCTCACCGGCGGCATCGCCCACGACTTCAACAACCTCCTGGCGGTCATCACCGGTTCCCTCGAACTGGTGCAGCGCCGCATCGCCCGGGGCGACACCGATGTCGGCCGCTTCATCGCCGGCGCCCTCGACGGCACCGACCGGGCGGCGAAGCTGACGCACCGGCTCCTCGCCTTCGCCCGCCAGCAGCCGCTCGAACCGCGCCCGACCGATCCGAACCGCCTCGTCGGCGGGATGATCGACCTCCTGCGCCGCACGCTGGGCGAGACCGTCCGGGTCGAGACCCGCCTGATGGCCGATCCCCCGGCGATCTTCGTCGACCAGAACCAGCTCGAGAACGCGATCCTGAATCTCGCGGTCAATGCCCGCGACGCGATGCCGGGCGGCGGCAAGCTGGCGCTGGAGACCGCGCACGGCACCCTCGACGACGGCACGAAGGCGGTGTCGGTCACGGTGCGGGATTCCGGCACCGGCATGCCGCCGGACGTGGTGGCCCGCGCCTTCGAGCCGTTCTTCACCACCAAGCCGCAGGGACGGGGGACGGGCCTGGGCCTGAGCCAGGTCTACGGCTTCGTCACCCAGTCGGGCGGGCGCGTGCGCATCGACAGCCAGCCCGGACAGGGCACCGCCATCGAGCTGACCCTGCCGGTGAGCGCCGACGGCGTGCCGGCCGAGACCGCCGGGCGCGGGAGCCTCGCCGGGCCCTTGCCCGGGCGGAGCCGGCAGACGGTGCTGGTGGTGGAGGACGATGCCGCGGTGCGGCTCGCCAGCGCCGAGACGATCGGCGAACTCGGCTACCGCACCGTAACGGCCACCGACGGGGCGGCGGCGCTCGCCGTCCTCGACAGCGAGCGCCACGTGGCGGTCCTGTTCACCGACGTGGTGATGCCGGGCATCGACGGACCGACGCTCGCGGCGGAAGCGCGGCGGCGGCGGCCCGACCTGCGGGTGATCTTCGCCACCGGCCATCCGGCGGATGACGGCCAGGACGGACCTCGCCCGGGCCCCGGCGAGACGGTCCTGCGCAAGCCCTTCACCATCGAGGCCCTGGCCGAGGCCCTGGAGGCCGCGAACCGGGCCGAGGCCTCGGCCTGAGCCGAGGCCTCCGATCGCCTTACTTGTGGGTCTGCTCGTAGTAGTCGATCGCCTTTTTGCAGTTGACCGAGATCTTCTTCATGTTCTTCTCGAAGCACCGATCGACCTCGGGGCTGTCCGGCGCCAGGTTGCCGCAGTAGGTCATGTAGTCGCCGGTGCAGTACTTCTTCAAATTGGGATCGTCCCGCTGGGCCAGGGCCGGCCCGGCGAGCACCATCAGGCTGCCGGCAGTCAGGAGAGCGAGCGACATCGGCCTGAGCATCATGTCTGTCGAAGCCTTGCAGAGCGTGGGAAGTGGCAGCGACATGGCCCTAAACCGGTCACCTGACAAGGGTCGCGACGCGATGCCGGATCTGCCGAGGCGCCGGCCGGGATCGGGCCGGACGCCTCATCGGGGCTGGAAAGCCCTGTAAAGACAAATACTTGGGTTGTGTTTCCGAGCGGTATCCGGATCCGCCGACGGCGGCCCCTCCGGTCCGGGCCGGCCGCGATGTGCCGCAGGGCACACCGCCTGCGGCTCCCGCCGGGGTCATCCCGCCGCGGCGGGCGTCGGCCGCGGCGCCGGTTGGCCGAGCTGCGACGCCGGCGGCATCCGCGGCTCCGGCCGGCCTTGTGCCTCCCCTGCGCCTGCATCAGGGCATCGGCGACCTCGGCGATCCGGCGCTCCAGGGCGGCGTTCTCCGCGGCGATGCGTTCGGGGGCGGGGGAGCGGCCTTGCTCGCCGCCGCTCGCAGCGCCGCTTCCAGAGCCTCCTGCAGCCGAGCGATCTCGGCCCGCGCGCCTTCGGCCTCCGCGGCGTGGCGGGTGACGAGGTCGGCCAGCGCGTCCTCGAGGGCCTGGATCTGCTCGCGGGCGGCGCTGGCGACGCTCTCGCCGGCCGCAGCCACCTGTCCGCGGGCCGCCCGGACCCGCTCCTCGGCGACGCCCCTCGCCGCCTCGGCCTCGGCCTGGCCGCTCCGGCGCGCCTCGACCTCGCCGCGCAGCGAGGTGAGTTCGGCCAGGGCCCGCTGATAGGGGCCTTCCAGCGCCCGCATCGCCTCCTCGGCGGCGGCGCGGGCGGTGCGGGCCTCGACGAGCTCGCCCTGACCTTGAGCGAGGCTGCCGCGCGCCTCGACGAGGTCGCGCTCGATCTCGGCGAGATGCGCGTCCCGGCGCTCGATCTCCTGGGTCAGCGTGCCGATGCGGACGGTGCGGCGGCCCATCTCCTCCATCTCGGCCCGGCGAGCGGCCATCGCCTCCTCGACCCGGCGCTCGAGCTGGCGCTCGCGCACCGCGAACTCGGCCCGCAGGTGGTCCTTCTCGGCGGTCAGCTCGACGATCGACATCGGGTAGAGCGCCTCCAGCCGGCGGCGCGTCAGGCGCTCGGCCCGGGCGTTGAGCGCCGGCAGGACCAGCAGGGCGCACAGGCTGGCGGCGAGGAACCCCAGCGCCGCGAACATCAGGGACTCGATCACCCGGGCGACACTCTCTCGGCGACCGGGCGGAACGCTCCGCACGGACGGTTGATACGATCGGCGCGCCCCGCCCATCCGGCGAAGGGCCGGGCACGGGTGGCGCGGCCGGACCCTGCCACGGGAACGCCGCAAGGGCCAGCTTGCAAGACCTGTCCGGGAGACCCGTCCGCGGGACCCGCCCGCAGGACCGGCGCGGCCGGTCCCGTCAGAACGGGTTCCAAGTCGGCGAATCGGTAAACTTCAGGTAGCCGACATTGATCCCGAAGCGCGCGCCGACCCCGGCGCGGATCGGCACCACCACGATGTTATCGGCGGTGACCGCCGACATGCCGAAGCCGCCGACCACGTAGGCCGAACCGTCCATGCCGACGAAGCGGCGGTAGAGCGCGTTCACCCGCGGCAGGTTGTAGACCAGCATCATCGTGCGGGCGCCGTCGCCGCCGACGTCGAAGCCGAGGGACGGGCCCTGCCAGAAGATCTTGCGCTGGCCGGCGTTGCGGGTGAACAGCGTGCCCTCGCCGAAGCGCACGCCGCCGATGATCGCCCCGGAGGCCTCCTGGCCGAGGATGTAGCCGTTGGGCTCGCCCCAGCGCCGCGTCGCCTCCTGGATCGTCAGGGCGAGGCCGCGGGACACCGACCCGAAGAACTGGTGGCCCGAATCGACGATCTCCCGTGGCTGGAACGTGCCGGGATCGCCTGGCCCGCGCCCCTGCGCCGCGGCGGGCAGCGCCGCCAGCATCGCGGGCGCGGCAAGGAGCACCGCGAGGGCGCGCCGGCGCGAGAGTCTTCCGGGGATCTGCCGAACCCGGGAGGTGGAGCCGGATGTCTGCCGGCCCGAGCGGGCGGAGGAGGCTGAGAGCATTCGTTAGGCATCCCGGCTTTAGATGGTCCTGTTCCGGTCCCGGCGAGCGGGAGCCGGCGCGGACAGGCGGCGGGATGCCACGAATGCTGCAAATATGGGTAAGATCCGGTTAACGCGGCGCGGCGTGCTGTCGCTTCTCCCCGCCTCGGTATTTCTCCCCGCAGGCGCGATCCTGCCCGCCGTCGCGATCCGGCCGGCCCGCGGCGAGATGCCGCTCGGCGTGCCAGGCCTCTACGCCGCCGACCACCTGACCGGGCTGGCGCTGCGCGGCTTCGATGCGGTCTCCTACCGGCTCGGGCCTGCGCCGCTGCCGGGTTCGGAGGCACATGAATTCACTTGGTCGGGGCTGGTCTGGCGCTTCGAGTCCGCGGCGAACCGCGCCGCCTTCGCACGCGCCCCGGACGCCTATGCCCCCCGCCTCGGCGGCTTCGATCCCGAGGGCGTGGCCGCCGGCCGCCTCGTCGAGGCCGATCCCCTGGTGGCGGCGATGAGCGACGACCGGCTCTACCTGTTCCGCGACGCCGAGCGCCGGTCGCGGGCCGATACCACGCTCGTCGACGCCGCCGAGGCGCGCTGGCCGCAGCTGCGGCCCGCCGCCGCGATCGGCGGCTGAGCCGGGTCAGCCGGCCCGCGTCGGGCTCGTCGCCGGCAGCACGGCGCGGGCGGCCCGGGACGGGTCGCCGAAGGCCGCGAACGGGCCGTTGCGGTACTGGCCGGGCCGGCGGCCATAGCCGAAGGGCCGGCCGTCGGGGCCGACGAGGCAGCCGCCGGCCTGGGTGAGGATGTGGTCGCCGGCGGCCGTGTCCCATTCCATGGTCGGGCCGCAGCGGACGTAGACGTCGCCCTCGCCGCAGGCGAGGAGCCCGAACTTGAGGGCCGACGACACCCCGCGCCGCCGCGCGACGGCCAAGCCCGCCAGGCAGGCCTCGTCCGCCGCCTCGCCGTGGCTCCGGCTGACGAGGGCCGTCATCCCCTCCGGCGGGGCCGGCCGCGCCGCGACCGGCCGGAAGGCGCCCGGGCCGCCCTCGACGATCGGCGCCTCGAGGGCGCGGGTGCCGGCGGCCCAGATCCGGCCGAGGGCGGGGGCGGCGAGCGCCGCCGCGACCGGCCGCTCGCCGGACACCAGCGCGATGTTGACCGTGTACTCGCCGGTGCCCTTCAGGAAATCCTTCGTGCCGTCGAGGGGGTCGACCAGGAAGAACAGGGCCGCCGGGGCCGCCTCGGCGGCGGTCTCCTCGGCGATCACCGGGATGCCGGGCCAGGCCTCGCCCAAGGCGGCGACGATCTGCGCCTCGGCGGCGAGGTCGGCCTGGCTCGTCGGCGAGCCGTCCGCCTTGAGGTGGTGACGGCAGCCGCCGAGCTCGTAGTGCCGCAGGATCACGCCGGCCGCCGCCGCGATCCCGGCGAGCCGCAGGGCGACGGCGTCGCACTCGGCGGGGCCGGGCGGCCGGTCGAGGGACAGGGCCGGCACGGGCGTGGTCGCGGATGGCGTGGCAGGTGTCATGCCACCGTCATGCCCCGCACCGGCGGGTTTGTCGATCGATCCTGCCGGATCGACCGTCCCGGATCGTTCCGGGAGGCGTGCGGGCGCGGGTTCGCCTTTTCAAACCGGCCGACGGCGGCTATCGGTGCCGGCAAACCGTGGCGGGAGCCGCCGCGACCTGACATCATCTGCCGGCCCCGCGGAGCACCCCCGATGACCACCGACACCTCCGAGCCCACCGTTACCCTGGACGCCCTCGACCTCTCGGCGCTGCTCTGCTCGCGGGTCTGCCACGACGTCATCAGCCCGGTCGGCGCCATCGTGAACGGCCTCGAGGTGCTGGAGGACGAGGACAGCGCCGAGATGCGCGACTTCGCCCTCGACCTGATCCGCAAGAGCGCCAAGCAGGCCTCGGCCCGGCTGCAATTCGCCCGCATCGCCTTCGGGGCGGCGGGCTCGGCGGGGGCCAGCATCGACCTCGCCGATGCCGAGAACGTGTCTCGCGGCATGTTCGGCGACGAGAAGACGCGGCTGTCCTGGAGCGCGCCGCGGGCGCTGTTTCCCAAGAACCAGGTCAAGCTGCTCCTCAACCTCGTGGTCATCGCCGTGACGGCGATCCCCCGCGGCGGCGTCATCGACGTCAAGGTCACCGGCGAGGCCGAGTCGCCGCTCTTCGTCCTCACCGCCAAGGGCGCCTATGCCCGCATCCCGCCCCATGTCGAGGCGCTGATCGCCGGCGCGCCGGCGAGCGGCACCGTCGATGCCCATGCGATCCAGCCGTTCTATGCCGGCCTCGTCGCCCGGGCCGCCGCGATGGCGGTGCGGTTCTCGATCGAGGGCGACACGGTGACGATCCGCGCCGAGCCCGCCGCCCCGGCCGGGACCGACGTCGAACCCGACGTCGAGGCCGACGATAACGGCATCTAACCCTGCGGCCGGCCGTCGGAGCGGGCCGTTTTCTCTTCGGCGTCCATGGTTTTCCCTGGCCCCGGGCGGAATGTGACCGGGGTCGGCGCGTTGTGAGGATTTCCGGCAACGGATCATAAAGGCTCGCGTGGCACCGTCGGACGGCGCAGAGATCCTGCGTGGATCGACGAGTGGCCGCGATGGACGATTTGTTGCGTGAGTTCCTGACGGAGTCCGGTGAGCACCTGGACACTGTCGACCTCGAGCTCGTCCGGTTCGAGCAGGATCCGAACAACCAGACGATCCTGCGGAACATCTTCCGGCTGGTTCACACCATCAAGGGAACCTGCGGGTTCCTCGGCCTGCCGCGCCTCGAGGCGCTGGCGCATGCCGCCGAGACCCTGATGGGCAAGTTCCGCGACGGAATGCCGGTGACGAGCCCGGCGGTCAGCCTGATCCTGCAGACCCTCGACCGGATCAAGCTGATCCTGGCCGAGCTGGAGCGCACCGGCGGCGAGCCGGCCGGGATCGACGAGGATCTGATCGGCGCCCTCGAGCGCATGTCGGAGGAGCCGGTGCCTGCCCCCGAGCCGGTGCCCGTCGCCGCCCCGTCGGCCTCCGGCACCCTCGTGCTCCAGGTGCTGGAACGCGCCCTGAAGCCCGGCGAGGTCTCCCTCGACGACCTCGAGCGCGCCTTCCGCGAGACCGCCGTCGACACCGAGGCGCCCGCCCCCGAGGCCCTCGCCCCCGCGCCCGCCCCCGAGCCGGTGCGCCCGGCGGCGCGTCCGGAGCCCGCCCGCCAGGAGCCCGCCCGCCAGGAGGCCGCCCCCGCTGTGCCGGCTCCCTCGCCCGCGCCGGCCGAGACCCGCCGCGCCGATCCGGCGCGGGCCGAGCAGGCCGCCGCCGACAGCGAGACCGGCCCGGTCAGCAAGGTGCAGACGATCCGCGTGAACGTCGACACCCTCGAGCACCTGATGACCATGGTCTCGGAGCTGGTGCTGACCCGCAACCAGCTGCTCGAGATCGCCCGCCGGCACGAGGACGGCAACTACAAGGTGCCGCTGCAGCGGCTCTCCCACGTCACCGCCGAGCTGCAGGAAGGGGTGATGAAGACCCGCATGCAGCCGATCGGCTCGGCCTGGCAGAAGCTGCCGCGGGTGGTGCGCGACCTCTCGTCGGAACTCGGCAAGAAGATCGACCTGGTGATGCAGGGCGCCGAGACCGAGCTGGACCGCCAGGTCCTCGAGGTCATCAAGGACCCGCTCACCCATATGGTGCGCAACTCGGCCGACCACGGCATCGAGTCGGGCGCGGAGCGCAAGTCCGCCGGCAAGCCCGAGAAGGGGACGATCCGCCTCAACGCCTTCCACGAGGGCGGCACGATCACGATCGAGATCGCCGACGACGGCAAGGGCCTCGACCTCTCGGCGATCCGCCGCAAGGCGGTCGAGCGCGGCGTCGCCAGCGAGGCCGAGGTCGAGCGGATGACCGACGCCCAGGTGGCGAAGTTCATCTTCCATGCCGGCTTCTCCACCGCCAAGGCGGTCACCTCGGTCTCCGGCCGCGGCGTCGGCATGGACGTGGTGAAGACCAACATCGAGCTGATCGGCGGCACGATCGACATCCAGACCCAGCTCGGCCGCGGCACCACCTTCACGATCAAGATCCCGCTGACGCTGGCGATCGTTGCGGCGCTGATCGTCTCGGCCCGCGAGCAGCGCTTCGCGATCCCGCAGGTCTCGGTGCTGGAACTGGTGCGGGTGCAGCCCGGCACCGACCACACGGTGGAGCGCATCAACGGCTCGCCGGTCCTGCGCCTGCGCGACCGCCTGCTGCCGATCGTGCCGGTGGCGGCAATGCTCGGCCTCGACGCCCCCGACGCCCCGGCCTCGACCGACGAGGGCTTCGTGGTGGTGAGCCAGGTCGGGCGCCAGCGCTTCGGCATTCTGGTCGACGGCGTCTTCCACACGGAAGAGATCGTCGTGAAGCCGATGTCCTCGAAGCTGCGGCACATCCCGCTCTTCTCGGGCAACACCATCCTGGGCGACGGGGCGGTGGTGCTGATCATCGATCCGAACGGCGTGGCCAAGATGGTCGGCTCCGGCACGGCGACCGGCCAGCAGGGCGAGATCGAGGCGGAGGCCGAGGGCGAAGAGAACGGGGCCGATCAGGCGGTGACGCTGCTCGTGTTCAAGGGCGGCGGTGACGCGCTGAAGGCGGTGCCGCTGTCGCTCGTCACCCGCCTCGAGGAGATCGACGCGGCCAAGATCGAGTGGGTCGGCGGGCGTCCGCTGATCCAGTATCGCGGCCGCCTGATGCCGCTCGTCCCGGCCGACCCGGCCCAGGCTCTCAAGCGCGAGGGCTCCCAGGCGCTCGTGGTGTTCTCGGACGGCGAGCGCTCGATGGGCCTCGTGGTCGACGAGATCGTCGACATCGTCGACGAGGTGCTGGACGTCGAGCTGGTGACCGAGCGCTCCGACCTGATCGGCTCGGCGGTGGTGCGCAACCGGGCGACCGAGATCGTCAACATCGCCCATTACCTGCCGCTCGCCCACGACGATTGGGGCCAGGCGGCGCATCGCGCGGTGCCGAAGGCGCCGAGCCTGCTCCTCGTCGACGACTCGGCCTTCTTCCGCGAGATGCTGACTCCGGTGCTGAAGGCGGCCGGCTTCCGCGTGACGCAGGCCGCCGATGCCGAGGAGGCCCTGCGCCATCTTGGCGGCGAGGCCCGCTTCGACGTCGTGGTCTGCGACCTCGAGATGCCGGGCCGCTCCGGGTTCGACCTGATCGAGGCGATGCGCAAGGTCGGCGGACGGCTCGGCACGATGCCGGTGGTGGCGCTCGCCGGCACCATGGCGCCGGACTCGCTCTCCCGCGCCCGGGCGCTCGGCGTCGCCGATTGCGTGGCGAAGTTCGACCGCACCGGACTGGTGGCGGCGGTGAACGAGATCATCAGCGCGCCCCTCGACGCCGCGGCCTGACGGCCTCCCGATCCCTGCCCGGACGCCGCGGCGTCCGGGCGCCGAGACGATTGCCCGCCCTCACACTTCCCGAGCCCCGCCCCATGATGGCCGCCAACACCAACACCGCCGGCACGACCGCGCCGTCCACCGGCGAGACCACCGACTACGTGACCGTGCTCCTCGGCGACGAACTGTTCGGCCTGCCGATCGACCGGGTGCACGACGTCTTCATCGCCACCAACCTGACCGACGTCCCCCTGGCGCCGCCGGAGATCAAGGGCCTGCTCAACCTGCGCGGCCGGGTCGTCACCGCGCTGTGCCTGCGCCGGCGCCTCGGCCTGCCCGACCGCACCGGCGACGGCCGCAACATGGCGGTGGGCCTGGAGCATGGCGGCGAGGCCTACGGCCTGCTCGTCGACCAGGTCGGGGAGGTGATGAAGCTCTCGGCCGACACCTACGAGCCGAACCCGGTCCATCTCCACAACCGCTGGCGCGCGGTCTCGCGCGGGGTGCACCGCCTCGACGGCCGCCTGCTGATGATCCTCGACGTCGAGGCGGTCCTCGCCTTCGGCGACGAGCGCCAAGCCGCCAGCGCGGCGTGACCCTGGGAACGGCCGGATGAGAACCTTCCTGATCGTCGACGACTCCGCGGTGATCCGCAAGGTGGCGCGCCGGATCATCGAGGGCCTCGGCTTCCGGGTGGCGGAGGCCGAGGACGGCCGCCAGGCGGTCGAGCAGTGCCGGGCGGCAATGCCGGACGCCGTCCTGCTCGACTGGAACATGCCGCACATGGACGGCTACGACGTCCTGCGCGCCCTGCGCCGGCTGCCCGAGGGCGATCACCCGAAGGTGCTGTTCTGCACCATCGAGAACGATGTCGCGTCGATCGCCCGCGCGCTGCAGGCCGGCGCCGACGAATACATCATGAAGCCCTTCGACAAGGACATCATGACCGCCAAGCTCCAGGCGGTCGGCCTCGCCTGAGGCCGGCCGCGCAGTCGGTCTCGCCCGAGGCCGGCCGCCTCCGAGCCTCGCCAAGAGGCTCCCCGCCCATCGATCCGACGCCTCGAGACGTCCCGGCCTTGCACCGGGGCCCGATCCCCCAGGCCCGCCCCGCGGCGCGCCGACCGAGACACGCCATGGCTGCATCCGCCGCGCCCTCCACCCCGACCCCGAGCGCCGGTCAGCGCATCCGCGTCCTCGTCGCCGACGATTCCGTCGTGGTCCGCGGCCTGGTCTCGCGCTGGCTCGAGGAGGCCGGCTGCGAGATCGTCGGCACCGCCTCGAACGGCCGCATCGCGCTCGACGCCCTCGACCGGGTCCAGCCCGACATCGTGCTCCTCGACATCGAGATGCCGGAGCTCGACGGCACCCAGGCCCTGCCCCGGATGCTGGCCAAGCGCCCCGGGCTCCAGGTCGTGATGATGTCGACCCTGACCCAGCGCAACGCCGAGATCTCGCTGCGCTGCCTGGCCCTCGGCGCCATCGACTACCTGCCCAAGCCCGAGGGCAACCGCGGCGTCACCACCCAGGCGAGTTTTCGCGAGGACTTGGTCCAGAAGATCCGGATGCTCGGGGCCGACCTGCGCAACCGGCCGCGGGCGCGCTCAGCCCCGCTGCCCGAGCGGCCCGGCCTGCCGGGGCGCCCGGCGGCGGCCGCCGCCCCGATTCCGGCCCCGGCGCCGCGCCCGGCCGCCCCGGCCGCCGCCGCGGTCAGCGTGCGCCCGCGCCCCTTGCGCACCAGCCCGCCGCGCTGCCTGCTCGTCGGCGCCTCGACCGGCGGCCCGCGGGCGGTGGGGGAGGTGCTCGAGAGCATCGGCGCCGCGACCCTGCGGCGCGTGCCGATCCTCATCGTCCAGCACATGCCCCCGGTCTTCACCGCGGTCTTCGCCGAGCATCTCGGCGCCCGGATCGGCCTGCCGGCAGCGGAGGCCAAGCACGGCGAGCCGGTCCGCCCCGGCATCGTCTACGTCGCCCCCGGCGGGCGCCACATGGGCCTGTCCGGCACCGCCGCGGAGGCGGTGATCCAGCTCACCGACGGCCCGCCGGTGAATTTCTGCCGTCCGGCGGTCGACGTGATGTTCCGCGACGCGGCCGAGGTCTACGGCGCCGCCACCCTGTCGGTGGTCCTCACCGGCATGGGCTCGGACGGCACCAAGGGCGCCAAGGCGCTCGTCGAGGCCGGCGGCGTCATGCTCGCCCAGGACGAGGCGAGCTCGACCGTCTGGGGCATGCCCGGCAGCCTGGTGAAGGCGGGCTATGCCCACGAGATCCTGCCCCTCTCGGCGATCGGCCCGGCCCTGCGGACGGCCATCGCCGGTCCGGGCGCCGGACTGAGCGGCCACTGATGCGCTTCCTGCCACGGATCCCGGGGAGGATGCCGCGCCGATGACCGAATCCGAGTTCGACTTCCTCCGGCTCTACCTCAAGCAGCGCTCCGGCCTCGCCCTGACGGCGGAGAAGCGCTACCTGGTCGAGAGCCGCCTGTCGCCGGTCTGCCGGCGCTTCAACCTCGCCGGGCTGCCCGAGCTGGTCGGCTGCCTGCGGCTCGCCCGGGACGGCGCCATCGAGCGGGCGGTCGTCGAGGCGATGACCACCAACGAGACCTTCTTCTTCCGCGACCGGACGCCGTTCGACCTGTTCCGCGACGTGCTCCTGCCCAACGCGCTGGCGGCGCGGGCGAACCAGCGCCGCCTGCGGATCTGGTGCGCCGCCGCCTCGACCGGTCAGGAGCCGTACTCGCTGGCGATGCTGCTCGCGGAAGCGGCGCCGCGGCTCGCCGGCTGGCGGGTCGAGATCGTCGCCACCGACCTCTCGACCGAGGTGCTGGAGAAGGCCAAGCTCGGCCTCTACAACCAGTTCGAGGTCCAGCGCGGCCTGCCCGTGCAGCTGATGCTCAAGCACTTCACCCAGGTGGGCGAGCAGTGGCGGATCGCCGAACCGTTGCGCCAGATGGTCGATTTCCGATCGCTCAACCTGCTCCAGCCGTTCGAGCAGCTCGGCACGTTCGACATCGTCTATTGCCGCAACGTGCTGATCTACTTCGACACGGTGACCAAGGCCGACGTGCTGCGCCGCATCGCCGACCAGCTCGCCCCGGACGGCGCGGTTCTGCTCGGCGCCGCCGAGACGGTGATCGGCATCACCGAATCGCTGATGCCCGATCCCGAGCATCGCGGCCTCTACCGCCACGCCAAGGCGGCTTCGAGCCCGGGCATCCCGGCCCCGACCTTCGCGGCCCCGACCTTCGCGGCCCCGACCTTCGCGGCTCCGAGCCTCCCGACCCCGGGCGTGGCGCCGGCCGTGCCGACGGCCGCTGCGGCAATGGCCGGCCTGCGCTGGGCGACGCGCTGAAGGCGACGCGTTCGGCGTCCGCCTCCGCGGGCGCCGGGACCCGAAGACTCAGCGCACCGAAAGGCGTCGGTCCCGGCTCTTCCGGGATTGTGGCGCCGTCATGCGCATGAAAGAGGTGGAGCAAGGCTCCGACCCCCGCGTCGCCACAGCCTTGCGCAAGGCGGGCAGGGGTAAGATGCCGCCTATCCCGGACAGCGCCCCCATTGCCCGGGGCCCGACATCCCGAATGACCTCAAACGCGGCTTGGCTGGCTCCAACTGGACTCACACCCATCCCGTCCTTCCGGGACCGCGCAAGCGGAGCCCGGAATCCAGACACTCAGGTGTAAAAGGATGAAGCGGAACGCAATCCGCCTTGTCCTGAACTCTCAGAGCCTGTTTGACTTGCGAAATTCAGCTGCAACGACCTTTTCTATCCCTCTCACGACCTCATCCTGAGGTGCGACTGAAAGGAGCCTCGAAGGAGGGCTCCCGAAGTCCTCGCGATCCCTGGAGCTCTCCTTCGAGGTCAGTCGATTCTCAATCGACTGACACCTCAGGATGAGGTCGTGTGTGGGGGTAAGTGCTTGAGTCAAACAAGCAGGCTCTCAGCGGATATGGATTCCGGGCGCTGCTTTCGCGGCCCCGGTATGACGCGGCGAGTCTGAAATCCGGAGCGGTCAATCCGACGGCTCTCAATGAATGAAACAGGCGCAAGGCCGGCCGCGCTCGATCCTGCGCCGCCTGTCGGCCGGGCCCGCGATTTCCCGCCCCCGGCCCGTCGCCGATTCCCTCGCCGGCTCCGCGCCTGAGATCTGCAGAACGGGATGGGTACCTGCCCAAGCATCCCATGACGCCAAGCATCCCATGACGCTCGGCCCCTCCGTGCTACTCCCGCGGTCTCCCGCCACCAACGAAAAAACCCCGCCGGAGCGGGGTTCTTTCGGCCGTCCGGACCCGAAGGGGCCCGACCGTCAGACCGCGATGCGGTCCTCTTCCTCGGCCGGCTCGCGCAGCACGTAGCCGCGGCCCCAGACCGTCTCGATGTAGTTCTTGCCCTGGCTGGCATTCGCGAGCTTCTTGCGAAGCTTGCAGATGAACACGTCGATGATCTTCAGCTCGGGCTCGTCCATGCCGCCGTAGAGATGGTTCAGGAACATCTCCTTGGTCAGCGTGGTGCCCTTGCGCAGGCTGAGGAGCTCCAGCATCTGGTACTCCTTGCCGGTGAGATGCACCCGGGCGCCCGACACCTCGACCGTCTTCTGGTCGAGGTTCACGATCAGGTCGCCGGTGGTGATCACCGACTGCGCGTGGCCCTTCGACCGGCGCACGATCGCGTGGATTCTCGCGACCAGTTCATCTTTGTGGAAAGGTTTGGTGAGGTAATCATCGGCACCGAAGCCCAGGCCCTTCACCTTGTCCTCGATCCCGGCCATGCCGGAGAGGATCAGGATCGGGGTCTTGACCTTCGCCACGCGCAGCGAGCGCAGAACCTCGTAGCCCGACATGTCGGGCAGGTTCAGGTCGAGCAGGATGATGTCGTAGTCGTACAGCTTTCCGAGATCGACACCCTCCTCGCCGAGGTCGGTCGTGTAGGTGTTGAAGTTCTCGGACTTGAGCATCAACTCGATGCTCTGCGCCGTGGCGCTGTCGTCCTCGATCAGAAGTACCCGCATCTCAGGTCCCCAAGCCCTGGCCCTCAAGGGTTAAGGCAAGCCCCCGCCGCCCGTCTCCCACCGGCCCGTGGGGGACGCCCGTTATCTTCCGAACCGCGACGCTATGCCCGAACGGTTAACAAACCCTGCTCGGGTCCCGCAAGCGGTTAGGAAACCGCTGACGGTCCGGCCCCTTGCGGGTTGGCGTTCCGTTCCGGCCGAATCGCGGCAGCATACCTGCATCCCGCTCCCGGCGAGCGGCCTAAATGACTCGCATCATTGAGGCCTGCCCGTGATGTTGCCCCCACGCCACGCCCCCGGAGAACCTCCGGGCAGCGGACGCGGATCCCATCTGCCTCAGTGTTAAGGAGAGGGGTAAATGGATCGTTGATGGAATCCGGCAATGGCAGCGTCACGGTTCGGGAAACCGCCTCGTATCAACAGGATGGTGCCGGGAGCGGCGTCGTGACCGGCTCCGCGACGGGGGGAGGGGCTTCGACGCCGCCCGCGCGGCGCTTGCCGGGGTGGAGGAGGTCGAGACCTTCGGCCGGGTCGTGGCCGTGCGCGGCCTCCTGATCGAGGTCGCCGGCCCGGTGGCGGCGATGCGGCTGGGCGGCCGGCTCGACGTCGTGGTGAACGAGGCCGCGGGCGCCGCCGTCCCGTGCGAGATCATCGGCTTCTCCGGCCCGCACGCGCTCGCCATGCCGTTCGGCTCGCTCCAGGGGGTGCGGCGGGGCTGCCCGGCCCGGGTGCGGGCGGAGGGGGCGGGGGCGATCCGGCCGAGCCGGGCCTGGCTCGGCCGCGTCGTCGACGCGCTCGGCCGCCCGATCGACGGCAAGGGACCGCTGCCGTCCGGCCCCGCGCTTTACGGCCTCCAGGCCGATCCGCCGCCCGCCCATGCCAGGCGCCGGGTCGGGCCGCCCCTCGATCTCGGGGTGCGCTGCATCAACACCTTCCTCACGATGTGCGCCGGCCAGCGCATGGGCATCTTCGCCGGGTCCGGCGTCGGCAAGTCGGTGCTGCTGTCGATGCTGGCGCGCTACACCGCCGCCGACGTCGCGGTGATCGGCCTCGTCGGCGAGCGCGGCCGCGAGGTGCAGGAATTCCTCCAGGACGATCTCGGGGAGGAGGGTCTCGCCCGCTCGGTGGTGGTGGTCGCCACCTCCGACGAGCCGGCGCTCATGCGCCGCAACGCGGCCTACGTCACCTTCGCGCTCGCCGAGTATTTTCGCGACCAGGGCGCGCAGGTGCTGTGCATGGTCGATTCGATCACCCGCTTCGCCATGGCCCAGCGCGACATCGGGCTCGCCGCCGGCGAGCCGCCGACCGCCAAGGGCTACACCCCCACGGTCTTCTCCGAGTTGCCGCGCCTGCTCGAGCGGGCCGGGCCCGGCACGGGGGAGGGGGCGATCACCGGCCTGTTCACCGTGCTGGTCGAGGGCGACGACCACAACGAGCCGGTGGCCGATGCGGTGCGCGGCATCCTCGACGGCCACATCGTGATGGAGCGCGCCATCGCCGAGCGCGGGCGCTACCCGGCGATCAACGTGCTGCGCTCGGTCTCCCGCACCATGCCGCGCGCCTGCGACCCGGATTTCCTCCCCACGGTGCGGCGCGCCCGCCGGGTGCTCTCGACCTATGCCGACATGGAGGAGCTGATTCGCCTGGGGGCCTACCGGCCCGGCAGCTCGGCTGAGGTCGACGAGGCGATCGGCCTGATGCCGGATCTGGAGGCTTTTCTGGGGCAGGGTAAGGAAGAAGCAACCTCCATCCGCGAGGGTTACGAACGTCTCGCCGCGATCGTCGGCGAGGCGTGAGGGCCGGTCGCGCGGGCCGCTCGCGCGACCGGGTGACGGCGCGTAGCGGTCGAACGCTCGGCCGCAAGCCGCTGGCTGGAGTGGAGTACAATGAAGTCGCGGGACACGCTCATCCGGCTGCGCCGCTTCCAGGCCGACGAGAAGCGGCGCAAGGTCGCGCAAATCGAGGCGATGATCGCCGATTTCGCCCGTATGGCCGCCGATCTCGACCGTGAGATCGGCCAGGAGGAGCAGCGGGCCGGGATCTCCGATCCGGCCCATTTTGCCTACCCGACCTATGCCCGCGCCGCCGCCCAGCGCCGCGACAACATCCGCCGCTCGGCCGAGGAACTCGACGTCCAGCTCGCCGCGGCCAAGGCGGCGCTCGCGGAGGCGTTCGAGGAGCTGAAGAAGGTCGAGATCCTCGACGACCGCGAGCGGTCGGGCGAGCGCGCGGCCGAGAATGCCCGCGACCAGGCCAGCATGGACGCGATCGGGCTCGGCCGCGCCCGGGCCTGACGAATCACTCCGCCAGCAGCGGGATCTGTCCGGCGGCCATGCGGGGCAGGTCGCCGGTGAGCCGCGGATCCGGCGCGACCTCGATCGCCCGCGCATAGGGGCGAAAGCCCGAGCGCCGGTAGAAATCGACCGCGCCCGGATGGTCGAAGGTGCAGGTATGCACCCAGAACCGCCGGATCGGGCGCGCGAAGGCGCGGGCCAGGGCCTCGTCCATCAGGCGCCGCCCGCGACCCTGCCCGACCGCGTCCGGCACGAGGCCGAAATAGCCGAGCTCCACCTCGCCGGGCCGCCGCCAATCCAGTTCCAGGAGGCCGACGTCGCGCCCGTCCTCGACGAGAGCCAGGGCCTCGACCCCCGGATCGCCCAGGATCGCCAGGAGCGCGTCGTCGCTCAGGCGGGCGCGGCCGAACCACAGCCAGGGCGTGCCGATGGCCGCGTAGAGCGCCCGGTAGCGGGCGATGTCGGTGCCGATCTCGGCGAGCGGCAGAGGCTCCCGCGATCGCCGGGGAGGGGGCTCCCGCATCTCCAGGTAGGTCACGACGGCCGCGACGTGGGTCGGCGGGATCGGGGTGTAGCCGTCGAGGCGCAACGTCGGCTCGTCGGTCGGGTGATCGCTCACGGCGGCGTCTCCTGCGGGCTCGCGCGGATCGCCAGGGGGGCGGCCCGTTTCCCTCGTGTCAAGCTTTCCCGTGGCAGACTTTCTCATGACAGACTTTCTCCTGGCAGACTTGCCCGTGCGACTCTTCCGCCACGCGGGCGGTTGCGCCGTTCGTCCGACTGTGCGGGCCGGGCTTAGCCGTTAACTGTGGGGCCGGGCCGGCTGCCGGACCGTTCGAGAGGCACGACCATGCACGACGCCCATGCGCGGGACCGGCGCCGCTTCACCGTCGTCACCGAGCCCCGCGCCCAGGTGACGCGCCGCCTGATCGAGCGCCGCGACGGCCCGGCCCTCGAATGGATCGAGGCCCAGCCCGCCGGTGAGCCCCGCGGCGCGCCGCTCCTGTTCGTGCATGGCGCCTTCGGCGGCGCCTGGATGTTCGAGGAGATCTTCCTGCCCCACCTCGCCCGGCGCGGCCGCCGCGCCGCGGCCGTGAGCCTGCGCGGCCACGGCCGCAGCCAGGGCGGGCGCGACCTGCCCACCGCCACGCTGACCGACTACGTCGCCGACGTCGCCCTGGCCCTGGCGCAGTGGGGCGAGCCGCCGGTCCTGATCGGGCATTCCCTCGGCGGGTTGCTGGCGCAGCGCATCCTCGGCCGGGTGCCGTTGCGCGGTCTCGTCTTGATGGCCTCCCTGCCGCCGGAAGGACTCGGCGTCGTCGGCCCGCGCATCGCGATGACCGATGCGGGGTTCTGGGTCGAGGCCCTGGCCGGCTCGCTCCTGCCCGGCCGCGAGCCGGCGGTGGCGCTCGCCCGGCACTGGCTGTTCTCGGAAGGCCTGCCGCTGCAGCGGGCGCAGGACTACGCCGCCCGGATGTCGGCCGAGAGCCCGGTGGCGCTCGCCGAGGCGCATTGGCCGGCTCTGCCGCTCTCGGCCGCCTTCGCGGGCGTGCCGACCCTGGTGCTCGGCGGCGCCGACGACCGCATGATCTGGCCGGCGACGACGTGGCGCACCGCGCTCTATCACGGCGCCGAGCACCGCACCGTGCCGGACATCGCCCATTTCCTGCAGCTCGACCTCGGCTCGGAGGGCGTCGCCCGCCTGCTCCTCGACTGGCTCGACCGGCGCGGCATCTGAGGGCGGCTGACACCGCGGACGAAGGCGAGAGGGCCGGCTCCGCCGCAAGGCCGGCACGAAACCGTCACGATCCCATGAAAGGAGGGGCCGCCGCGGGGCCGTCCTTGCGGTCGCCCGCAGGGTCGGGCAGAAGCGCGCGCGAGAGATGGGGACGCGACGGGACCGCGATGAAGAAGATCAAGGATTTCATCTGGCCGGTCATCGGCCTAGGGGCCGTCGTGGTCTCCGTCTATCTGCTGTGGCACCTGCTGAAGGGCCTGTCCTTCGCGGACGTGAAGGCGAGCCTTGCCGCGATCCCGCCGCACCGCTACGCGCTCGCCGTCCTCTCGACCCTGGTCGCCTACGGCGCGCTGGCCTGGTACGACCGGATCGCGCTCCTGCATCTCGGGGTGAAGGGCATCTCCTGGCTCTTCGTCTCGGTCTGCTCCTTCACCACCTACGCCCTGTCGCACAATATCGGCGCCTCGGTGTTCTCCGGTGCGGTGGTGCGCTACCGCGCCTACACCTCCAAGGGCCTGTCGCCGGCGCAGGTGGCGGTGCTGGTGGCGCTCTGCTCCTTCACCTTCGGCCTCGGCACCGCGTTCCTCGGCGGATTGGTGCTGGTGCTCGAGCCCGAACTCCTGCAGCGCGTGGCGAGCCTCCTGCCGCCGGTGCTCGCGAGCCCGACCACCGCCCGCCTCGTCGGCTTCGGCCTCCTCGGCTTCGTGGCGCTCTACGTCGTCGGCTCGATCCTGCACTTCCGGCCGCTGCACATCCGCTCGTTCAAGATCGAGTATCCGCGCCCCAACATCATGGGCCGCCAGCTGATCGCCGCGCCCCTCGAGCTGCTGGGTGCCGCCGGCATCATCTACTTCGCCCTGCCGGAGGCCGGGAATCCGGGCTTCCTCGTGGTGCTCGCGGTGTTCCTCGCCTCGTTCTCGGTGGCCTTGGTCTCCAACGCGCCGGGCGGCATCGGTGTGTTCGAGCTCGTCTTCATCACGGCGATGCCGGACCTGCCGAAGACCGACGTGCTCGCCGCCGTGCTGATCTTCCGCCTGTTCTACCTGCTGATCCCCTTCGCGCTCGCGATCGGCGTGGTGCTGCTGTTCGAGCGCGGCCGCCTCGCCGAGGCCATGCGCAGCAAGGCGAAATCCCCCGCTGCCGTGCCGCCGGCGCCGGTCGACGGCCCCGGCATCACCCCGGACCTGCGCGATACGAAAGTGCGCAAGGCGGTATGACCCGCACCCGCCTGCGCCGCGCCGGGCTCGGTCTCAGCACCCTGCTCGGAATCCGGCCGGGCGGTTTCCTGATCCCGTACCGGCATGCCGGCGCGGCGCGGGCGGAGGGCTACCCGGCCCTCCGCCCGATCTTCGTGAAGGCCGAGCCGGACTTCCGTGCGGTCCTGGCGGCGATCGAGGCCCATGCGCCGGACCTCGCCCGCATCGCGGCCGGCGCGGCGAGCCTCGTCGGCGAGCGGCCGGCGCGTTTCACCCAGGACTGGTTCCCGCGCCTCGACGCGGCCGCGGCTTATGCCCTGGTGCGGCGCGAGCGGCCCCGCCGCATCGTCGAGATCGGCTCGGGGCACTCGACCCGCTTCCTGGCGCAGGCCGTCCGCGACGGCGCTCTCTCGACCGCGATCACCTGCATCGACCCGGCGCCCCGGGCGCCGCTCGCCGGTCTCGGCGTCCGCCACGAGGCGCGCCTGTTCGCACCCGCCGACGCGCACGCCGCAGCCGCGCTCGACGCCGGCGACGTGCTGTTTATCGATTCGAGCCACGTCGCGATGCCGGGCACCGATGTCGACCGGCTCCTCCTCGACGTGCTGCCGCGATTGCGGTCAGGCGTGGTCGTGCATCTGCACGACGTGTTCCTGCCGGACGCCTACCCGGACGAGTGGGCCTGGCGCGGCTACAACGAGCAATTGCTGGTCGGCGCGCTCCTCCAGGGCGGCGCCTATGCCCCGCTCTTTGCCAGCCGCTACGTCGCGATCCGAAGCGGCTGGCCGCTCGACGGCGTGCTCGCGCGACTGCCCCTGCCGCCCGGCGCCTTCGAGACCAGCCTGTGGCTGCGCAAGGCGTGAAACAAAGTTTCGTATCGCCAGCCTGGGCGACGCCGATTTCCGCTCCGCGCAGCGATCGGCCGGACGTCATATGAGACGCCTGCGCAAGGAATTGGAACGGAGGACGGTCGCCCCGGCGCCGTCCGTGCCCGACATGTCGTCCGATTGTCGTCGAAGGGGAGACGGACGGTGGGGCGAGGGAATGGGGGCGGCGGCCGGCGGGCGTCACGGACGAGCCGCGACGCCCGCCGTGCGGGGGCCGAGATCGTCGTGCTGACCTGGGCGCAGACATTCGGCAGAGGCGCCCGCGCCCCGAAGCGCGATGCCGCGAGGGTCGATGGCGAGCGGGACCCGAGCGACGACGGCTCCGCCAGGATCGTCGTCCTCGGCGAGGGCGAGCCGGGTTTCTGACAAGTGCCGGCCCCTCGGGCTGCGAGGATTGCCCCGGGCGCGCAGTCCGGGTCTGCGGTCCGATGTGAGCATGGCCATCGATCGATCTGATCGGCCTGTCGGCACCCGCAAACGTCGGAAGGATTTGCGGGGCGACAAGTTTTTTATCCGCGATTGCATCGGCTTTATGTTCTTGATGCAGATGTGCATGGTCGTTATCTGAAATATATCTTTCAAGTCGACGCACTCGTGCGGCAGTAATGATTGATCAATGACTTGGCCGCAAACTGCGGGACAGATTGATCGACGTGCCGGGATGCCATGTATCGTGCGTTCGTCTGCCTGACTGCCGAACACACGGCCTGGGCAATTCCTCTGGCGACTCTGGTCGCCTGGCTTTCCAGCCATACGGCGCTGCAACTGCTCGCACAGGCGCGCGCCGATCGGGGCGCTCGCTCGCTCGGATGGCTGCTCGGCGCCGCCTTCTCGGCCGGCGCCGGCATCTGGAGCACGCATTTCATCGCCATGCTCGGCTACGATCCGGGCATCGGGCTCGGCTACGACCCGGCGGTCACCCTCGGCTCGCTCCTTGTCGCGGTGGCGAGCGCGCTCGCGGCGCTGACCCTCCTGCGGAGCGCCGACGGCCCTCCCGGCTGCATCGCCGCGGGGCTCCTGCTGACCCTCGGCATCGCCGCGATGCATGCCGCCGGCATGCTGAGCGTGCGCGTGCCCGGGACCTTCGTCTGGCATCCGGGCCTGGCCGCGGCGGCGCTCGGGTTCGGATCCGCCCTGACCTGCGCCTCCCTGCTCATGAGCCGGCACCGGAACGGCCGGGGGAGCCTGGTCCCGTCGGCGACCCTGCTGTCGGGGGGCGTCGCCGCGCTGCATTTCCTCGCCATGGCCGCCGCCGAGATCGTGCCCGATCCGCGCGCCGCGAGCGATGCCGCCAGCCTGCCGCGCGCGGCGATCGCCGGCGGCATCGCCGGCGTCACCCTCGTGGTGCTCGCCTGCTCGGCCCTGGCGCTGGTCGCCGACCGCCTGCGCCGGATGAATCGCGTGCTGCGCGAGCAGAGGGCAGCGCTGCTCATGAGCGAGGAGCGCAGGCGGGCGCTCACGGACGCGCTGCCGCAGATGGTCTGGGTCGTCAAGGACGACGGCACGACCCTCTACGGCAACCGGCCGTTCCGGGCCTTCTTCGGCGCGAGCGCCGCCTCCCAAGCCTCGCGCATCGACGCCCAGCACCCGGACGACCGCGCCGCGACCGCTGCCGCGTGGCAGCGTTCGGTGGCCGAGCGGCGGACCTTCGAGGCGGAGATCCGCTGGCGGGACCCGTCGGGGGCCTATCGCTGGCACAAGATCGTCGTCGCCCCGGTCGTGCAGGAGGGGGCCGTCGTCGAGTGGATCGGGACGGCGCTCGACATCGACGACATGGTCCGCGCCCGCGAGGCGCTGCAGGCGAGCGAGGAGCGCCTGGCGCTCGCGCTCGAGGCGGGCAGCGACGGCCTGTGGGATTGCGACCTCGCCACCGGCGCGGTGTGGACCGCCGACCGCTGGTGGCTCATGCTCGGTTTCGAGCCGGGCGAGATGCCGTTGCATTACAGCACCTGGCAGGCGCTGATCCATCCCGACGACCGGGCCGGGACCTTCGCGCAGCTCCGGGCGCATCTCAAGGGGGAAATCCCGGTCGTCGAGCGCGAGCACCGGCTGCGGCGCAAGGACGGGACCTGGCGGTGGTTCCTCACCCGCGCGAAGGTGGTCGGCCGCGATGCGGGTGGACGGGCGACCCGGTTCGTGGGTACCGATGTCGACATCGACATGCGCAAGGCGGCCGAGAGCCGGATCGCGCACCTGGCGGCCCACGATGCCCTCACCGACCTGCCCAACCGCACCCTGTTCCACGATCGGTTGCGGCGGCGCCTCGCCGAGACCGGTCGCGGCGAGGGGGCGTGCGCGGTCCTGTGCGTCGATCTCGACCGCTTCAAGGAGGTCAACGACGTGTTCGGCCATCTCGCCGGGGATGCGCTGCTGACCGAGGTCGCCCAGCGGCTGCGGGCCGGCCTGCAGGCGCAGGACAATCCGGGACAGGACATGGCGGCGCGGCTCGGCGGCGACGAGTTCGCGGTCCTGCTCGCCGCGGTCGACGGGCCGGGCGACGCCGTGGCGCGGGCCGAGACCCTCATCCGGGAGATCGCCCGGCCGGTCCGGTTCGGCGACCAGACCATCGAGATCGGCGCCAGCATCGGCATCGCCGTCTCGCCGGCGCATGGGATCGACAAGGAGACGATCCTCCGGCGGGCCGACCTCGCCCTCTACGCCGCCAAGGAGGGGCGGAACACCGCCCGCGCCTTCGATCCGGCCATGGACTTGGCGCTGGCCGAGCGGCGGCAACTCGAGGCCGACCTGCGCCGGGCCATCGCGCGGGACGAGCTGGTGCTGCACTTCCAGCCGCAGGTGCGGCCGGGCGGATCAGCCAAGCCGGCAGGAGAACGTTCGGCGGGAGAACGTCCGGCGGGAGAACGTCCGGAAGGGCCATCGGCGGAGGGGCGGATCGTCGGCTTCGAGGCGCTGGTGCGCTGGCGGCACCCGACGCGCGGCCTAGTGCCGCCCGGCGCGTTCATCCCGCTCGCCGAGCAGACCGGCCTCGTCGTCGCCCTCGGCGAATGGGTCCTGCGCGCGGCCTGCCGGGAGGCGGCCGGCTGGGCGCGTCCCCTCACGGTCGCGGTCAACCTGTCCCCGCGCCAGTTCCAGCAGGTCGACCTGCCCGAGCGCGTCCTGGCGATCCTGAGCGAGACCGGCCTGTCGCCGGACCGGCTCGAGATCGAGGTCACCGAGACCGTCATCATCAACGACATGGCGCGGGCCATGACGGTCCTGCGCCGGCTGAAGTCGTTCGGGATCCGCATCGCCATGGACGATTTCGGCACCGGCTACTCGTCGCTGGCGACCCTGCAGGCCTTCCCGTTCGACGCGATCAAGATCGACCGCTCCTTCGTCAGCCAGATCGAGCGGCGCCCGGCCGCCGCCGTGATCGTGCGCGCCGTCCTGGGTCTCGGCCGCAGCCTCGGCCTCCGGGTGGTGGCCGAGGGCGTCGAGACCGAGGACCAGATGCGCTTCCTGATCGCGGAAGGGTGCGGGGAGATGCAGGGTTACCTGTTCGGCAAGCCGCAGCCGGCGGAGCGCATCGCCGGGATGATGGCGGGTGAGGGGAGCGCCGTGGTGGAGCAGTCCGAGAGAGACCGGCGCAGGGCTGTCCGGTAAAGCAAGGAGCGCGGCTTTCTCCTCTCCCCGCGGGCGGGGCCGGCGGATTCGCACATCGCCTTTGAGAGCTGACCCTCTGGAAATAGACGCGCTTTCCCATCCCCCTGCAGGGCAGGGCTGTCCGGGGACAGTTGCAGCGCGCCTCCCCTCTGCCGAGTGGGAGAGGGCTTTTTCGGCGCCAGTCCCTACCGCGCCGCCCCCACCTCCAGCGTCCCGAACGCCGTGCGCCCGTAGCGCTCGGGCCGGTACATGTCCTCGATCGTCGCCGCCGGGTGGACGTAGCGGCCCGGCGTCACCGCCCGCACGGTGTAGGCGACGCTGAAGAAGGCGGACTGGCTCGGATCGCGGTCGTAGGCGGCCACGAAGCGGTCGTCGCGGAACTCGGTATGGGTGGGCTTCACGTCGGACTTCGCCCAGGCGAGGCCGGCGGCCGCATCGGTATCGAGAAGCTTCGGGTTGTCGATCTCGAGGCCCGCCGGGAGGCGGTCGACGAGGAGCAGGCGGCCGGCGCTGGCCTTGGCCTCGGTCACCTTCAGCACCACCACCAAGCGGTCGTTCTGGCGTAAAGAGGCGAGGTCGGCCGGGCTGCCGTCGAGGCGGTGGAAGCTGCGCTCGATCGCATAGCCCTTCGCCGCGGCCGGCTCCGGCACCGCCGGGTTGCCGGCGATGCCCAGCGCGAGCTGTACCGGGGCGGTGCCGCGATTGGTCACCGTCACCGGCTTCGCCTCCAGGGCGGCGCCCGAAAACGTGCGGTAGAGGGCGCCCGGGACCGGCGTGCCGTCGACGGCGAGGGACGGGGCATCCTTCGCCGCATCCTTGGCGGCATCCTTGGCGAGCTCGGCCGCCGCCAGCACCATCCAGGCCTGTTCCTGGGTGCTGGTCGGGCGGCCGGATTCCCGCTCCTCGCCCACCACGGTGCCCAGCGCGCCGATGGCGTCCCGCGCCACCCCGGTCTCGGCGGCGAGCGCGATCAGCCCGGCGCCGTCGCGCAGGCGCGAGCCGTAATCGGCCCGGTAGGCGCCGCCGTCGCGCTCGGCCCGGATTGCGGCCACGGCGGCCTCGAAGGCGGTGCGGGCCCGGGTCCGGTCGCCGAGCAGCGCGAGCGCCGCCGCGATCTGCCCGCGGGCGAGGGGGGTGGCGAAGGAGGCGAGCTTGGTGTCGGCGAGGTAGCGCAGGTCGCCCATCACCGGCCGTCCGTTGCGGGCGAGCACGTATGCCGCGTAGGCGAGGTCGAGGCCGCCATCGGTGACCTCGTTGGCATTCGCCACGCTGTTGCGCAGCCGGTCGAGGGCCAGCGACAGCGCGCCCGGCGGCACGGCGAATCCACGCTCCTTCGACCGGGTCAGGAAGTCGGTGGCATAGGCCGTGAGCCACAAGTCCTCGGCCTGGCCCGCCGACCACAGCCCGAAGGCGCCGCTCGAATCCTGGCGCGACAGCACCCTTTCGATCGCCGCCTTCACCCGCTCGTCGGCGGTGCCGTCGAGGCCGAGCTGCGCGAGCGACGCCAGGCGGTTGACCGAGAGGAGCGGCAGGGCCCGGCTCACCACCTGCTCGGTGCAGCCATAGGGGTAGCGGTCGAGGGCCTGGAGCAGGGCCGGCACGTCGATGCCACTGAGCGGCGAGGCGGCGAGCGTCACCGAGCCGGTGCCCGGGATCACCTCGGCGAGGAGATCGCCCGACAGGGTCAGGCTCGCGCCGGGCTCGACCTTCCGGACCTCGCGGCGCAGGAGCGCCCCGGTGCCGGGCTGGATGCCGAGGGCAAAGCTCTGGCCGGCCGGCTCGGCGAGCCCCGGGCCGGTCAGCCGCAGGTCGATGCGGGCGAGCCCCGGACCGGCGGCGGTGAGCGGGATCTCGACCGCGCCGCGCCCACCCGGCTCCAGGCGGAGCGAGCGGCTCAGCGCCCCGGCCGGCACCACCACCGGCCCGGCGAGGTCGACATCGACCGCGTAGTCGCCGGCCTGCCCCTCGACGTTGTCGAGGGCGACGTGCAGGCGCGAGCGGTCGCCGATGTCGAGGAAGCGCGGCAGGGTGCCGCTCGCCACCACCGGGTCACGGATCACCACCTCGGCCGACGCCGCCCCGACCCGTGCCGCGCTCCAGGCCGTCACCATCACCCGGGCGGTGCCGTTGAAGGCGGGAATCGGAAACGCCACCACGGCCCGGCCGTCCGGCCCGACCGTGACGACGCCCGAATAGCGCGCGAGCGGCTCCTGGGCGGGCGGTGCGCCCTCCAGCTCCGCCCCGCCGGCATCGCCGCCCGAGCGGATCGCGCCGAGCGTGCCCTGCATGCCGTCGATCAGGTAGCCGTAGAGGTCGCGGATCTCGGTCGAGAGCGCCTTCTGGCCGAAGAAGAACCCGAACGGGTCCGGGTTGGCGTAGCGGGTGAGGGTGAGGATGCCGACATCGACCGCCGCCACGGTCACCCGCGCCTCCTCGCCGGGTCTGAGCCCCGCCAGCCGGATCGGCAGGCGCAACTCGCCCCGGGGCCGGACCTTGGCGGGGGCTTCCACGGTGACGCCGAGGGTGCGGGCGTCGCGGTCGATCCCGAACCAGGCCAGTCCCATCGCCCGGCCGGGCAGGCGCTTGGCCGCCTGGTCGAGGGGCCGGTAGGCGGTGGCGACGAGGTAGGCGCCCGCGCCCCAATCGGGCTTGACCGGGATCTCGACGGTGGTGCCGGAGGCCGGCAGGTCGAGAATGCGGATCTCGTGGACCTTGTCGCTCACCACTGCGATCGTCGCGGTGCCGGCGAATCGCGGACGCAGTTGCGCCTTGAGCGTGGTGCCGGAGGCATAGGCCTCGCGGTCGAGGGTGAGGTCGAGGAGATCGGGCGCATCGGCGGTCTCGGACCCGCTCCAGCCGACGCTGAACGACAGGCTCGCCGCCTCGACACCGGGGCTGCGCACCTCGAGCCGGTACTGGCCGAGATCGACCGGCATCGCCACCTTCGCCGGCGCGCCGGGCTCGAGGGTCACGCGGCCGTTGGCGACCTTGGCGGTGGTCTTGACCGGCTCGTAGGACCAGCGCCCGTCGGCCCGGTACCATTGATAGCGCCGGTCGACCCGCAGCAGGGTCCAGGTCGCCTCGCCCGGGAGCCGCGTGCCGTCGGGCCGGGCGGCGGCGACCTCGAACGTCGCGGTCGCGCCCTCGCGCAGCTCGCCGAAGGTCTTCCGGATGCCGATGACCGGGCCGGCGGGCAGGATCGGCAGGGTCAGGCTGCGCTGCACGGCCCGGCCGCCGGGCTCGCCGACCTGGAGCGAGACCCGGGCCTCGAAGGGCCGCGGCCCGCTCGAGGCCGGCACCGGCGCCCGTACCGTGGCGCGGCCCTGCGCGTCGGTGGTGACGGGCGCGTCCAGTTCCGCCGTCACCGGCTCGACGCGCTCGTCGTCGAGGCCGGTCGAGAATTCCTCGAACCCCTTGATGCCGCTGCGGGCGGCCGGCTGCACCGTGACCGAGCCGCCGACGCTCAAGCCCGCCCCCGGCGCGCCGTAGAGGTAGCGCGCCGCTATCCCGACCGTCGCCGGATCGCTTGGGCGTAAGGCAGCCTCGGCCGGCGTCAGCGTCAACTCGATCCGCTCCGGCACGTAATCCTCGACGAGGAACGTCGCCTCGCCGACCGGCGGCGCCTTGGGGTCGGTATAGGCGGCGACCCGCCAAGTGCCTCCTTGCGCCCCCGGCAGCAGCGGCAGGGAGAAGGCGCGGCCCCCCAACCCCGCATCCGCCACCTGCGCCCGGCGGTACTCGACCCCGTCCGGGCGCTTGGCCACCAGGGTGAGGGGCAGGGTCGGGATCGCCGCGCCCCTGGCGTCGCGCAGGAGCGCGGTCAGCTGCACCGTCTCGCCCGAGCGATAGACCCCGCGCTCGGGAAACAGGTAGGCCTCCGCCGCGCCCGGGGCGGGTCTGCCCTTCACGCCGCGATCGGCGAGGTCGAAGGCGCTCAAGGAGAGGTCGAGGAAGCCGTAATCGTCGCCGAGGCGGGCCACGACGAGGCTCGGAGCCGCCCCGCCCTCGCCGCGGGCGAGCCCCGGATCGAAGGCGGCGTGGCCCTGGCCGTCGGTGCTCCTGGTCGCCAGCACCTCGTTGTTGCGGGCGACGAGGCGGATCTCCGCCCCCTTCAGCACGGCGGCGGAGGCGAGGGAGCGGGCGAGCACGTGGATCCCGTCCCGGCCCTTGAAGGCGGTGAGCCCGAGATCCGAGACCACGAACCACTGCGTCGCCTCGCTCTCGTAGCCGCCCTCCTCGTCGGCGATGGAGGCGGTGCCGCTCGGCCGCGCCGTCATGACGTAGAGCCCGGGCTCGACCTTCCCGACCGCCTGGAGCACCGGGAAGGCCGTCACCGCCTCGCGGTTGGTCTCGGCCGGAGTCGTGTCGAGGGTGCCCTTCCAGACCTGGACGCCGCGCTCGCGGGCGATGGTGCGCAGGCCGCTGCCCGAGAGCTGCGACAGGAACTCGTCCGAGCGCAGGGCCGGCAGCAGCCCGCGATCGCCGATGCGCACCACCTCGACGTCGGCCCTCGGCGCGTTGACCGAGACCAGCGGCACGCCGGCCTGCCCGGTGCGGGGCAGGACGTAGTTGCGCCCGGTGAAGCGCACCTGCGGGCTGCGGTCGCGGACGTAGATCTCGTAATCGGCGGCCTTGCGTAAGCTCTCGCCGACGGTCGAGGGCAGGCCCTGGCGCAGCACGACGCCGTAGCGCTCGCCGTGGCGCAGGCCGTCGACGCAGACCTGCTGCCCCTGCGCCGTCACGGCGGTGTCGGCGGCGCCCGAGACGGCGACGAAGGGCGCGACATCCGCCTTGGGGTCGATGCCTTCCGAGAGGGTGAAGCAGGCCCGCGGGGCGGCGGCGTCGGAATCGACCTTGTAGTCGAGCACCCGGAAACCGTGCGCGTCGCGCAAGGCCTCGTAGGTCTTGGCCGTGTCCGGATCGCCCGCCAGCGCCAGGCTCGCCGCGTAGGCCTCCAGGGCCGGGCGCCAGCTCTCCTGCTTGGCCAGGACCGCGCCGAGGAGCGAGAGCGCGCGGGCCTCATCCGTCGGGGCGGCCGCTCGCTGATAGGCCAGGTAGGCGCCGGCCCGGGCCTCCGCCTTCAGCTTCTGGTTGGTGTCGTAATCGTCGTTCTCGGCCTCGCCCGCGGTCTCCGCCAGGGCGTACCAGTTGCGCCAATCCGCCGGCTCCGCGATTGCCGCCCGGCGATAGGCGGTGAGCGCCCCGTCGGTCTCGTCCTTCGCCTTGAGGGCGTCGGCCTCGCGGCGCCACTGCAGGGCGGATTTTCCGCTCGCGCCGCCTTCCTCCTTCACCCGCGCCTCGAGCCGCACCGCCTCGCTGGCCAATGCCGGGCGGACGAAGCTCTTCGGCCTGGGCGCCGGTTGCACCAGGGCGGCGCGGCGGGGCGCCGGGCTCGCGGGTTGCTGGGCCACCGCGCCGGGAAGCCCTGCCAGCAGGCCGGTCAGGCCGATGGCGATGCGACCGACCGTTGAGATGAGCGACATGTCCGGCCCCGCAGCGATTCCCCGCGCGGGCGGAGCCTAAGCAGCGCCCGACGGCAGTGCAATCGGCCCGTCGCTCCGAGGCGATCGATTTCGCCAAGGCTTCGTCCGATCGGCCTTGCATTCATCATGACGGCCGGTCGATCGACCTTGCGACCGGGAAGAAACTCGTCGTCGACAAGACGAGTGCGGGCAAGACGTAGTCCCACAAGACATGGGCCCGCAAGACGTCGTCCGGTGGAAGAGGAGCCCTGGAAGTCCCGCGGCGCCTCTGCCAAGGTCCGGGGCCTGTCCTCGGAGAGCCCGATGCCGCGACCCGTCCGCCTGATCGCCGCCGGCCTGCTGCCGTTCCTCGCCTGGGGTCTCGCTCCGGCACTCGCGCAGCAGGGTCCCGGTTCCGCCGCGCCCGCCGCGAAGGTTCCCGCACCCCGCCCCACGAGCCCGGCCACGCCCGACCCCGTCTTCGAGGCCGCCCGCTCCGCCTTCGAGGCCCGGCCCGAGGCGGAGCGCCGGGCGGTGCAGGACGCCCTGGTCTGGGCCGGCAGCTACAACAGCGTCGTCACCGGCGCCTTCGGCCGGCGGACCTACGAGGCGATCGGCGCCTGGCAGACCAGATCCGGCGCCACCTCGACCGGGATCCTGGACGAACCCGCCCGCGCCGCATTGCTTGCCGCCGGCGAGGCGGCGCGCCGGGCGGCCCGGTTCACCGTGGCGGCGGATCCCGCCACCGGCCTCGTCATCGGGGTGCCGGAGCGGCTGCTCCCGAAGCGCAGCCGACTGGCCGGAGGGACTTCGCCCGGCGGCACCCGCTGGCAGAGCCCGGACGGGCGCATCACCCTCGACACCAGGGCCGCCGCCCCCGGCGAGGCCGACCTCGACGCCCTGTTCGCGCAGAGCGCCCTGGTCACGCCCGAGCGCAAGGTGACCTATTCCCTCAAGCGGCCGGACTTCACGGTCGTCACCGGCGAGACGCCGGCCGGCAAGTTCTACATCCGCCACGCCGCCGGCCCCGCGGGCATCCGAGGCTTCACCCTGGCCTACGACAAGGCCTCGGCCCGGGAGATGGACCGGATGGTCATCGCCATCGCCAACAGCTTCGTGCCGTTCCCGGACGAGACCCCGCCGGTGCCGACGCGGCCGGCCGCGACGGTGTCAGGGCCGGCCGCGCCGGTATCGCCTGGCGCCGGGCCGGGGGCTGCCACCGGCCTCGTCGTCGGCCCCCGCCGGGTCGTCGCGGTACTGCCCGGCGCGTGTTCGAGCCCCCGGATCGCCGGAGAACCGGCTCGCCTCGTGCGGCGCGACGAGGCGAGCGGCCTCGCCCTCCTCGATGGCGCGACCCCGCCCGGATCGCCGCCCGCCCTCGCTTCCGCGCCGGCCGCCCCGGGCGAGGCCGCGATCGTGCTCGCGGCGGGCGCCGAGGGCGCGACCGTGACCACCGGCGACATCGCGGCGTCCGGCCTCCTCGCCCCGCTCCAGCCCGGCGCCGCCGGTGCCCCGGTCCTCAACCGCTCCGGCCGGCTGCTGAGCCTCGTCGCCCGCCTGCCGGCGCAACCCCGCCTCGTCGCCGGGGTTCTGCCCCCGCTCACCCACCCGCTCGTGGGCCTCGCCGCGCTGAAGGCCTTCCTCGGCCCGGACACCCCGAAGGCCGCCGGGCCCGACACCCCGCCGCTCACCGCCGGGGCGATCGCCGGGCGCTTCGCCGGGGCGGTGGTGGGGGTGCGGTGCGGAGGGTGAAGACACCTTTCGGCCGCGGACCGGGGGGAGTTCAGTCGTAATCCAGCCCGACGGAGTGCTCGAACGCCGTGCCGCTGGTCGTCTTCCCCTTGGGATCGGCCACCGAGATATCGCGAAAACCGCGCCCCAGCAGCTCCCGGACCTTGTCGAGCGCCTGCAGATCCGTGCCGCAGGCGAATGTCAGCGCGCGGCCGGTCGGGTCGGTTCCTGTTACCTTGTACACGCTCGGGTCCCTCTGCGGCGGTGAGCATACGGTCCCCGGGATGTGCCGGCAGTGGCCTTGGGGCGCAAGTCGTGCAGGGCAAGTCGTGTAGGGCAAGTCGTGCAGGGACGGTCGGGTGAGATCCGGCGGCGGTTGCGGCCGACGACCCTGGTGATCACGGCATCCGCCCGCCATCCAACCGAGCTTGCCGCGCGTCCAGCCGGTTCCGCAGCCGCCCTAGGCAGACTTGCCTTGGCAGGCCAACGCTTCGCCCGCTCAGGCTTCTTGTCCTGTCGCAGATTTTTTTTGCGCCGAACCGGTAATCACTCCGGCGAAATCCGCTTAGCCCCAGCCGAAGCCAACGGGCTGAAACGATGTCTCGTTCGCCTCCTCGACCTCGGCGAGGCGCGCGGTCGGCCCGATCGTCGACCGGGCCGTAACGGGCATGCGCACCGGCCAACCCTTGACCGTGATTCCGCTTCGAAACGTCGGCGCAGTCGAGAACCGGGCGCTCCGAAGGTCCGCTCCGGGCAAGGGAAGTGCCCGTTCCGGCAACGCGCAGGCCAGTCGCGATGGGCACCACGTTCATGGCAGGACGCCTCTTGCCGTAAGGCGCTCCCGGCCTCCCGATCCGCCGGAGGCACGGGACCGGCAGAGCGTGCCCATCACACGGGCCTGTTCAGACGCCCGGCGTCCAGTCGATCTTCGGCTTCTGCGACAGGATCCGCTCGAAATAGTCGGCAACGGCCTGCGCGCCGCTCGCATGCATCATCGCGACCGGGTGAGCGAGGTAGGCCCGGGCCAGATCGAGCGGAATGTCGCCGGCCTGGAGCGCGCCGAGCACTGCGTCGATGAAGGCGTCGTTGGCCTCGTTGAAGTCGGACGAGAGCTTCTTGCGGTCGTTGATGGCCTTGATCGGCATGCTGGGTAGATCCGTGCTTGTCGAGGGAAGGGGCACGCAAGGGAGCGCCGTGGCCCCGTCATGCTGGTGGCTGCGGCGGACGGACGCTCGACGATTCGCTCCTGGCCATTCGGCAGGTTGCAGCAGATCGGAGCGTCAGCCGGCTTGCGTCTGATAACGCCTTGGTAGCGCTGGATCGGCACAGGTGCAACGCCGGACCATCTCGATCATTCGTAAAAATGACTTTCTGCGGTCAAATCGAAAAAAGATCGGATTTCGCCTTTCTGGAAATTGGCTGTGCCGCCACCTTTTCCGCCTCTGCATGTCATCGAATTTATAATAATTCCACATCCACGTCATATAGAATATATTAGAGGATTTAACCGCTTCGAGACTGAATCGATAAAAATCCGTCCCTAAACGGTCTCGCGGTTTCTCTCGAACGCGCCGGCACGGCAGGCATAGCATGCGTAAGATGGGTATAATTTTGATAGTTACAACGGTAAAAATTTTTTGATCAGAAAATAAGCCACTGCAGTGTATATATTATTTTGTTGATATTGTTTTAGCTAATACTATAGAGCCATTTTATCGATTTAATTTATATCAAATAACGCCTTTTATTACAGAGAGCTGTAAGCTCATTTGCCACTCGAGCAACCGTGACTAGTGTATTATCAAATATTTATGCAGGAAGATTTCGGGTGTTTGATCATAGGATTTGATCGTGAACTTTCCACGCACGAGAGAAGAGACGCGCTCTGGGCTAGGTTCATCACGGCTGCGCCACGAAGGTAGCGGCGATCCGTCGAGCGGTCCAGCACAGCCGAGACAGCTTGAGGCAGCCCGCCAGGCGCTACTGCATCAATCCCAAGATCGTCCCGGATGGCAGGAGCGGAGGTCGACCCCAGGCTGCACGTGTCAGGACCGGGCGAAGCGAAATCGGCAGTCCCGTCGAGCGAGGACGTCGTGCAGTCGATCACCGGTGGCGGGCATCCCGACCCCCCGCCCGCGTGCCGCCCTCAAGGAGCGTCCGGATCCCGCGGCGCCGCCGGGGCGAACAGGTCCTCGGGCGGATCGACGACGACGCGCTGGCCGGCGATGTCGATCTCCGGCACGAAGGCCTTGGTGAAGGGCAGGAGGGCCGGGCTGCCGCCGGTGGCCGGGGCGATCTCCAGGAGGTCGCCGCCGCCGAAATTGGGCACGGCCCGCACCGTGCCGACGGGGGCACCGTGACGGTCGACCACCGCCAGCCCGACGAGGTCGGCGGCGAAGAACTCGTCCTCCTCCTCGGGCGCACCGAGGCGGTCGCGCGCGACATAGAGGGCGAGGCGGTTCAGGCTCTCGGCGCCGTCGCGGCCGGAGACACCCGCGACCCGGGCGATCATCATGTCGGCCGCGCCCGCGGCGGAGCGCAGGGACGCGATCTCGATCGTGCGTCCGTCGGCCCCGGTGAGCGGGCCGTAGGACCCGATCGCCGTCGGGTCGGCGGTGTAGGATTTCAGCCGCACCTCGCCGTTGAGGCCGTGGGCGCGACCGAATTCGCCGAGCAGCACGAAGCCGGGATCGGCGGCGATCCCGGTCTCGGTGCGCGCAGGCGCCGGCTTGCCGCGAAAAGGCGCGGGCGCGCCTGCGCCCCGGCGCGGATCGGAGCCCCCACCGGCCGGACCCGAAGGGGTCTTGCCACGCGGAGGACGGGCGTCGGGGCGGCGCGCCACGAGAGGCTTACTCGGCCGAGCCGGCGGCGGCGCCGGCCTTCTCGGCGCGGGCGGCGGCGCGCTCCTTGGACTTGGTGCCCGGCTCGGCCTTCTGTGGGTTGTTGCGGGTCGGGCGCTTGGCGAGGCCGGCGGCGTCGAGGAAGCGCAGGACGCGGTCGGTCGGCTGGGCGCCCTTGGCGAGCCAGGCCTGGACCTTCTCGGTCTCGAGGATCACGCGGGCCGGATCGTCCTTCGGCTTCATCGGGTCGTAGGCGCCGACCTTCTCGATGAAGCGGCCGTCGCGGGGAGAGCGGGCGTCGGCGACGACGATGCGGTAGTACGGGCGCTTCTTGGCGCCGCCACGGGTGAGGCGGATCTTGAGGGACATGGGTCTCTTCCTGTTCTTGAGGTTCGAGGGGTGTTCGACGATGCGGACGGGGGAATCCGGATGGATCCCGGACCGCCTACTTCTTCTTGCCGAAGGGAAGGCCGCCGAGGTCGGGAAGGCCCGGGAGCTTGCCGCCCAAGCCCGGCAGGCCGGGGGCGGTGGGGGGCGCTTTGCCGGCGGGGCCGGGCGCCTTGGGACCGCCGAGGCCGGGGGCATCGGCGGAAGGGAGGTGCCGGGCGGCAGGGCCTTCTGCAGCTCGGCGAGCATCTCGGGGGTGGGCTGGGGCATGCCGCCCATCATCTTGCCCAAGCCGCCCATGCCCCCCATGCCGCCGCCGCCGAGCCCGAACATGCTGCCGAGCGCCTGGCCGATGCCACGCTTGCCCGAGCCCATGGCCTTCATCATGTCGGCCATGGTGCGGTGCATCTTGAGGAGCTTGTTGATCTCCGAGACGTCGACGCCGGCGCCCTTCGCCACGCGCTTCTTGCGCGAGGCCTTGAGCACGTCGGGGTTGCGGCGCTCCTCGGGAGTCATCGACGAGATGATGGCGCGCTGGCGCTTGAACATCTTCTCGTCGAGGTTGGCGCCCTCGACCTGCTTCTTGATCTGGCCCATGCCGGGCAGCATGCCCATCAGGCCGCCGATCCCGCCCATCTTCTCCATCTGGGCGAGCTGCATCGACAGGTCGTCGAGGTCGAACTTGCCCTTGCGCATCTTCTCGGCGACGCGAAGGGCCTGTTCCTGGTCGATGGTCTCGGCCGCCTTCTCGACGAGCGAGACGATGTCGCCCATGCCGAGGATGCGGTTGGCGACGCGGGCCGGATGGAACTCCTCCAGCGCGTCGACCTTCTCGCCGGTGCCGACGAGCTTGATCGGCTTGCCGGTGACCGCCCGCATCGAGAGCGCCGCGCCGCCGCGGGAATCGCCGTCCATGCGGGTGAGCACGATGCCGGTGACGCCGAGCCGCTCGTCGAAGGCGCGCGCGGTGTTGACCGCGTCCTGGCCGGTCAAGGCGTCCGCGACGAGCAGCACCTCGTGCGGGTTGGTGGCCGCCTTGACGTCGGCGGCCTCCTGCATCAGCGCCTCGTCGAGGGTGACGCGGCCGGCGGTGTCGAGCATCACCACGTCGAAGCCGCCCAGCCGCGCGGCCTCCATGGCGCGCCTGGCGATCTGCACCGCCGACTGGCCGGCGACGATCGGCAGCGACTCGACGCCGACCTGGCTGGCGAGAACCGCCAGCTGCTCCATCGCCGCCGGGCGGCGGGTATCGAGGGAGGCGAGCAGCACCCGGCGCTTGTCGCGCTGGGTCAGGCGCCGGGCGATCTTGGCCGTGGTGGTGGTCTTGCCCGAGCCCTGGAGGCCGACCATCAGGATGCCGACGGGGGCAGGCGCGTTGAGGTCGATGATGCCGGCCTCGCCGCCGAGCATCGCCACGAGCTGGTCGTTGACGATCTTCACGACCATCTGGCCGGGCGTCACCGACTTCAGCACGACGGCGCCGACCGCCTGCTCGCGCACCTTCTCGGTGAAGGAGCGCACGACCTCGAGGGCGACGTCCGCCTCCAGGAGGGCGCGGCGCACCTCGCGCAGGGCGGCGGTGACGTCGGCCTCGGTCAGGGCGCCGCGGCGGGTCAGCCCGGACAGGATGCCGGAGAGGCGGTCGGAGAGGCCTTCGAACATGCGCGTCAGTCTCCGACGTTCACTCGTCTACGCCCGCGGAGGCGGCGCGCCGGACCTGGAGGGCGCCCTCGAAGTGGTTCAGCGCCCGCTCGAACTTGTCGCGGCAACCGGGATTGCAGAAACCGACGACCGCGCCGTTGTAGAGCGCCAGCGAGTCGGCCGCGATCGGCTTGCCCGACCAGGGGCAGAGCTCGTTCACCGCGTCCTCGATGCGCAACGGCGTGGGGTCGGTCCTGGTCATCCGGTCTCCTGCGGGCCGCCCGGTGGGGCGGTACGTCTCGAGGATTCGCCCAACGCAAGTCGCGCCCGAGGGCGCATCGCGCTGTCGGGCGTTGACCTCCGGCCTCACGGGCCGGTCGGCGTCGGGACGAGACCTCGTCCTTGAGAGGCCGGGGCCTATCCCCCGCGCCCGCGATGTCAACGTTTGAAACCCGGACCGACCGGATCGGAGGCGCATTTACCGGTTCTTAACCATGCGGGAGGTTAACTGGTCCTCAAGATTCGCAGGAGATGCGGCGTGTCCGATCCCGCCTTGAAGACGCAGACCCCCGCCGCCGCCCGGCCGCCCTCCGGCCCGCTTCAGGACTGGCTCGCGACCCTGTCGCGGATCGATGCCGCCGACCAGGCGCGCGCCGCGCCGCGCCGGCCGGCCGAGACCCCGCCGCCGGCCTGGGAGCCGCGCATCGTCGCCCCGAGCGAGCCGGCGGCGCCCGAGGCTCCCGCGGCGGCGCCCGTCGCCGAGCAGGACGACCTCGCCGCGCTGATGGCCGAGAACATGATGCTCAAGGCGCGCCTGCGGCAGGAGCACGGGCGGTACGACGAGCTGCAGGCGATGCTCGCCGACGAGCTGCGCGCCCTGCGTACCCACGTGCAGCAGGAGGTCGACCGGGCCGAGGAGCTGCGCGCCGAGCGCGACCTGTGGATGGCCCGGGCCGAGGCCCTGGCCCAGCCGCTGTTCCAGCCGCGGCGCTGACGGGTCCCGGAATCGTCCGACCTGACCCCGCGCCTCTCGCACGAGACGACGCCCCGGCATCGACGGATCGATGCCGGGGCGTTTCGCTTTCGGGTGTCATGCCCGGACGCGAGAACCCCGGCGCCGCCGCAGCCCCGGGGGAGGGCGGCGCCGAGGCTCGCGGGATCAGGTCCGCTTCGCCCGGTCGGCCTCGACGACCTCGCCGTAGATGACCGCGAGGTCCTCGGCCTGCTGGTCCGCGGTCCGGATCGGGATCGTGTGGTCGGGCGAGCGCAGGTAGACCGCCGGGTTGTCGTCGATGACGCGGAGCGCGGCGAGGAGACCGGTCTCGTCCGCCACGTCGACGACGAGGCCGTTGCGGCCCTCGACCACGCACTCGGCCACCGCGCCCCGGTCGGACGCGACGACCCAGCAGCCCGAGGCGATCGCCTCCCGGGTCACCAGGCCGTAGCTCTCCGGCCAGACCGAGGGCGCCAGCAGCACGTCGATATGGGCGTAGAGGCCGCCGACGCCCGATTGCGGGAACTTGCCCCGGATCTCGACCGGCACGCTCCCCCATTCCTCCGTGACCCGCTCGTTCGGGTGCATGGCATGGTCGATCAGCAGCAGGCTCAGGTTCCGGAACGGCTCGTTGCGGATCACGTTGCGGATCAACCCGTAGCCCTTGTGGTCGGCGAGCCCCCCGATGAAGCCGAGGCGGACCCGGCCGGTCGGGCTCTCGGTCCGCATGACCTCGGGCAGGCGCGACACGCCGTTCTCGACCACCTCGATCCGGTCGAGGCCGACCCGCCGGCACAACTCGCCGAACGGCCGCGACACGGTCAGGACGCGCTCGGCGCCCCTGATGCAGCGCAGCAGCGTCCGCGCCCTGACGTAGTCCTCGCTCATGTAGGTATCGAGCGAGGCCCGGCCGGTATAGTCGTAGGTCACGACCGCCCGGTTTCCGTCGATCAGGAACTGGTGCGGCGAGATCCACCACCCGTCATGCATCGTGATCAGGTAGGGGATGTTCCGCCGGGTCGCGGCGGTGAGGCAACTCGTGGTCAGCCGCTGGATGCAGTGGAAGTGGATCAGGTCCGGGGCGATCCGGTCGAGGACGCGGTCGAAGACGCGCCCCATCTCCGGATCCTCGACGAGGCTGTCGATGTCCGGCTGGTTGCCGGCGGTGATGCAGAACACCCGCACGCCGTCGCGGACGTACCAGTCGAGGGCGTAGGGCACCGGCCCGCCCTCGAGGGTACAGATCACGTCGATCTGCCATTCGGGCCCGAGAATCCGGCCCAGCGAGCGGACGTTGTCGTGCACGACCCGGGTCGCGCCGCCGATGGCCTGCGGCGGGTAGAACACGTTGACGATGACGAGTTTTTTGCGCGGGGCGAGCTGGCCCGCGGTCGACCGCGCGATGATGCCAGCCAGTTCCCGCGCCTGGCGCTCCATCCCGTAGCGGTCGAGCACGACCTGCCGGGCCGCCTCGCCGATCCGCCGCCTGTCGTCGGGTGAGCGGACCAGGCGGTCGAGGGCGGCGTGGAACGCCGCGCTCGACTCGCACAGGAAACCGGTCTCGCCGCCGACGATCACCTCGCGATGCGTCTGCGTGGCGCTCACCACGGACGGAATGCCGAACATCGCGGCCTCCATCCATTTGATCTCGCTCTTGCAGTCGTTGAAGGCGTCCGGCACCAGCACCGAGATGTTGATGTCGGCCTCGCGCAGGAGGTCCCAGTACACCCCGACATTGGCGATCGGCCGCGAGACGATGATGGACTCGGCCCAAGGGCGCAGCAGGTCCGAGACCGTCACGTCACCGACCACCACGAGGCGGATCCGAGCCCCGTGGGTCTCGAACAGGCGTGCCAGGGCCGGCTCGATCAGCTGCTCGAAGTCGAGCTTGTGGGCCTTGGTGCCCGACCCGTAGAAGATCGTGACGGCGTCCCGGGCCGCCGTCGCCGGTCCCCGCCCCTGCATGCTGACGACGTGCGCGCCGCTCAGGGCGTTCGGATGGTGGAACACCGTGCCGGTCCGCACCCGGCGCTCGAGGTGCCGGGCGAGGCTCGGCGTCGAGGCCATGCCGTATTCGCACAAGGCGGCGGCCTCGGCGAACAGGCTGACGCCGCAGGCCATCGAGGCATGCTGGCGGGCGTCGATCAGGCCGGCATAGGTGTCGAGCCCCGGTGGGAAATACTCCGAATCGAACACGAGGTCGTCGGTGTCGTAGATCGTCACGACACCGAGCTGGGCCGTCTTGGTGATGGCATCGATGACGTTTGGAAATGCAGGAACGCGATAAAAAATCGTGTAGTCGATCTGCATAAGATCGAGCATGTATTGGTCGTGATTTTTGGTGTAGTCGTAGACCGTGACCTCGTAGCCGGCCGCCACGAGCTGCTCGGCGCGCTGGTCGACCCGGTAGAAGCGGCACTGCGCCAGGCCACAATTGGCGTAGACCGCGACGCGGCGGACCGGGCCCGCACCGACCGTCGGCCGCTCCTCCCCCGAGGCGAGGGATCGCGCGGCCCCGGTCACGAGCGCGCGGGCCTTGTCGTAGCCCGCGTCCAGGGCCAGGTCGGCGCTCTTCTCCCAGACGTCGTAGAAGAACTTCTCCTGGGCCTCGCGCAGGTGGAGGCGCAGGCCGACATCGCCCGGATATTTCTTTACGCCCGCCACCATGGTGCGCAGGGCGGCCTCCGGCTCGCCGAGCGCGATCTCACCATCGGCCAGTTGGCGGAAGGTCCACTCCGTGCCGGCATCGAGCGCGAGGATGTGGCGGCGCAGACCGGTCGCCAGGGCGAGGTTGCCGCCGCGCTGGATCAGGTCCGCCCGACGATCGAGGGCGCGGGGGTGGCCCGGAGCATGGACCAGGGCGCGCGCATAGAGTTCGGCGGCCTCGACATCCTGGCCCTGCCGCGCGCGCGCATCCGCCACGTCGATGAAGAAGCCTGCCGCCGCGGGATCGTTCAGGTCCAGCGTCCATGCCAGCAGGCTCGCCACGATCTGGCTCGGCTTCGCCGGCTCGGCCCGGTCCGCCTCCTGCGCGACGCGGGCCGCGACGCCGGCCTCGACCGACCGCGGCAGCTTCGCCCCGTAGACGAACCGCACGAGCATCCGGAGGTTCGGCCAGAGCGGCTCGCCCGGACCGCTCCTCAGCCAGCGCCGGTAGCGCTCCTCTCGCGTTGATCCGGCGGCAGAGCCGTCGGATTCGTGCTCGGCACGGAAGAAGGCGTCGTCGAAGGCGGCATCGCCCGAGATGTCGAACTGTTCGTGCTGCCCGATCTCACAGAAATGTCGTACGCACTCGGCCCTGTTGAAGAATTTTCCCGAACTCCTGAGATATTTATATCTGTAATAATCATGATCGAAGTATTGTGAAAAATACGGGATTTCGATTCCGTTGAATTTTGCGGCTTCCGCTTCGCAGAAATAAATGATTTGGTCGTCTGCCGGACGTAGTCGCTGCTTGACGAGGGAGACGGCCTGTCGGCCCGACAGGCCGTTGGGAACGCTGACGCCATAGAGCTGCGAAAGAAAGATTGCGTCGTAATGCAGCGGGGCGTTGTTGCGATTCTCGGCGCGGCCATAGTCGAAATAATGCTTCAAGCGCCCGCTATTGGAGCTGATCGCGCCCGCAATATCGGGATTGCAGGCGACGTAACTCGCCAGATTGAAGCCCCAGGGAAGATCGTCCGTGGCCGCCTCCGGCTCGGCAGCGGCTTCCGGCACAACGACGACCTCCGGCGCGGGGAGAGCCTCGGGGAGGACATTCAACTCCGGCGAGACCTCGACATCCGGCATGGCGACGGCTTCAGGAACGTCGACGGGCGGCGGGCCGGCGTAAGCCCGTTGCTCCTCCTTGCCGTACTCGATGTAGTGGTAGACCGCCTGAAAATCCCATTTGACCGCGGCCGCGACATCCGGGTTCAGACGCAGATACGTTTCGATGTCGAAATCCTGCGGAAGCCCATCGCAGGCGACCGCAGCGGTCCGGGCTTGCGTTTCGGTTCCGAAACGCCCCTCGGCCCGCCCGAATTCCTCCCAATGGCGGACGATCTCGTCGTCCGGGGCGTCATTCAATTCTTTGTAATAACTACGATAAAAATTGATATCGAGCGTCGCGGTACTCTCGCTCGCGTCGAGCCGCAACTGCTTGGAAAAATCCATTATGCTCCCCGCTGTTACCGATCGTTTGAAAATTGCCGTCCTGACAGCGCGCAAGCAAAAATTGTATTTCTAGCGCATCCAGGTCACGTTCAGAGGGCCTGAGACAATAATTCCGTCACACTCCAAAAAGCGAGAGGGTTTACGAGTCCGGGCGCAATACTGTCAAGACGGTCCAAGGGGCAGGCAGAGTGGTTCGGAGAAGGCGACCGCGGGGGCGAGCGGCGGGGTGTGATCCTTCACGGTCGGACTCGTCCATCTCGGCTGGCCGGAGGGCGCCCGGACCTGCCGGCTCGAGCGGATCCGCGAGACGAAGGAACGCATCAGCCATGGGGTCGCCGACGCGGTGATCCACCCGGGGACCAGCCCGCAGGCCACGGCCGCGCCATGCTACGCGGACTTGCGGTGGCGGGCCAATGCTTCGCCTGCTCAGGTTCTTGTTTCATCCCAGATTTTTCGCGCCGAACCGGTCACCGCTTCGGCGAAAGAAGCTCAGGCTCCACGCGCGAACGACGCTCCCGCACCGCCGCGCGCAACCCACGAAGCCCTCGCCGAGAACAGGATCCGTGCCATCGAAGCACCCAGGGAGGACTGCGTCGAACGGCCCTGCCGAGATGCGCTGCCAGGATACCCTGCCAAGATGCCCTGCCGAGATACCTTGCCAGGATACTTGCTCATCCTTGCCATCGGGCCTCGCGTCTGCTAGCAGCACCCCGCCCGCCGGACACCCTTGGAGGCCGGATTCCCGTCATGGGAACGGGCGTGGCGACGTCGGTTCACAGGGCCGTCCTCGAGGGGGCGGCCTTCGGCGTTTGAGCCATCCAGACACACCAATTTTAAGGATCACGCCATGAGCGCCGTGAAGCCGCTTGAGGCCGTGGCACGCGACCGGGTCGGCAAGGGGGCCGCCCGGGCCGTTCGTCGCCAGGGCCAGGTGCCGGCCGTCATCTACGGGGGCAACCAGCCGCCGCAGGCCATCGCCATCGACCTCATCCGCACCCGCACCCTGATCTACGCCGGCGGTTTCCGGACCACCGTGTTCGAGATCAGCGCCGGCGGCCGCAAGGTCCGGGCGATCCCGCGCGACTTCCAGCTCGACCCGGTCACCGGCGTCCCGCTGCACGTCGACTTCCTGCGCGTCGTCGCCGGCCAGTCGATCGAAGTCGAGGTGCCGGTGCACTTCACCAACGAGGACGCGGCTCCCGGCATCAAGCAGGAGGGCGGCACGCTCAACGTCGTCCACCACACCGTCACGGTCGAGGTCGCCCCCGAGTCGATCCCGGATGCCATCACGGTCGACCTGACCGGCAAGGCGATCGGCGACACCGTCCACGTGTCGGACCTGCCGGCTCCGGCCGGCGCCACCTTTGTCCTCGCGGGTGACGAGGTCGTCGCCACGGTCGTGCCGCCGACGGTGCTCGGCGCCGAGGTCGAGGCCGAGGAGGCCGCGGTGGCCGAGGCCGCCCGCGCCGAGTCGGCGGCCGAGGCTGCCGAAGAGGCCGCCGAAGAGGCTGCCAAGGACGAGGCCGCCAAGGAGGACTGAGCCGGTCTCGGCTCGACCTCTCACGTCATCGGAGCGCCCCGGTCGCGAGACCCGGGGCGTTTCCTCTTTTTCGGGGTGTCTGTCGCCATGCGGCTGTTCGTCGGCCTCGGCAATCCCGGGACCCGCTACGCGGGCAACCGGCACAATATCGGCTTCATGGCGCTCGACGCGATCGCGCGCCGGCATCGTGCCGCGCCGTGGCGGCGCAAGTTCCAGGGCGACTGCACCGAGGCGGTGATCGGCAGTGAGCGCGTGCTGCTGCTCAAGCCCCTGACCTTCATGAACGAATCCGGCCGGGCGGTCGCCGAGGCGCAGCGCTTCTACAAGATCGCGCTGGACGGCGTGACGGTGTTCCACGACGAGCTCGATCTGGCTCCCGCCAAGCTCCGGGTGAAGAAGGGCGGCGGCAATGCCGGCCATAACGGCCTGCGCTCGATCACCGCGCAATGCGGCAACGAGTATTGGCGCGCCCGCCTCGGGATCGGGCATCCGGGCGACAAGGCCCTGGTCCACGCCTACGTGCTCAACGACTTCGCCAAGGCCGAGATGCCGTGGGTCGAGGACCTGTGCGACGCGATGGCGGATGCCGCCGAGCTGCTCGCCTCGGGCGAGGATGCCCGCTTCCAGAACAAGGTCCACGTCGCCATGGCCGGACGCGGCTGGGACGAGGTGAAGCGCGTCGGCGAGAAGCCGGCCTGATTCCGACACCCTCCACACTGCAACGACGACGCGCTATGGCTGCGGGCCGGCGGTCTCCTGACTCGAACGGAACGATCTGATGGGCTTCAAATGCGGCATCGTCGGCCTGCCGAACGTCGGCAAGTCGACGCTCTTCAACGCGCTGACGCAGACCGCGGCGGCGCAGGCGGCGAACTATCCGTTCTGCACCATCGAGCCGAATGTCGGCGAGGTGGGGGTGCCGGATAGCCGGCTCGACGACCTCGCCCGGATCGCCTCCTCGAAGGAGATCATCCCGACCCGCCTGACCTTCGTCGACATCGCCGGCCTGGTTCGCGGCGCCTCGAAGGGGGAGGGCCTCGGCAACCAGTTCCTCGCCAACATCCGCGAGGTCGACGCCATCGCCCACGTCGTGCGCTGCTTCGAGGACGGGGACGTCACCCACGTCGAGGGCAAGGTCGACCCGATCGCCGATATCGAGACGATCGAGACCGAGCTGATGCTGGCCGATCTCGACAGCCTCGAGAAGCGCCTCACCGCGCTCGAGAAGAAGGCCAAGGGCGCCGACAAGGAGGCCAAGGAAACCCTCGACCTCGTCCAGCGCGCCCTGCCGCTCCTGCGCGACGGCAAGCCGGCCCGGCTCGTCGAGCGCAAGGCCGACGAGGAGCGCCTGTTCTCCCAGCTCGGCCTGATGACGGCCAAGCCCGTGCTCTACGTCTGCAACGTCGAGGAGGGCTCGGCCGATTCGGGCAACGCCCACTCGGCCGCCGTCTTCGCCCGCGCGAAGGAGGAAGGCGCCAAGGCGGTGGTCGTCTCGGCCAAGATCGAGAGCGAGATCGCGGTGCTGCCGCCGGCCGACCAGGTCGAGTACCTGGAGGCGGTCGGCCTCGCCGAGCCGGGCCTGAACCGGGTGATCCGCGCCGGCTACGAGTTGCTCGGCCTCATCACCTACTTCACCGTGGGCCCGAAGGAGGCCCGGGCCTGGACCATCACCAAGGGCACCCGGGCGCCGGCCGCCGCCGGCGTGATCCACACCGACTTCGAGAAGGGCTTCATCCGGGCCGAGACCATCGCCTATGCCGATTACACGGCGCTGAAGGGCGAGGCCGGGGCGCGCGAGGCCGGCAAGCTGCGCCTCGAGGGCAAGGAGTACCTGGTGCAGGACGGCGACGTGCTGCATTTCCGCTTCGCCAACTGACGCGCCGATGGATCTCGTCCGGCGCCACGACTGGAACCTGACGCCGACGCAAGCGGTGGCGCTCCAGCGTGAGCTCGCCGACGAGATCGTGGCCGACAAAGCCCTCGACCTCGACGCCGTGCGGCTCGTCGCCGGCGTCGACGTCAGCGTGAAGAACGACCGCTCGCACGCGGCGATCGTGGTCGCGACCTATCCGGATTTCCGGGTGGTCGAGACGGTGACGGCGCTGATGCCGACGCCGTTTCCCTACGTGCCGGGCCTGCTGAGCTTCCGCGAGGGCCCGGTGCTGGAGGAGGCGTTCGGACGCCTGGAGGCCGAACCGGACGTGTTCCTGTTCGACGGCATGGGCATCGCGCATCCGCGCCGCATCGGCATCGCCAGCCATCTGGGCCTGTGGCTCCAGCGCCCGACGATCGGCGTCGGCAAGACCCGGCTCTGCGGCCGCTATGCGCCGCTCGCCGAGGAGAAGGGCGCCCACCAGCCGCTGGTCGACAAGGGCGAGACGATCGGCGCAGTCGTGCGCACCCGCACGGGGAAGCACCCGCTCTTCATCTCGCCCGGCCACCTCGCCGACATCCCGTCGAGCGTCGCCCTGGTTCTGGCCTGCGCGCCGAAATTCCGTCTGCCCGAGCCGATCCGCCTCGCCCACAAGGCCGCGGGCGCCTTCTCTTGAGGCCGCAGCGCTTTCGCGTCGGACCTTCGCCGTGCTAGCCCGGCCGCCCGCAAACGTGCCGGACTTCGCCGATGCCCCGCTACTGCTTCGAGGATCTCACGCCCGGGTTCCGGCTCGATTTCGGGCCGCTGGCGGTGAGCCGCGACGACATCGTGGGCTTTGCCCGCGAGTTCGATCCGCAATCCTTCCACACCGACGAGGCGGCGGCCCGTGAGAGCTTCGTCGGCGGGCTGATCGCCTCGGGCTGGCATACCTGCGCGCTCGGCATGCGGCTGGTCGCCGACGGCTTCATCCTGCAATCGAGCTCGATGGGCTCGCCCGGCATCGAGGAGGTGCGCTGGCTGCGTCCGGTCCGGCCGGGCGATGAACTGTCGATGCAGATGAGCGTCACCGAGAGCCGGCCGTCGGGCAGCAAGCCCGACCGCGGCTTCGTGCGCTTCCTGCTCACGATCGCCAACGGCGCCGGCCAGCCGGTGATGACCCAGGATTTTTGGGCGATGTTCGGCAAGGCCGGCACGCCGCCCCTGCCGCCCCGTCCCCGCCCGCCGGAGGAGCCGGCCCCGGCCGTTTTGCCCGAGGGCGAGGCGCTGCCCTCGGGCTACCTCGAGGACATGCCGCTGAACCGGTCCTTCGATCTCGGCGCGCACCATTTCAGCCGCGACGACATCCTGCGGTTTGCCCGCGCCTTCGACCCGCAGCCGTTCCACGTCGACGAGGCGGCGGCCGCACAGACGCATTTCGGCGGCTTGTGCGCCTCGGGCTGGCACACGGCGGCGGCCTGGATGAAGCGGATGGTGGCGGGCCGCGACCGCGGCCGGGCGCTGGCGATCGAGCGGGCCGAGCCGGTCGTCGAGGGCGGTCCCTCGCCGGGATTCCGCGATCTGCAATGGCTCAAGCCCGTCTATGCCGGCGACACGATCCGCTACGACGTGACCCTGACCGAGGCCCGGCCCTCGCGGACCCGGCCGGGATGGGGCGTCGTCAGCCATACGGCGACCGGCACGAACCAGCGCGGCGACCCGGTGTTCCGTTTCGCGGGGGCGTGGCTGGCGCCGAGCCGAAGTGCATGAGAGGCCGGTCGAGCGGCCACGTCCGATGAAAACCGAAGACGAGGCCGGCGTATCGTGCCCACTCGTCTCACGCTGAGAGCCATGCCTTTCAAGGTGCGGCTATCGTCAATGCATCGTCGCAATGAATGAGAGTTAGTTTGACTTGATCGACAGTGTTGACGCCCTCCTCGTCATTCCGGGCTCCGCTTTCGCGGTCCTGGAATGACGAGGAGGGTTTGAGATCCATGAAGACCAGTCTGATTTGCTCTGACGGGGTGTCGTTCCAGCGGGCCGGGTCGGCTCACGCCCGCCCGCTTCCTCACCACCACCCGCGCCGGATCGCCCCGGTCTCGCCGAAATAATCCGGCGCCGGCTGCACCACGGCCGGCTCCTCGGGCACCGCCGCCGCCGTGACCGGACGGCGCGGGGCCGGGCGATGGGCGGGCTGCTGCTGCGCGAGATCGCGGGTCGGCCGCGGATGGGCGGCTGGCGCGGTCGCGGGCGGCTTCGGGGTGGCGACCTTCGGCTTGTGCCCGGCCTCCGGCGGCAGTGCCTCGGTCGAGAGGCCGAGCGCCACCTTCACCCGGGCGTTGATGCCGTAGAGGTCGGGCAGGCTGCGCAGGGTCCCGTTCGCATCCGCCTCCAGGGTGAAGTAGGCGAGGTGGACCGGCAGCTTCTCGGGCAGCATCACGGTGCGCTCGCCCTTGCCGATCAGGCCCTTCAGCCGCTCGGTCGGCCAGCGCGGTCCGAGCACCACCTGGGCGAAGCGGAAGGGATCGTCGACGCGCACGCAGCCGTGGCTCAGCGCCCGCTCGGAGCGGGAGAACAGGCTCCGGTTCGGCGTGTCGTGCAGGTAGACCGCGTGATCGTTGGGGAACATGAACTTGATGAAGCCGAGCGCGTTGCGCTCGCCCGGCGGCTGCCGGATGGCGATGCCGTTGCCGCGCTTGACCACCTGGTAGCCGAGGCGGGCGGCGTAGTTCGGGTCGCGGGCCAGCCCCGGCAGGAACTGGCTCTTCAGGATCGAGGGCGGCACCGTCCAGGACGGGTTGACCACCGCGTAGGTCATCTCGCCGGAGAAGATCGGGGTCGGCGAATCGGGCTTGCCGACGATCGTGCGGGCCTCGTCGAGGACGCGGCCGTCGCGGATCACCCGTACCTTGAATTCGGGAATGTTGACGAAGACGTGGGTGCGGCCGAGATCGGCCGGCAGCCAGCGCCAGCGCTCCATGTTGGCGAGGAGGTCGGCCTCCTGCCGGTCGGGGGCGGGACCCGCGAGCGCCGCCACGGTCGCCGGATCGAGCACGCCGCTCGCCTTCATGCCGCGCTGGCGCTGGAAGCTCGCCACCGCCGTCGCCACGCCCTCGTCATAGGCCGTGGCGTCCTGCGCGCCGCTCAGGCCGAACCGGGCGCGGATCAGCGGCACCCGGGCGTCGCGCATCCCGGTCTTCAGCGCCGGGCCCTTCGGCAGGCGCACCATTGGCACGGCACGGTTCGGCTGCTGGGCGCGCAACGAGGCGAGCTTCGCCTTGAGGGCGAGGTAGCCGGGCTGCCCCGGATTGTAGGCCTGGAGCTGGGCGCCGGCATTCGCGCCCGCCGGGGTGAGGCGGGTGAGCACCGCATCGGCGGCGGGCAGGTCGAGCTTCGGGGTGATGAAGCGCGACAGGCGCGAGGGCTCGAGCCGGCCGCCGCGGGCGTCGCGGGCATAGAGCACGGCCGCCGCCGAGAGCTTCAGGTCGGCCTCGGCCCGGTCGGCCGGCTTGGCGTGGGGCGGGTCGAGGAGCGGGATCGGATAGGCGAGGGGATCGAGCCCGTCCTCGCCCGCCGCCTGGAGCCGGGCGATCACCGCCTTGGCGGCGTCGGACCAGCCGGAATCGGTGAGCCAGACCGACTTGAACGCGCCGAGCGCGTAGAAGGCCTGCATCGCCTCGCGCTGCTTGGCGTTCAGGCGGCGGATCAGGCTGAAGCTCGGATCGGCGAGGCGCGCGGCCACAACCTCGGCCACCGGGTCGCCGGGGGCGGGCGGGGGCAGGGCGGGTGCCGTGGCTTCGGTCGGGACGGGAGCGGCGTCGGCCGGCGCCGTCGTGCCGGGCAGGGACGCGGGCTGGGCCGGAGCGGTCTCCGCCGGGACGGGCATCGGCTCGGTCGAGACCGACGCCGCCTTCGGCGCGTCGCCCGGCTTTGCCGTGTCGCCGGACTTTGCCGTGTCGCCGGACTTGCCGTCGACAGCGGGTGTCGAAGCCTCCGGCTTCGGGGCCTCGGCGATGGGCTTTGCCGCGTCCGGGATCGTGGTGATCGCCGGCGGCGTTGCGGTCACGCCTGCGACCGGCCCCGGGGCGACGCCCTCGGCCCGCGCCCCCGGCAGGCCGGATTGCGCCGCCAGCAGCACCGCGAGGGTCGCTGCCGCGCCCGCATTCCGCCCGGTCCTGCGCCTGGGAGCCATGGTCCTCTCCTCGAAGCCGCGGCCATCACGAGCGGCCACGCTGGTCAATCTAGATCAGTAAACACGTCGGCGCAGGCCGTGCCATCGCACGGCAGCCACACCCCGACGACATGCAACCCTGGGCGTTCGCCGCGTGTCGCAACGCACCGCGAACGTGGTCGGGTCGCAAAACCCGGATCGGCAACCGCATTCCGGGCTCAAAGCCCGTCAAATGCGGTTTTCTTCTGACGGGACCGCGCGCGGACGCGAAGATCAGGCGGCGTCCTCGGCTTTCTCGTCGTCGAGGCCGAGTTCCTTCAACTTGCGATAGAGCGTCGAGCGACCGATGCCGAGGCGGCGCGAGACTTCCGACATCCGCCCGCGGTAGAATTGCAGGGCGTAGCGGATGATCTCACCTTCCAGCCCCTCCATGGTCTTCATCTCGCCGGTCTCCTCGGCGACGAGGGACAGGGCATGGGGGTCGCGCACCTCGACCCGGACGATCTCCCGCACCGGCGCCGGGGCGGTGCCGGGTTCGGGCGCTGCCGGGGCGGCGGGAATGCGCACGTCGAAGCCCTGGACCTGGGCGGCGATCTGCGGGAATTCCGCGATCGTCAATTCGTCGCCGTCGGCGAGCACCACGGCGCGAAACAGCGCGTTCTCGAGCTGGCGCACGTTGCCGGGCCAGTCGTAGCGGGTGATGAGCGCCATCGCCTCCGCGGCGATGCCGCGGACCCGCTTGCCCTCTTCCGCCGCGAACCGGGCGCAGAACGAGCGGGCGAGGTCCGGGATGTCCTCGCGCCGGGCCCGTAGCGGGGGCAGGGTCATCGGGAAGACGTTGAGGCGGTAATACAGGTCCTCGCGGAACCGGCCCTGCTTGACGAGGTCGAGGAGCGAGCGGTTCGTCGCCGAGACCAGCCTGATGTCGACCCGCACGCTCTTGCGCCCGCCGACCGGATCGACCTCGCCCTCCTGGAGCGCCCGCAGGAGCTTCACCTGCGCGTCGAGGGGCAGCTCGCCGATCTCGTCGAGGAACAGCGTGCCGCCCGAGGCCTCGACGAACTTGCCGAGATGGCGCTCGGTCGCGCCGGTGAAGGCGCCCTTCTCGTGGCCGAACAGGGTCGATTCGACGAGGTTGTCGGGGATCGCCCCGCAATTGACCGTGACGAAGGGCTTGCCGCGGCGGTCGCCCGAGCCCTGGATGGCGCGGGCCAGCACCTCCTTGCCGACGCCGGATTCGCCCTCGATCAGCACCGGGATGTTCGATTTCGCCGCCCGCTCGGCGAGCCGCATCACCCGGCCCATATCCGGGCTCTTCGACGTGAGATCGCGGAACGACAGGGCGCCGGAGGCCCGCCGGCGCATCCGCCGGATCTCGTCCTGGAGCTGGTCGACCTGGAGCGCGTTGCGGATCGACACCTGGAGCCGCTCGGGACCCGCCGGCTTGACCACGAAATCGACCGCGCCGGCCCGCATCGCGTTGACGACGGCGTCGATCGAGCCGTTCGCGGTCTGGACGATGACCGGCGTGTCGATGCCGGCCTTGCGCAATTCGCCCAGCACGCCGAGCCCGTCGAGGCCGCCCGGCATGGCCAGATCGAGGAGCACCACGTCGATGCCGGAATCGGGGGCCCGGATCGCATCGAGGCCGGCGCTGCCGCTCTCCGCCACCACGGCCTCGAACCCGAGGCGCCGCACCATGGCCTCCGCCAGCCGGCGCTGCACGGGATCGTCGTCGACGATGAGGACCGTGGTGGTCATCTGTTCTCCTCAGGCAGGACCGGGGCCGTGGAGCACCGCCCGCGAAGCCTGGCGTGTCCGGCGGCCCGGGCGAGCCGTCCGCGAATCACGCGGCTGTTTCGTTTCGAGCCGTATGCTGCGGCACAACCGTAAAGTCGCTCTTAACGCCAACGGGAGGTTACCGGGCGAAAGCCTTCGAGGGGCCTTGCGCCGCAATCGTGGCGGGCTCGGTTGATCGCAGGGCCCCGGGACCGATATGTCCCCCGCACCGTTTTCCCCCGAGAGGAACATCGTCCATGCCGCTGAGTGCCGCCGCGCCGTCGGACAGCGCCCTGAGCACCGCGAAGGCCACGGCCCGCGCCGTCGATCTCGGGCCGCTCCCGGAATGGGACCTGTCGGACCTGTATGCCGGCCTCGACGACCCGGCCTTCGCCGCCGATCTCGACCGCGCCGAGGCCGAGTGCCGGAGCTTCGCCGAGAGCTATCGCGGCCGCGTCCGGGACCTCGTCGCCGGCGAGGGCGCGTCCGACAGGCTCGGCACCGCGGTCGCCGCCTACGAGGCGATCGAGGACCGTCTCGGCCGGCTGATGTCCTATGCCGGCCTGGTCTATTCCGGCGACACCACCGATCCCGCCCGCGCCAAGTTCTACGGCGACACCCAGGAGCGCCTGACCACCGCGTCGAGCGACCTTCTGTTCTTCACCCTCGAGCTCAACCGGGTCGAGGACGCGCTGATCGACGCGGCCGCCGCCCACCCGCCGCTCGCCCGCTACCGCCCCTGGCTCGAGGACATCCGCCGCGAGAAGCCGCACCAGCTGAGCGACGAGACCGAGAAGCTCTTCCTCGAGAAGTCGGTGACCGGGCGCGCCGCCTGGAACCGGCTGTTCGACGAGACCATCGCCTCCTTGCGCTTCCCCCTGCGGGGCGAGGAGCTGACGCTGGAGCCGACCCTCAACAAGCTCCAGGACCCGGACGAGACCGTGCGCCGGGACGCGGCCGGCGCGCTGAGCAGCGTGTTCCGGTCGAACCTGCGGGTATTCACGCTGATCACCAACACGCTCGCCAAGGACAAGGAGATCTCCGACCGCTGGCGCGGCTTCTCCGACGTGTCGGATGCCCGCCACCTCGCCAACCGGGTCGAGCGCGACACCGTCGAGGCCCTGGTCGCCGCCGTGCAGGCGGCCTATCCGCGCCTGTCCCACCGCTACTACACGCTGAAGGGGCGGTGGTTCGGCCGGGACGACCTCGCCTATTGGGACCGCAACGCGCCGCTGCCGAAGGTGGAGCAGCGCACGATCCCCTGGGCCGAGGCGCGCGAGACCGTGCTGTCGGCCTACGGCGCCTTCTCGCCGAAGATGGCCGAGATCGCCCGGCGCTTCTTCGACGGCGGCTGGATCGACGCGCCGGTGCGGCCCGGCAAGGCGCCGGGCGCCTTCGCCCACCCGACCGTGCCCTCGGCCCACCCGTTCGTGCTGGTCAACTACCAGGGCAAGCCGCGGGACGTGATGACGCTCGCCCACGAGCTCGGCCACGGCGTGCATCAGGTGCTGGCGGGCCATAACGGCGCGCTCATGGCGCCGACGCCGCTGACGCTCGCCGAGACCGCCAGCGTGTTCGGCGAGATGCTGACCTTCCGCCGCGTCTTGGAGGCCACCACCGACCCGGTCCAGCGCCGGGCGATGCTGGCCGCCAAGGTCGAGGACATGATCAACACGGTGGTGCGCCAGATCGCGTTCTACAGCTTCGAGCGCAAGGTCCACCTCGCCCGCCGCGAGGGCGAGCTGACCGCCGACACGATCAACGCCCTGTGGATGTCGGTGCAGGCGGAGAGCCTGGGGCCGGCGATCCGGCTCGACGAGGGCTACGAGCCGTACTGGGCCTATATCCCGCATTTCATCCACTCGCCGTTCTACGTCTACGCCTACGCCTTCGGCGATTGCCTGGTGAACTCGCTCTACGGCGTCTACCAGCGGGCGAGCGGCGACCCGGCGGCGGAACAGGCCTTCGTCGAGCACTACTTCGCGCTGCTCGCGGCCGGCGGCAGCCAGCCCTACGGCGAGTTGCTGGCGCCGTTCGGGCTGGATGCCCGCGACCCGGCCTTCTGGCAGATCGGCCTGTCGATGATCGAGGGGATGATCGCGGAACTGGAGGCGATGGAGGCGTGAGCGGTGTGTCCGGAGAGAAATATCCGGACATGGTCATTGGACACGCTCGACGAATCTGACAAGCACCTGGTCATTCCGGGGGGCGCGAAAGCGGAGCCCGGAATCCAGAACCTCGGGCCGATCAGGATAAAGCGGCTTGCATTCCGCGCAAGACTGCACCATCCACGGCTCTGGATCCCGGGCTCCGCTTTCGCGGCCCCGGGATGACGCGGAGGGTGGCAGATGCACCCTGGGAACCGATCGTCCGTCGAAGCACGGAACGAGAAAACAGCTCAGGCCGCCTCACCCCACCCTGCGCCCGAAAAACTCCGCCACCGCGATCCCGCCGAGCACCAAGGCCAGGGCCAGGGCCTCGACGAGGCCGAAGGACTCGCCCACCAGGCCCACCGCCAGGATCGCCCCGAAGACCGGCACCAGGTTGTTGAACAGGCCGGCGCGGTTCGGCCCGATCGTCTCGACCCCGCGCATGTAGGCGAGCTGCGCCACGAGCGACGGCCCGAGCGCCGTGAAGGCGATCAGCGCCCAGCCGGGGATACCGGGCCAGAGCACTCTTCCGGCCGCCCATTCGCCGATCAGCAGCGGCACCGAGGTCGCCCAGGCGGCGATCGCCATGGCGGCGAAGAAGGCGAGGCCCGCACCGCCGGCCGCAAGGGGAGGGCGACGGTGTAGCCGGCGTAGAACAGGCAGGCGAGCAGCACCAGGAGGTCGCCGCGGTTGAAGTCGAGGGCGCGGAGCCGCGCGAGGTCGCCGTGGCTCGCCACCAGCACCACGCCGGCGAGCGTGATGACCGACCCGACGATCTGGCCGGGCCGCACCGCGACGCCGCGGACGAGGAAGTTGAGGACGAGCACCAGGACCGGGATCGTGCCCTCGATCAGCGACAGGTTGACGGCGCTGGTCAGCGCGCCCGCCTCGTAGGTGAGCGCATTGAAGCCGGTATAGCCGACCCCGCCCATCAGCAGGATCATCGGCCAATGCGCCCACAGGGTGCGCCGATGCGCCCAGGTCTCGCGCCCGGCGATCAGCGCGATGGCGGTGAGCGCGATCGACCAGCGCAGGGCGACGAGGGCCTGCGGCGAGACGAGGCCGACCGCGACCTTGCTCGCCACTGCGTTGCCGGCCCAGAGGAACGTCGCGAAGGCGAGCAGCGCGTAGGCGGCCGCGGCCGAATGGCCGTGTTTCACGCGAGGTCTTTCAGAAACGGTTCGACCTGCACAAGCAGCGTCGCTGGAGTTTTCGTCCCACTCGCGACCTCATCCTGAGGTGTCAGCCCATCGAAGATGGGCTGACCTCGAAGGAGGGTTCCAGGAAACGCTGTGGTTTCTGGAGCCCTCCTTCGAGGCTCAGCGATCTCCGATCGCCAGCACCTCAGGATGAGGTCGCGGGTGGGAAACCCCGTCATTGGATCAAGCAGGCTCCCGTGCCCGAATCCTTCACGCCAGGGCCATCAGGAAGCGCTCGATCAGCTCCAGGGCCCGCTGCGTCATGGCGATGTCGTAGCGGATGAAGACGTGGCAGCCGCCGGTATAGACCGAGGTGTAGCCGCCGTTATTGGCCGCGGCCCAGCGCATCGACATGAACAGGGTGTCGTCGAGGAGCGGATCGCGGGTGCCGACCGAGAACAGGGCCGGCGGCAGCCCGGCGAGGTCGGCATAGAGCGGCGAGACGTCGGGCGAGCGCCGGGCGACGCCCTCGGGCACGAAGCCGTCGGCGAAGCGGCGTATGTCGGTGGAGTTGAGGACCAGGCGCTCCTCGCCCCAGTTGCGGGCGCTGGCGGTGACGCCGAGGTCGTAGAGGCCGGAGAACAGGTTGGCGCCCCGGAACGCCTTGCGCAGCCCGTGGCGGTCGCGCAGGCGCAGGAGCGTCATCACGCTCAGATGCGCGCCGACCGATTCGCCGCCGATGGTCAGGGCCTCGACCCCGAACAGCGCGCGGCCCTCGCGATGGAGCCAGAGCGCCGCCGCCTCGCAATCGTCGATCGGGGCCGGGTAGGGGTGTTCCGGCGCGAGCCGGTACTCGACCGAGACGCAGACGAAGCCGCAGCGCTCGGCAATGCGCTCGAGCCAGGGATCCTGCTCGTCCGACCCGCCCCAGACCCAGCCGCCGGAATGGATGTGCAGGTAGGCGCCCCGGGCCTTGCGCTGCGGCCGGATCACCCGGAGCGTCAGCGGGCCGCCGGGCCCGGGAATCGTGATCGTCTCGGCCCGGGCGCTGTGCGGCATCGCCGGATAGGCGAGGCTGCCGCGCCTGCGGCGCTCGCGCACCTCCGCCACCGGCATGGACCAGGGGTCCGGCGCCTGCGCCTGGGCGGCGATGATCTCCCGGTTCAGGCGCTCGGCGTCGGGATCGGTTTTCGCCGGGTCGAAGATCGCGTGGTCGATCATGCTGGGGGTATCAATCTCGCGGCGCTGCGCCGCCGGCGCGGGGCGGCGGAGCGTCTCGGGGTTGCAGGCGGGTCACCGTCCCGCCCGAATGGGACGGCGGGCATCTTACGTCAGGCATCTTGGGATATTCCGCGAAGGTTGCCATCTCAGGTCCGGATTGCCAAACGGTGCAATGCGCCGGGCCGCGCCGGGTTTCGTCAGGGATGTGACAATCCCGCAACGTTTGGATATCGGATTCCGCAACGGCAGGGTCGCGAGGACGCATGAGCGAGCAGAGATTTCACCGCCCCTTCGGCGGGCAGGCACCGCACGGCCAGGATCCCTATGGCCAGTCCCCCGGCGGCTACGATCCGGGCTACCGGGACGAAAGGCGCTTGAACCTGAACCGCTTCCTCGGCGGCTCGCCGGGGGCGGTGCTGGTGCGGCTGGTGTTCCTGTCGCTCCTCGTCGGCGCCGGCATGGCGATGATGGGGGTGACGCCGGGGCTGCTCTTCGCCCAGGCCTACGAGACGATCCACTCGCTGATCGCGCTCGGCTTCGACACCTTCCACGATGCCGGCCGCTGGTTCGTCGCCGGCGCGGTCGTGGTGGTGCCGCTGTGGCTCCTGTCGCGCGTCTTCGCCCGCAGCCGCTGAGTCGCGATGCAGCCCGCCGCCCCAAATCGGCCCGGCGCGAGCCCGGAGGTGACGCACCGGCGCATCCTCGCGCTCGCCGTGCCGATGACGCTCGCCAACGTCACCACGCCGCTGCTGGGCCTCGTCGGGACGGCGGCGGTGGGGCGGCTCGGCGACGCGGCCCTGCTCGGGGCTCTGGCCCTGGGGGCGGTGGTCTTCGATTACCTGTTCTGGACCTTCGGGGCCCTGCGCATGGCCACCGCCGGCCTCACCGCGCAGGCGACCGGGGCCGGCGACGGCTCCGAGATCGACCGCACCCTCGCCCGGGCGCTCGCGGTGGCCCTGGCGGTCGGGCTGACCATGGTGGCGGTGCAGGGCCCGCTCGGGGCGGCGGCGCTCCGGCTGTTCGGCGCCAGCCCGGCGGTGAATGCGGCGCTCGCGAGCTATGTCTCAGTGCGGATCTGGTGCGCGCCGTTCACGCTGGCGAACTACGCCATCCTCGGCTCGACCCTGGGACGGGGCCGCACCGATCTCGGCCTCGCGCTGCAGGTGGCGATCAACGCCGTCAACGTCGCGCTCACCCTCCTGTTCGTCCTCGGTCTCGGATCCGGCGTCGCCGGGGCGGCGCTCGCCACCGTGCTGGCGGAGGTGGCCGGCACGGCGCTCGGGCTCGTGGTGCTGCATCGCCTCGGCTCCCGGCCCTGGCGGGTGCCCGTCCGCGAGATCGTCGAGCGGACCGGCCTCACTCGGATGCTCGCGGTCAACGGCGACGTGATGGTGCGCACGCTGGCGCTCATCACCGCGCTCGCCCTGTTCACCGGGCTCGGTGCCAGGGCCGGCGACGTGACGCTGGCGGCCAATGCGGTGCTCCAGAACCTCTTCCTGATCGGCAGCTTCTTCCTCGACGGCTTCGCGACCGCCGCGGAGGTCCTGTGCGGACAGGCGCTCGGCGCCCGCGACGAGGGCGCCTTCCGGGGTGCCGTGCGGCTCTCGCTGGGCTGGTGCCTCGGCTTCGCGCTGGCGGTCTCGGGCCTCTTCCTCGGCATGGGCGGGCCGTTCATCGACGCGGTCACCACGGCGCCGGAGGTGCGGGCCTTCGCGCGCGACTACCTCGTCTTCGCCGCCCTGACGCCGCTGGCGGCGGCCGCCGCCTTCGCGTTCGACGGCGTCTATATCGGGGCGACCTGGACCCGGGCGATGCGCAACCTGATGCTCGTGGCGCTCGCGGTCGATGTCGCGATGCTGGCGGCGACGCGGGGCTTCGGCAATACCGGGCTTTGGCTCGCGATGCTGATCTTCCTGGCCGCCCGCGGCCTCGGCCAGGCGCTCGTCTATCCGCGCCTCGCGGCCGCCGCGTTCCCGCAGCCGCGGGTCGGCGCCCTGACGGAGGCGGCGCGATGAGCACGACGATTTCCGCAAGGATCTCGGGAGGATGCCGCTGCGGCGCGGTGCGCTACGAGGCCGAGGGGGCGCCGTGGAACCTGACAGTCTGCCATTGCCAGGATTGCCGCGGTGCCACCGGCGCGCCGATGGTCGGCTGGCTGACCGTGCGGCGGGACGCCTGCCGCTTCACCGCGGAGCCGGCCTGGTTCCGTTCGAGCCCGCGGGCGGAGCGGGGCTTCTGTCCGTCCTGCGGCACGCCGCTCGCCTACCGGGCCGACGCCCTGCCCGACGAGATCGACCTGACGATGGCGAGCCTCGACGATCCCGAGCGTTTCCCGCCGCGCGACCAGGTCTGGGTCTCGCGCCGCCTGTCCTGGGTCGCTCTGGCCCCCGGGCTGCCGGCGCATCCGCGGGCCCGCGGCTCCTGACACCCCCCATTTCCCGCCGCCACACGAGACGATGCCCGCATGACGATGGCGGACCCGACCGCTCACCCCGAAACCGATGCGCCGTTGGCCGACCGGCCCTTCCTGCCGCCCCGCGCGGTCGACGACCCGGCGGTCTGCACCTTCAACCACACCATCGACCTGCCCGGTCACGGCACCATGGCGGGAGCCTGGGACCTGCGTTCCGGGCTCGACGCGTATCTCGGCCACGTCGCGGTGGCGGACAAGCGCGTGCTCGATTTCGGCGCCACCAGCGGATTCCTCGGCTTCGCCATGGAGGCGCGCGGTGCCGAGGTGGTGTCCTACGACTTCACCGGCGACGCCTGCTGGGAGATGGTGCCGTATCCGGATTTCGAGCGTGCGGTGATCGCGCCCGAGATCCGCAACCACCTGCGGCGGTTCGAGGACGCGTTCTGGTTCTCGCACGCCGCCCTCGGCTCGCGGGCGCGGCGGGCCGGCGGCTCGCTCTATGCCGTGCCGGAGGCGATCGGTCCGGTCGACGTCGCGGTGCTCGGCAACGCGCTGGCGCGCCTGCGCGATCCGTTCCGGGCCCTCCATGGCGCTCTGGGGCTCACCCGCGAGACCGTGGTGGTGACCGAGATGCTGCCGAAATCGCTGCAATGGCTGCGCTACCTGCCGCGCAGCCTCGGCCTGCCGCTGTTTCTCCTGCCGCGCTCCGACCAGCGGATCCGCTTCGACACCTGGTGGACCATCGCCCCGACCACGATGCAGGAATTCCTGGCGATCCTGGGCTTCGGCGAATCGACGGTGACCTACCATCGCCCGACGCTGCTCGGGCAGAAGCGGCTCTGCTACACGGTGGTGGCGCGGCGCACCGAGCCGACGAATCCGGAATTGTAGATTTTCGGGATGACGGCGGAGAGGTCCCTGACCCGACGCGCCGCTGTTCGAGGCCGCCGTCGAGACTCCCGTACCCGTCGATCGACGAATCGCCGGACTTCGAAGGAGGGCTCCGGAAGAGGCGAGAGAGCATGGACCCCTCCTCCGCGGGGTGCCGCCGACGGCGGCACCCCGACACGAGGTCGGGACGAGGCGGGAGGGGGCCGACGATCCGGCGGAACTCTACCCGTCGAGCCGGGCCAGCCGGTCCAGCAAGGCCCGGTCGTGGAGCAGCACCATCTTTTCCTTGGCGTTCAGCCACTCGGCCGCCTCGTCGATGGTCTCGGCCTCGACGACCTTGGCCTGGGCCATGACGTGGTCGGCTTGCGGCGCGCCGCGGGGCCGGCGCTCGGCCGGGGGCAGGAAGGCGAGGTGGCCGGCCTGGAGGTCCGGATCGGCGTGGAGGGCCCGCAACCCGTCGGCATCGTCGTAGGCGAGCGCCGCGTTGCGCTCCTCGATCGCCCGGGCGGCGGTGGCGATCGCCGGAGGCTCGCGCTCCTCGGGCGTCATCAGCAGGCCGGCGCGCTTCAAGGCCAGGCCCAGGAAGAGCTGCCCGCTCGCCCAGGAGATCGGGATCGCCAGGACGAGGCCGAGGATCGTCGGGGACATCCACAGGAACAGCGAGGTGGCGATGGCGAAGGCCGCGATGCCGGCGACGAGGCCCAGGATGGTGTGCCAGCGGTGGCGGCGCACGATGTCCGAGAGCGGGATCGAGCCGTCGTCGCGCCGCTGCGGGTTCCAGCCGGCGTCGCGCCGCAGCAGGATCTGGATCACCGAGCCGGATTGCACCAGCATGGCGATCGGGGCGATCAGGGCCGAGAGCAGGGTCTCGATCAGCGCCGAGAGCACGAGGCGCAGGCCCCCGCCGCTCGCCCGGCGGACCTGGCCGTCGAGGAGGCCGAGGATCAGGCCGAAGAGCTTCGGGGCGAGCAGGATCGCCATGGTGATCCCGAAGAGCTGGAGCGCGCGGACGGGGTCGAAGCGCGGCCAGACCGGGTAGAGGCGGAACTCGGTCGAGAAGTATTCGGGGCGGATGTAGGCGGTCTGGAGGGCGAGCGCGATACCGACGACGAGCTGCGCCGCCCAGAGCGGCGAGGCGAGGTAGCCGGCGATGCCGGTGGCGAAGTGCTGGCGCGAGGCGAGCTTGAGCCCCGCCGTGCCGATGATGCGGCTGTGCTGGAGGTTTCCTTGCGCCCAGCGCCGGTCGCGGATCGCCACGTCGATCAGCGAGGGCGGGCTCTCCTCGTAGGAGCCCTGGAGTTCCGGGAGCATGTAGACGCTCCAGCCGGCGCGCCGGATCAGCGCCGCCTCGACGAAGTCGTGGCTGAGCACGTGGCCGCCGAAGGGCGGCTTGCCGGAGAGGTCGGGCAGGCCGCAATGGTCGGCGAAGGCCTTGGTGCGGATGATCGCGTTGTGGCCCCAGTAATTGCCGTCCCGGCCCGACCACAGGGCGAGGCCGGTGGCGATGACCGGCCCGTAGATCCGGGCCGCGAATTGCTGCACCCGGGCGAACAGGGTGTTGCGGTTGATGATGAGCGGCAGCGACTGGATGATGCCGGAATCCGGATCGGCCTCCATGGCGCGGGCCAGCGTCACCACGCAGTCGCCGCTCATCAGGCTGTCGGCGTCGAGGACCAGCATGTGGTCGTAATGGCCGCCCCAGCGCGTGACGAAGTCGGCGATGTTGCCGGCCTTGCGGTGGTGGTTCTTCTGCCGGTGGCGGTAATACAGGCGGGCGCCGTCGCCGAGGCGGGCGCGTAAGCTCAGATAGGCCCGCTCCTCGGCGATCCAGGCATCGGCCTGGGTCGAATCGGACAGGATCCAGTAATCGAAGGCGTCACCCTCGCCGGTGGCCTCGATCGACTCGCGGATCGCCTCGACCGCCGCGAAGGTGCGGGCGGTGGCCTCGTTGTAGACCGGCATCACCACGGCGGTGCGGGTGGTGAGCGGGGCCTGCGGCGCTTGCGGCCGGCGCCGGCGCAGGAGCGCCAGGAAGCCGAGCAGGCCCGAGGTGAAGGCGAGCGCGATCCACGAGAAGTTGAGGGTGAACAGCGCCAGCAGCAGCCATTGCAGCCAGGTCGTCGAGCCGGCGACCGACACGACCTCGTACATCTGCACGGCGCCGTAGGCCGTCAGCGCGAGGCCGCCGCCGAACACGAAGGCGCGGGCCGCCCAAGGAGCGCGGCGGCCGGGCACCTTGTGTGCTTGCGCGTCCGACCAGCGGCGCAGGTCCTGCACCGGCATGGCGAGGGGGGATTCCTCCGGCACCGCGGGCGCGACCGCGACGGGCTGCGCGTCGCGGCGGAGGGTGTCGGGATCTTGTGCGAGGGTCACGGGGTCCACCGGTACAGCCATGTCTCAGTGACGGGTTTGTCGCCGGCCTTGACGACCAAGCGCAGTTCGCAGGAGGTGTCGTTGCCCGGATCGAGCTCGAACACCGCGCGCACGGTCTTGCGCTCCGGATACGGGTAGAGGCGCTGGCGGGCGATGCTGCCCGGCGCGGTGCTCAGGGCGAGCTGGAGCGTGGCCGGGTCGATGCCCTCGGCAAACGGCGCCTCGCCGGTGAAGTCGACGAGGAACATCCGGCGTTTCCCGCCGGTGCCCTTGCCGACCCGGGTGCCGGAACAGGCGGCGAGGGGCGGCCCGCCCGGCACCGTCCAGCACCAGAACTGCCGGTAGCTGAAGGCGGTCTCCTTCGCGACCGGCTCCTTGGGGCGCCAATAGGTCAGGATGTTCTCGTTGACCTCGGATTCGCTCGGGATCTCGATCAGCTGGACCGCGCCGGCGCCCCAGCCGTGCTGCGGCACCCCCGGCCCCCAGCTGCCGAGGGGCTCGATCCACAGGCTCGGCCGCTTCTCCCAGCGCTGCACGTCGTCCTGGTAGTCGCCATAGGCGCGGGCGCGCTGGATCAGCCCGAAGCCCTTCGGGTCCTGGTCGAGGAAGGCGGAGATCTGCAGCGTCTCGGGGTTCTGCACCGGGCGCCAGATCGCCTCGCCCCAGCCGTTGCGGATCTGGAGACCGTCGACCTCGTGGGCGGCCAGCCGCGCATCGTCGACGCCGCGCCGGTCGGTCGGGCCGAACAGGAAGGCACCGGTCATGCCGGCGATGCCGACATGCTCGAGCGGCGTGCGCGGGCACACAGTCGCCTCGATGTCGACGATGGTGGCGTCGCCCGGCCGCAGGGTCATGCGGAGCGCCGCGGTGGCGGATTCGGAATCGACCAGGGCGTGGATCACGATCTGCCCGGTCCCGGCCCCGGGCCGCTCGAGCCAGAAGGCGCGAAACAGCGGGAATTCCTCGCCCTTCGCCTCGGCGGGCTTCAGCGTGAGGGCGCGGGCGGTGACGCCGTAGCTCTGACCGGCGGCGAGCGCCCGGAAGAACGAGGCGCCCTGGAAGATCGCGCAATCGGTCGGCGCCGCGCCGTTGAAGCTGGCATAGAGCCGGAAGCCCGAGAAGCCGAGGTCGCGGCCCTCCTCCGGCGGCTTCAGCTTGCCGAAGGCGAAGCGGTTGCGATCGTAGGCGATGCGGCGCACCACCCCGTCCTCGACCGCGTGGAGCGCCACCGGCGTGGTGAAGACGAAGCCGCGGTGCAGCGGCTCGACCACGAAGCCGCGGCCCTCGCCGGCCCAGAGCAGGCCCGGGGCTTGAGCCCGCACGCCGATATACTGGTCGTAGGTGAGGTCCTTGAAGGAATCGGGCAGGTCGGCCTGCGGCGCCGCGTAGGGCTTCTTCGCCAGCGCGCGTGCGAGATCGACCACCTGGCCGGGATCGAAACGCTGGCCGTCCGACAGGGGCGCGGGCTCCGTCGGCTGAGCGCCCGCGGCTGTGGTCGCGGCCAGGCCACCGGCGAGCGCCAGAACCGCGCGTCGGTCGAGGGCTGTGCGTGAGGGCGGAGCGGTGGGGCTGTGCGTCATCGTGGGGAGAGGAACCGTCACCGGATACGGAAAACAAGGGGGCGCCGGCCGTTTACCACGATCCGGGCTGAACCGGGGGTTAAGAAACGCGACAGTGGCGCCGCTGGGGAAGGGCCTACCGGTGCTTGTTCTGACGGGGCGATCGGCTAGACGGTCGCCAGCAGACAGTTTCCCCCGGACGCGACAGGCCGCCGATGACCTCGACCCCGAAGCCCTCAGGGGCGCGCTCCCTCCTCGCCGTGGTCCTCGCCGCCGGCAAGGGCACGCGGATGCGCTCCGACCTGCCCAAGGTGCTCCACCCGATCGCCGGCCGGCCGATGCTCGCGCACGTGCTGGCGGCGGTGGCCGAGGCCGGGGCCGGGCGCCTCGCCGTGGTGGTCGAGCCCGGCCGCGACGACGTCGCCCGGATCGTGGCGGGCTTTGCCGGCGCCGCGACGTTTCCGCAAGCCGAGCGCCTCGGCACCGCCCACGCGGTGCTGGCGGCCCGCCGGGCGCTGGCCGAGGGCGCCGACGACGTGGTGGTGGCCTTCGGCGACACGCCGCTGATCGCGCCTGAGACCTATGCCCGCCTGCGGGCGCCGCTGGCGGAAGGCGCCGCGGTCGCCGTCCTGGCCTTCGAGAGCCCGAACCCGGCCGGCTACGGCCGCGTGCTGGTCGAGGACGGCCGGGTCGTCGCGATCCGCGAGGAGAAGGATGCGAGCGCGGCGGAGCGCCGCGTCACCCTGTGCAATGCCGGCCTGATGGCGCTCTCCGGCGCCCACGCCCTCGGGTTGCTGGAGCGGATCGGCAACGCCAACGCGGCCGGCGAGTACTACCTGCCCGATGCGGTCGCCCTGGCGGTTGCCGACGGCCACCGGGTCGCGGTGGTGCCGGTGGACGAGGCCGAGGCGCAGGGCGTCAACGACCGGGTGCAGCTCAGCGTCGCCGAGGCGGCGGTACAGGCGACCTTGCGGCGGCGCGCGATGCTCGGCGGCGCGACCCTGATCGCCCCCGAGACGGTGTTCTTCAGCCACGACACCGCGCTCGGCCGCGACGTGGTGGTGGAGCCCCACGTGGTGTTCGGCCCGGGCGTCGTCGTCGGCGACGGCTGCACCATCCACGCCTTCTCGCATCTCGAGAAGGCCCGGCTCGCGGCAGGCGTCCAGATCGGCCCCTATGCCCGCCTGCGGCCGGGCGCTGTGCTGGAGGAGGGCGCGCGCATCGGCAACTTCGTCGAGGTGAAGAACGCGGCGATCCGGGCCGGCGCCAAGGTCAACCATCTCACCTACGTGGGTGACGCCGAGATCGGGGAGGGCGCCAATCTCGGGGCCGGTACCATCACCTGCAACTATGACGGCGTGAACAAGCACCGCACGGTGGTCGGGGCCGGGGCGTTCATCGGCTCGAACTCGGCGCTCGTCGCCCCCGTCACGGTCGGGGCCGGCGCCTTCGTGGGCTCCGGTTCGGTCATCACCGAGGACGTGCCGCCCGGTACCCTGGCGATCGGGCGCGGGCGGCAGGTGATCAAGGCGGGGTGGGTGAAGCCGACGAAGGGGTGAGGGCGCGCGCTCGGAGAGAGTCCGGCTTCGGATATGAGCATCACGGTCGAATTCTATTGTCCCATTCGCGACGTCATCCTGAGGTGCTGCGAAGCAGCCTCGAAGGAGGGCTCCAGATGTCGCTGCGATCCCTGGAGCCCTCCTTCGAGGTCAGCCCATCTTCGATGGAGCGCGATCTTCGATCGCCAACACCTCAGGATGAGGTCGCGCGTCGGATCGCATGCCTGAAGCCAATAAACAGGCTTCATACCAATGGCCCAAGATGCTGACGCATCGGGCCATTGAGCCATCTCGAATTTTCTGTGCCAAGCCAGAGGCTTGACGAAAATTCCAGAACGGAACCAAAGGTCGTTTCCAACGACCGTTGGTATCACACATGAACCGACCCATCATCCGGGTCGCGCCGGCCCGCCCGCAGGCCGGCCGCCAGGAGCCAGACGTAGAACCCGGCCACCCCGGCGAGCACCAGCCAGCCCGGCAGCGGCCCGAGGCCGGCCCCGGCCAGGATCTCCGGGATGCCGTGCGCGGTTTCGGCGACGCCCGCCTGCGTCCCGGTCTCCTGGAGCCGCGCCGAGGTGATCTTCAGCACCCAGGCGAGCAGCAGGATCGCGAACATCCAGCCGTAATTGCGCCGCAGCCGCCGGCCGAACGCCTCGCGCAGGCCGATGTGGAACACCGGGTGGCGCAGGTCCTCGGCGAGCTGCCGGGTCCAGCCGGGATCGACCACGCTCCCCGGTGCGAACACCTCGGCGTAATAGTGCCGCTCGAGCTGGCGCACCCGGGTGCGGTAGACGTCGAAGAAGCGGTAGCGCCGTGCCTCGATGCCGAGCAGCAGCATCACCAGCAGCATGGCGAAGAGCAGCACGCCGTGATGCGCCGTCGGCGTCGAGAGCGAGACCGACAGCATCGCGGCGATGACGGTGATCGCCCAGTTGGTGGTGCGGTCGATCCGGTCGCGCCAGCCGGCCATGCGGGCGATCTCGGCCCGGTGGTAATGCGCCAGGACCGTGATGGTCTCGGACGGCGTCTTGGGGAACGGGAGGGCGGCGGCCTCCGGCGTCGCGGCGATCATGGGGCCTCCCTTGCCGGCGCCTCTTCGTCGTCCGGGCCCGGGCGCCGGCATCATGGCGCAGATCGCGGGGGGACCGGAAGACGCGCATCGCACCGATGATCCGAGGCTGCCCCGTGGTCCTTGGCGCGCGATTGATCTATGGCGGAAGCGGAAGAGGGGCGGCGTCCCCGGAGGCACGAGCGATGCTGCGCGGCGAGGACCGGCCCCGAGAGACCTGCTCCAGAGAGACCCGCCCGCCGACCGTGACGTCGCCCTGTTGGCCGAGCTGATCGCCCGGGTGGCGGCGGGGCGGCAGGAGGCCCTGCGGGCGCTCTACGACCGCACGGCCCCGAAACTTTTCGGCCTGATCCTGCGTATCGTCCGGGACCGGGCCGCCGCCGAGGACGTGCTGCAGGATTCCTACCTGCGGGTCTGGCAGCATGCCGGAGGCTACGCCCCGGAGGCGGGGCGGCCGATGGCCTGGCTTGCCGCGATCGCGCGCCACCGCGCCATCGACTGGGTGCGGCGAAGGGGCGAGGTGCCGATGCCGGCAAGCGACGACGACGAGGAGGACTGGCTCCAGCGCATCGCCGACCCGCGGGACCGCGAGGCCGAGTTCCTGAGCCGCGACGCGCTCCTCGCCTGCCTCGAACGGCTCGAGCCGACGCAGCGCGACTGTGTGGTCCGGGCCTATTGCGAGGGCCTGTCGCGGGAGGAACTGGCCGTGCGCTACGACCGACCGGTCAACACCGTGAAGACCTGGCTGCATCGCGGGCTCGCCTCGCTGCGGGGCTGCCTGGACGACGCCGCATGAGCGCCCCCGACGCGATGGGCCCGCCCGACGAACCCGACCTGCGGGCTGCCGAATACGTGCTCGGTACCCTGAGCGCCGCCGAGCGCGAGGCCTATCGGCGCGACCGGGAGACCTCCCCGGCGCTGCAAGCGGCCGAGCGGGCCTGGGAGGCGCGCCTCGCCCCCCTGGCCGGGGCCGTGCCGGAGGTCGCAAGCCCGCCCGGCGCCTGGGCGGGCATCGCCGCGCGCGTGGCCCGCGAGGCGCCGCGTCCCGCCGCCCCGGTCGTCGACCTGCGCCCGGCGCTCCGGCGCTGGCGTCGTGCCGCCCTGGCGGCGGGGTCGCTCGCCGCCGGCCTCGCCATGTTCATCGCCGTCGAGCGCCTGATGCCGCGCCCGGAGGCGGCGCAGTACCTCGCGGTGGTGAACCGGGGCGGCGAATTGCCGGCCCTGGTGGTGCGGGTCGATCCGCGGGCCGGCACGGTGCAGGTCCGGGCGCTCGCCGCCGAGGCGCCGCGCGACCGCAGCCTGGAGCTCTGGGTGGTGCCGGCGGCCGGCGCGCCCCGCTCCGTCGGCCTCGTCCGGGACGAGGCGGGCACCCGTCTCCCCCTGCCGGCGGGCGACCGCGGCCTCCTCGAGGGAGCGAGCCTCGCCGTCACCGTGGAGCCGCCCGGCGGCTCGCCCTCGGGCGCCCCGACCGGGCCGGTGGTCTATACCGGCCGCCTGATCCGCGAATAGGCGCGAAAAAATTCGGGGGCGGACGAAAAAATCGCCGCCCTTTCGAAACTTTCCCGTCCGGCCTTCCGTACCGGCCCTCGACCCCGACGAGAGCGGGGCCGATACGAGAGACGGAAGCGATCCCATGACGATCCGGACCCACGCCCGCACCCTGGTTCTCGCCCTCGCCCTGGCGGCGACCGCCGGCAGCGCCCATGCCAAGAACCCGATGGTCGGCGGCGCGCCGATGTATGCCTCGAAGTCGATCGTCGAGAACGCGGTCAACTCGAAGGACCACACCACCCTCGTCGCCGCCGTGAAGGCCGCCGGCCTCGTCGACACGCTCGCCGGCCCCGGTCCGTTCACGGTCTTCGCGCCCACCAACGCCGCCTTCGCCAAGCTGCCGGCCGGCACGGTCGAGTCGCTCGTCCAGCCGCAGAACAAGGCGACGCTCACCAAGATCCTGACCTATCACGTCGTGCCCGGCACCTACACGGCCAAGGACCTGATGGGGCTGGTGAAGCAGGGCGGCGGCCAAGCCGAGCTGAAGACCGCCGCCGGCCAGACCCTGACGGTGATGCAGAAGGGCAAGCGGCTGTTCGTCGCCGACGATAAGGGCAACACCGCCCGGGTGACGATCGGCAACGTGATGCAGTCGAACGGTGTCATCCACGTCATCGACACCGTGCTGATGCCCTGATCGATCCGGTCGCCGGGCGGGAGCACCGCCCGGCCGCCGCCCGGGGCAGCCGGTCCGTGAAACCTCCCCGTGAGCCTTGGACGTCATAATCCGTTACGCAAGTTGACTCGCCGGATCGCCGGCCGGTCCGCTAGAAGGACGACGAGCGTGGCGGGTGCGGTGCAGCAGGAATTCCCCGGTCGGAACCGACTGGCGGGAATCCTGCCGCAATGCTCCGTATAAGGGCCGGGGCGTCCCGCAGCGGGACACTCTGCGGGCGAGACGTTGAGGCGGTGAGCATGTGCGGGATCGTTGGAATCGTCGGCCGGAATGCCGTGGCGGGACAGGTGGTGGATGCGCTGCGCCGCCTCGAATATCGCGGCTACGACTCGGCCGGCATCGCCACCCTGGAATCCGGGCGGCTGGAGCGGCGGCGCGCCGAGGGCAAGCTGTCGAACCTGCAGCTGAAGCTGCTCCAGAACCCGCTTTCCGGCGCGATCGGCATCGGCCACACCCGCTGGGCCACCCACGGCCGGCCGAACGAGACCAACGCCCATCCCCACGCCACCGAGCGCCTGGCGGTCGTCCATAACGGCATCATCGAGAATTTTCGCGAGCTGAAGGCCGAGCTTGCCGCCGAGGGCTGCGTCTTCGAGACCGAGACCGACACCGAGGTGGTGGCTCAGCTCGTCACCCACCTGATGCGCTCCGGCCTCGGCCCGGTCTCCGCCGTCGAGGCGGCCCTGCCGCGCCTGCGCGGCGCCTTCGCGCTCGCCTTCCTGTTCGCCGGCGAGGAGGACTTCCTGATCGGGGCCCGCCATGGTGCGCCGCTCGCGCTGGGCTTCGGCGACGGCGAGACCTATCTCGGCTCCGACGCGCTGGCGCTCGCTCCCTTCACCGACGAGATCACCTATCTCGACGAGGGCGACTGGACCATCCTGACCCGCGACGGCGCCGAGATCCGCGATCAGGCCGGCAACGTCGTCGCCCGCCCGCGCCAGAAGATCGCCACGCAGGCCTTCCTGGTCGACAAGGGCAATTATCGCCACTTCATGGCGAAGGAAATCTACGAGCAGCCGGAGGTGGTGGGCCGCACCTTCGCCCATTACGTCGACCTCGCCGCCGGCCGCGTCGCCCTGCCGGAGGCCTTGCCCTTCGACTTCGCGAACCTGAGCCGGATCTCGATCACCGCCTGCGGCACCGCCTATTATGCCGGCCTCGTCGCCAAGTACTGGTTCGAGACGCTGGCTCGGCTCCCGGTCGAGATCGACGTCGCGTCCGAGACCCGCTACCGCGAACCGCCGCTGGAGAAGGGCGGGCTGACGATCGTCATCTCGCAATCGGGCGAGACCGCCGACACCCTGGCCTCGCTCCGCTACGCCAAGTCGCAAGGCCAGCACACGCTCGCGGTGGTCAACGTGCCGACCTCGACCATCGCCCGCGAGGCCTCCGCCGTGGTGCCGACGCTGGCCGGCCCCGAGATCGGGGTGGCTTCCACCAAGGCGTTCTCGTGCCAGCTCACGGTGCTGCTCTGCCTCGCGCTCGCCGCAGGCCGGGCCCGCGGCACCATCGACGCGACCGAGGAGAAGCGCCTCGTCGACGCGCTGATCAAGGTGCCGGGCCTGATGGCCGAGGCCCTGAAGCAGGAGGACGAGATCGAGGTCCTGTCGCGCGAGATCGCCAAGGCCCGGGACGTGCTCTATTTCGGCCGCGGCACGGCCTACCCGATGGCGCTCGAAGGCGCGCTGAAGCTCAAGGAGATCTCCTACATCCACGCCGAGGGCTACGCCGCCGGCGAGCTGAAGCACGGCCCGATCGCGCTGATCGACGACGCGGTGCCGGTGATCGTGATCGCCCCGCACGACGCCACCTTCGAGAAGACCGTCTCGAACATGCAGGAGGTGGCGGCCCGCGGCGGCAGGATCGTGCTGATCGGCGACGCCCGCGGCGCCGACGCCGCCGGCCTCGATACGCTCGCCACCCTGATGATGCCGGACCTCGACCCGGTCGTGGCGCCGATCGTCTACGCGGTCCCGGTGCAACTCCTGGCTTACCATACCGCCGTGGTGCTAGGTAAGGATGTCGACCAGCCGCGCAACCTGGCGAAGTCCGTGACTGTGGAATAGGTCCGCCCGGTTCGACAAACATCCGGCAAAAGTGCTATTCGGTTCGCCGGCTCTTGCTCAGTTCGGCAACAGCTGTCGGGCCGAAGGGATTTCGAGATGAAGCAAAGAACGATACTTATACAGAATTATCATCCACCAGGTACACAGGGCCTGATCCGCGACTTCAAAAAAATCGGCTTCAGAGTTGTCGCGCCCGATAGCAATTGGGGTCGTATATCATATTATGCGCCTAATGATGGTCTTGGCGGCGAGTTGATCAGCTACGAGGAGTTTGTCGCGTTGCCGCCTGGATACGTGATGATTGCATGCAAGCCTCAGGAAGAAGATTTCAAGAAGCTAGCCAGGAGCGGAAATCACGGCATTATATTAAATATCGCGCAGCAACATCATGAATACGAAAGCGGAATATCGGACATAATGATTTGTCCAGATATTGGTTTATACAATAATTATTCTAGCCACATCAAACATAAGCTACTTTACTTTCCGAGGCCATTCATCGAATCTATACCAACAAAAAACATTGAAACCGCATACTACGGCAAGAAAATTTATTCCTATATCAATCTTCCGCATCATTGGCCGAGAGGGTCGCAGGCTTTTGCGGAATTCACAAGCAAATACGATGGTGAGTGTGAGCAATACGGGACCGATGCTTCAGGAGGGGCTCTAAGTCACGCGCAGTGCCACACGAAGATGGCAGAAGCGTTCTTCACCGTCCATTTGAAGGATGCGGAGGGGTACGGCCTGACATGTCTTGAGTCGATGATGATCGGGACTCCCGTGGTTGGGCTGAACAGCTTGATGGCAGGAACGACACTCAAGGCCTTTTTTCTCGACGATACCACCTCGATCCTGGCCGACACGATCGACGAACTGGTAGCTCGGATTGACGCCATCACGCTCCAGGACTACGCCGCGATGTGCAAGGCGTGCGAGAGCCGCGTCCTCGACCTGACGTCCGATGCGCGCACCGTCGATAAACTGCGCGAAGCCATCGAGGAGGACGAGAGCAGCGCCGCTTGAGGGGCGGCGGCGCATCCCTTCGATGCGCGCCCTGCATCGAGGGGGGCAGTACCTCGACGGTCCGTCCGGTCGCCCCGGAGCGCGCTGCGGGCAGCGGTCGGCCGCCGACGTCAACAGGATCACTCGGCATCGTGTCCGGCTGATGACCACCCGCGAGGTTCGGCGTGTGTTAAAATCCGCCTCCCGGTCGGCATAATCGGTCGCATGTGCGCGTCCTGCTGCCCGGACGGCCGCAAAGCGGTCATCCCTGCGCGTCCAGCAGACGACGCCAAGTGCTACCCGCCATGGAAACCGGCATTCAGGACGTTCGATGATGGTTCGGATCCAGCTCGGTGGCTGAGAGTTCCAGTGTTTCAGCCGCTCTCATTTAGCCGAGTTTAACAAAAAATCGGTCTCGATACGGCGGTTCAAGGTTGATCGTTTCCGAAACGGCCAACCTCGCCCGCTTGTATGCGCTTCCGCGCCGACGGCTGTGCGCACGGTCGCCGACAGTCACTGACCTCAAGTCGTCACGGCAGCGATCGTTTCCTCGTCGCAAATGACCGAACCGAGAGCCTTTGAATACTCGATGTTGTCTATGAACCTGATCCCATCGCTCGCCTGCTTGTTTCGGCGAACGTAATGCTCGATGAAGCACCGCATCGCATGATCGACGCCAGTCTTGTTGACATCACGCAGATCGGCTTCGTAATATTTGCCTAAGTTAAAATTTCCGGTAATTATCTCGAATGAAGGAAAATAATCCACCCATTCGTATGCCTGATAAGCTGCCTCGGCAGCGACTCTCAGCACGGCCTTGCTATACGTCGTCGAGACCAGCACGTGACGGTCTTCCGCCGTCGCGATCAGCGGAACCGGTGAGACGGTCAGCAAAACCTTCACCGATGGGTTGACCTGCTTGATCTTCTCCAAGAAGGCGAACAGATCCGCCCGCACGTCGTCAATGGTAAAATTGACGAATCCGTGGAGGCCGTCGGAGTAGTCGCCACCCGCCACGCCGGGTGCGAGCGGGAACACGTCACCCGAGGCTTTGCTGACCCAACCCTCGGTCAAGCCGAGCGTAAAGATGAAGATGTCCGATTCGAGAAACATCCGTCGGACGAACGCGATGTGCTCCGCGCGGGCAGCCACGACGTCGTCCTCGGTTCCGAAGCCATCGGGCTCGATGTTCGGACGAAACGGATCGACGAAACGTCCGTCTGGTCGCCTCCACGCTCGCTCGGCGGGGACGCGCTCCCCGATGGCCTCCAGCAGGAGGAATAGAAGTTGCCGGACCGTATAGATGTTTCCGAACCGCGCAGAAAACATGCCAAATCCGCGCCTCGCTCGGATATCGGGATCGAGGTGCAGGCCATGCTCCGGGATGAAATAACTGAAGTCGAGGGCTGTCAGGCGCCGCGAGATGTGCTGTGCGAAGCAACTGCCGGCCGTGGCGAACTTGTCCGATCTGGTGATGAGGAACCGCGGTGCCACGACAGGATCGACACGGTGAGGCTCGACGTTGGAGATCGCCCGACGCCACATCCGGTAATCCGGGGCACCCTGGTATGGATTGCTCATCACGACTCCGAAAACAGTTCGTATGCCGCCGCGAATTGCGGGCTGGCCGATGTGATCGCAGCACGGTCGTGCTTGCTCAGGTATGCGAAACAGCCCGCCACATACTCACCAAGGGACAACGTGGTGTAGGTGCTGTGCGGCTTGAAACGATATGCGCCGCCGGCATAGCCGTAACGCTCGGCGATCTCGGGATAGACGGGGAAAATGCTCGCATTCGCGAGGTTGTCGGGCGGGAGGAAGTTCAGCGTCTGGCACTCCACGCCAAGACTGTTCAATATGGCGCCCGCCAAATCATAGATCACACTGATATTGGGATGATTGAAGACATGCATGAACGGCGTCGGCAGGCGCGACCAATCCAGGAAAGGGCGGCGGATATCGATTCCTTCAGCCTTGTATTCCTGGGTAATTGCATCCCTCTCGGCATCCCATAGGGAAAAGAAGCCGAGGCTTTCGTAGACATCCTGGTTATAGAGAGCTGCAGTGTCCTGCGCGGAGTAGCCAGCCTTGTAGGCCGCAGCGCAGATCGCAGAGTAATAATCATGCAGCGGTGAGAACAACGGTTCGTCACCTGCTTGTACGTAGCATACGTCTGGGTGAAATGCACGAAACATAAAGTTTGGAATTTTCGACAGCTTGCCCACATGGACAAAGCTGTCGGGTCGCATCTGGATGACCTGGGTCGCCGCGACGACGCGGTCGTAGGCCGGCATCTCCTCGCTCCAGGAGCGCGTGGACGCCAGGAACGACCAGATATCCAGCGCTTCGACCTGTAAACCTGGACTGCGCAGCGTGAGACTGTTCTTCAGCCCTTCAGTTTGGCAATTGGAGATCAGGAGCCACTTTTCCATATCGCCTCGGATCCCCTGTGGTCCCGGAAATCGTGGATGGCCGGCGCCCGGGGCCGAGAGCGACGCGGGGCGTCAAGCCCGCAGCGGGAACGGCCAATGCGCGCGTTGACTAAACGATTTGCCAAATCCTGACAAACGTCGATTAGCCTCGGCACCGCGTGCCCCAAGCCCGATCTCGGCGCCCTCCGCCCGTTGCCGATCCAGGTCGCCGCTTATGGATGGGGGCGCGTCGGGCGGCGACACCGCGAGGGAGACGGGACCGGTGGGCACCAGATGGACCGGGCCACCGCTGCCGGCGGTCCAGCGGCACCTGCCGACCGGTGCCCGGGATCGACCGGGCCGAAGGGAGTCGGGACCGATGAATGAGAATTCCATGATTTCGGTCGCTCCCATTTAGCTGGGATTAACCAAAAACCGCCTCAATACGAGGGCTTAAGGTTGATCCTTTCCTAAACGGCCGATCTCACCGGCCCGCCCTGCGCTCGCGCGCCGGCGGCCGGCCGGGCGGGTCCGTGCGGGACAAGCCATCGAGTACAGGCCGCATGGACCTCGTCGCGTATTCGTCCGGTCGCCTCGCCCCGGGCTCCATCCGTCGCCGCCGCCGCAACCGGCGGCTCATCGGCATCGCCGCCGTGCTCGGCGGCATCGGGGCCGCCGCCGCCCTGGTGCCGCGCGAGGAAACTCGCTCGCCCGTCGCCGGGATCGCCGCGGAGCCGGCCGCGCCGGTCCGCGAGGCCCGGGTCGCCCCGGCCGAGCTCGGCTGGATGCTCGCGCCGCTGCCGACCCTGAGGGGCGAGACGACGGGCTTCACCCGCGACCTCCCGGTCGAGGCGCACCGGCAGATCGCCGCCGTCTCTCCCGCGCCGTCGCCGGCTCCCGAGCCGCTGCGCCTTGCCGAGGCCGTGCCGGCCGCCCTGGTTCCGCCACCGGCGGTACCGTCCGAGGCGGTGCAGCCCGCCACCACGCCGCTCGTCGCCGTGCCCCTGCCGGTGCCGCGCCCGCCCGAATTGCGCCCCTCCGAGGCGCGGCCGTCGCCGACCGTCCTGGCGACCCGGATCCCGCGGCGCCAGAACCAGGCCATCGCCTCGACCCAGAGCGTGTTCAAGGCCGCCCTGCCGGAAGAGCCGTCGCTGTTCGACCGGATCTTCGGGGGAGGGGGCTCGAGCGCCCCATCGCAGACTCTCGCCTATGCCGCCCCCGGCGGCCTCGATCCGAGCCCGCGGCCGCGCCTGAGCGCCAGCCCGGGCATCGCGGTCTACGACATCAGCGCCCGCACCGTGACCCTGCCGAGCGGCGAGTCGCTGGAGGCCCATTCCGGCCTCGGGCCGCACATGGACGATCCGCGCAACGTCCACCTGAAGATGCGCGGCGCGACGCCGCCGGGCACCTACGACCTCACCGAGCGCGAGGCCCTCTTCCACGGCGTGCGGGCGATCCGGCTGAACCCGGTCGGCGGCAGCGGCGCCATCCACGGGCGCGTCGGGCTGCTCGCCCATACCTACATGCTCGGCCCGAGCGGCGCCTCGAACGGCTGCGTCTCGTTCCGCAACTACGATCGCTTCCTGCAGGCCTTCCTGCGCGGCGAGGTCCGCCGCCTCGTCGTGGTGCCGGGCGCGGGCGCGAGCGACCTGCCGCGGATCGGCCGGGGCGGCCCGTCGGACCGGTATACGCGAGGCTGAGAGATCGGCTCGATCGAAAAACCGACGATTATCGTACCCTCCATGTCATTCCGGGGCCGCGAAAGTGGAGCCCGGAATCCAGAACCGCGGATGGTGCAGAACGAAGCGGGCCGCGTTCCGCTCGATTCTTGATCACCTGAGGGTCTGGATTCCGGGCTCCGCTCCGCGTCCCTGGAATGACATGGAGGATGTCAACATCGTTGTCGGATCAACAGGAATCCAAGCGAAAACGACCCCCGGAGACGAATCCCGGAGGCCGCTTGCCATCACTCCCCGTCGATCTTCGCGCCGATGATCGCGATGGCGCGCTGGTAGACCGAGGCGGCGTTCCAGCCCTGGATCGCCGCGAAGTTCGGCTCGCCGGGCTGGTAGCCGGCACCGGCGCGCCAGCCATGGGCCTTGAGGAAGTTCGCGGTCGAGTTCAGCGCCGTCGAGGCGTTGTCGAGGCTGCCGCCGGTGCCGTAGTTCAGGACGTTCTTGGGCAGGAACTGGGTGTGGCCGATCTCGCCATGGGCGGCGCCGCGGGTGTTCGGGGTGAGCACGCCGCGATCGACCAGGGTCAGGGCCGCGTAGAGCTGGTCGGTGAAATAGGCCGAGCGGCGGCAATCATAGGCCAGGGTCGCCACCGCCGAGAGGGTGTTGACGTTGCCCTTCACGGCGCCGAACGCCGTCTCCATGCCCCAGATCGCCAGCAGCGGGCCCGGCGGCACGCCGTAGCGCTGCTCGATCGAGTCGAACAGGGCCGCCTGCGAGCGCTTCATCGCCCGGCCGCGGGAGATGATCGAGGCGGCGCCGCGCTTGGCCATGAACTGGTCGAGGGAGAGCTTGAAGCTCTTCTGGCCCCGGTCCGCCGCGATGGTCGCCGACGAGTACGAGGTGCCCATCAGCGCCGAGATCGCCGCCGGGCTGGCGCGCCCACGGGCCTCGTCGGCGAATTCCCGCTTCCAGGCTTCGAACCCTGCGGAGGTGTTGCCGCATTGCGCCGCCTGCGCGCTCCCGGCCAGCACCGCGAGACCCGCGGCGATGAGCGCCCTCCCGTAACCGCTTCCGATCATCCCCAACACTCCTTGGGAGCCGCGCGCTCAGCCTCGGGACGTCGGGCCGCCGCGGATCCCGTTTTCAGTCAAGTCGCGTCATCCAAGTCGCGCCCGCCCGTCGGGCGACACTACGATCCCGCCCTCTGCGAAACCTTTACGGCGGAACTGCAACACGACCCGAGACGGACCCGTCTCGAGCGAGCGCGACCGATTCGTCGAAGGAGATAGGGCCGGGCAGGGCCTGCCGGGACGACGGTCCGCGGGCGTGGCCTTTCGGCCACGCCGTCGGTTCAGGCGCCGAGCCCGAAGATCGCCCGCGCCTCGGCCGGGCTGGCGGGGGCGCAATCGAGATGGGCGAGCAGGCTCACCGCCTTCTCGACCAGGGCCGCGTTGCTCGGCGCGAGTTGCCCGCGCGACAGGTAGAGGTTGTCCTCGAGCCCGACCCGGACGTGGCCGCCGGCGGTGGCGGCGAGCGCCACCATCGGGAACTCGGCCCGCGCGATGCCGAAGGCCGACCACACCGCGTCCCTCGGCAGGCGGTCGCGCATCTGCAGCAGGGTTTCGGGCGTCGCCGGCGCCCCCCACGGAATGCCGAGGCAGATCTGGAACAAAGGCGGGGAGTCGAGATGCCCCTCCGCCAGGAGGTGGCGGGCGAGCTCGATCTGCCCGAGGTCGAACACCTCGATCTCGGGCTTTGCCCCCGCCTCGCGGATCATCGCCGCCATCGCCCGCAAATGCGCGGGCGTGTTCATGAAGGCGTGCTCGCCGAAATTCATCGTCGCCACGTCGAGGGTGCAGACCTCCGGCCGCAACGCCGTGACGTGGCGGGTGCGGGCCTCCGGCGAGGCCAGGGTCGTGCCGGGGCCCGCCACGCCCGGGTCGGGATCGCCTGCGACGTAGCGCCCGCCGGCCCCGGTGGTGAGGTTGAGGATCACGTCGGCGTTCCGGTCGCGGATCCGCTCCACCACCTCGCGGTAGAGCGCCAGCTCCATGCTGGGCTTGGCCGTGGCGGGATCGCGGACGTGGATGTGGACCACCGCCGCGCCGGCTGCCGCGGCCTCGAGGGCCGATTGCGCGATCGCCTGCGGGCTCACCGGGACGGCGGGGTTCTTCGACGCCGTGTCGAACGAGCCGGTGAGGGCGCAGGTGATGACGGTCTTGCGAGACATCGGTCCCTCCCTCAGAGCATGCCGCCGTCGACCGCCAGGGTCTGGCCGGTGACGTAAGGTGCGCCGGCGGCGAGGAACAGCATGGCTTGCGCGATGTCCTCGGGCTTCGCCATGCGGCCGAGCAGGGTACGGGACACCGAGTCGGCCTTGCGCTCGGGTGACCAGGGCGCCGTCCACGGCGTCTCGACCAGGCCCGGCGCCACGGCGTTGACCCGCACATCCGGGGCGAGCGCCCGGGCGAGGCTGCGGGTGAGGTTGATGAGCCCCGCCTTGCTCGCCGAATAGGCGATGCTGGAGCCGCGCTGCCCGAGGCCGGCCACCGAGGCGGTGTTGACGATGGCGCCCTTGGCGCGGCGGAGCGCCGGCGCCGCCGCGTGGGCGCAGCGATAGGGGCCGATCAGGTTCGTGGCCAGGATGGTCTGCCAGAACTCCTCGGTCATCGCGTCGAGGTCGGCAAAGTCGATCGGCGTGGTCGTGGCCGGGGTGCCGGCATTGTTGATGAGCACGTCGAGGCCGCCGAGCGCGTCGATTCCCCGCGCCACCATCGCCTCCGCCTCGCCCGGCACCGAGACGTTGCCGGCGAGCGCCTGGACGTTCAGGCCCTCCGCCGTCAGCCGCCCGGCCTCATCCGGCCCGCGGGCATCCTCGGCGAGATGGTTGAGCACCACGCTGGCGCCGCAGCGGGCGAACACCGTGACGGCCGCGAGCCCTATCCCGGAGGCGCCGCCGGTGACGAGCACGCAGCGCCCGCGCAGATCCGCACTGATCATTGGATTTTCCACCCTGCGAAATGTTGTTTCGCGGGAGAGTGGCAGGAGCGGGCGGGTCTTGTCCAGCCAAGGCCGCGCATCGGGGGTGCGCCGTGGCGCGCCTCGACGGCGGCGGCGGCCGTGCCATGATCGGGGGTCGTGCCGGGTGGGGTGCCGTTCGGGCGGTCCGGAGACGACGACGGGGCCGCCCCCTCCCGGAAGCGGCCCCGCTCGTCATCCCGATCCGGCTCGATGCCGGCTTCGCGTCACTGCACCAGGCGCGGTCCGCCGGTCTGCACCTTCTCGTTCTCGCCCAGGATGCCGAGGCGGCGGGCCACCTCGGTATAGGCCTCGATCAGGCCGCCGAGATCCTTGCGGAACCGGTCCTTGTCGAGCTTGTCCTGGCTCTTGATGTCCCACAGGCGGCAGGAATCCGGGGAGATCTCGTCGGCGACGACGATGCGCATCATGTCGCCTTCCCAGAGCCGGCCGGTCTCCATCTTGAAGTCGACGAGGCGGATGCCGACGCCGAGGAAGAGACCCGACATGAAGTCGTTGACCCGGATGGCCAGCGCCATGATGTCGTCGATCTCCTGCGGCGTCGCCCAGCCGAAGGCGGTGATGTGCTCCTCCGACACCATCGGGTCGTTGAGCTGGTCGTTCTTGTAGTAGAACTCGATGATCGAGCGCGGGAGCTGGGTGCCCTCCTCCAGGCCGAGCCGCGTCGCCAGCGAGCCCGCCGCCACGTTGCGCACCACCACCTCGAGCGGGATGATCTCGACCTCGCGGATCAGCTGCTCGCGCATGTTCAGCCGGCGGATGAAGTGCGTCGGCACGCCGATGTCGTTGAGGTGCTGGAACACGAACTCGGAGATCCGGTTGTTCAGCACGCCCTTGCCGTCGATCACCTCGTGCTTCTTGGCGTTGAAGGCGGTCGCGTCGTCCTTGAAATGCTGGATGAGCGTGCCGGGCTCGGGACCCTCGTAGAGGACCTTCGCCTTGCCCTCGTAGATGCGACGGCGGCGGTTCATAGGCGTGTACCGTGGTTTGAGGAAGTCCATGGGGCCGAGGCTCCTGACGACGTGTGGGACCCGCGGCGCGGACGACCTCCGAGACGAGGAGGCCGGGCCGGGGGACGCGTCGCTCCGGGCGTCCCGGCGGCCGGGGGCAAATTACCCGAACCGCGAAGGCAGCACAACGCGTTAGCCTGTGCGCCGGGGAGAGCCCGGACGCCGCTGCGATGGATTGCGGTTGGTGGTCGCGCCGATATGCGCATCGGGCGCCGATGGTGCAAGCGTGGCGGGAGGGGGCGCCATGTCGCGGGCGAGGGCGTCTCCGCCTCGACGGCGCTCCCTCGCCTGACCTAAGCTTGCGGCCACGAGCCGCGCGGGAACCGGCGGCCGATCCGGGAGGGATCACGATGGCGGAACGAGCGATGGCGGAACGGGGCGGCGCGGTGGCTGCGCTGGCGGCGCGGTTCCGCGAGGGCAAGCCGCTGATCACCGCCTGGTGCGGGATCCCCGAGCCCTCGGTCGCGGGGCTGCTCGCCGCGGAAGGCTTCGACACCGTGACGCTCGACATGCAGCACGGCGCCCACGACTTCGACAGCATCAGCCGCACCGTCGCCCTCGTCGCGGCCCGCGGCAAGCCGACCCTCGCACGGGTGCCGGTCGGCGGCTTCGCCACCGTGTCGCGCCTGCTCGATGCCGGCATCTCGGGCATCATCGCCCCGATGGTCAACACCGTGGAGGATGCCCGCCGCTTCGCGGCCCTGGCCAAGTACCCGCCGCTCGGCGAGCGCAGCTGGGGCCCGGCCCCGGCCCTGATGCTGTCGGGCCTTTCCCCCGAGACCTACCTGAAGGAGGCCAACGGCTTCTGCCAGACGCTCGCGATGATCGAGACCAGGGAGGCGCTCGCCGTCCTCGACGACATCCTGGCGGTGGACGGGATCGACGGCATCTTCATCGGCCCCTCCGACCTCTCGATCGCGCTCTCCAACGGCGCCGGCCTCGATCCCGACGGCGCGGCGGTGCGCGACGCGCTCAAGCACGCCATGGCGCGCACCCGGGCGGCGGGGAAGCGGATCGGCATCTATTCCCTGTCCGGCCCGCGCACCCGCGAGCTGATCGCCGAGGGCTTCGACCTGATCGCGCTCTCGGGCGACGGCGCCCTGCTGCGGGCCGGCGCCGCGGCGGCGCTGAAGGAGGCGCGTGGTTAGACGCGCCCCGCCGCCCGCCTGAAGCCGGCGGCGAGGAACTGGCCGGCATGGTGCAGGGCGCCGTCGTCGATGCCGTGGCCGATCCCGGCGGAGAGGTGCCACTCCGCCGGCACGTCCGCCGCCGCGAGCGCCTCGGCCGAGAGGAACAGCGCGTCGACCGGGATCACCTCGTCCTGGTCGCCATGGGCGAGCAGGATCGGCGGCACCGCCCTGACCTGCGGCTTCAGGCTTTCGGGACCCTGGCCCTCCTCCATCACCAGCATGCCGGACAGGCCGACCACCGCCGCCAGGGGGCGGAGCGGCGCAAGGAGACGTGCAGGGCCATCATGCAGCCCTGGCTGAACCCCACGAGGGCGAGCTGGTGGGGGCCCAGCCCCGAAGCCGCGAGTTCCGCATCCAGGAAGGCGTTCAGCGTCGGGCCGGCCCGGTTCACGCCGCGCCAGCGCTCGTGCGGATCGCGGAAGGTGAGAGAGAACCATTGCCGGCCGAAGCCCTGGATGCAGGGCTCGGGCGCGTGCGGCGCCACGAAGGCGGCGTCGGGCAGGAGCGGCTGCCATTCCTGGGCGAGGTCGATCAGGTCGTTGCCGTCGGCGCCGAAGCCGTGCAGCAGGACGACGAGCTGGCGCGGTCGGGCGCCCGAGCGGGGCATCAGGCGCGGGCCGGTGAGGATCGGCATCGGGTCTCGGGCTCCGTTCGATTCTAGGGGGAGAGCGGCGCGCCATCGCGCGCCTTGGCCACCCGGTAATAGGCCCACAGCACCTTGGCGGCGACCCCGCGCCACGGGCGCCACGCCTCGGCCCGCACGATCAGGGCGGCGGCTGTCGGCCGGGTCTCCAGCCCGTCGGCGAGGCGGGCCGCCTCCTGGAGGGCGAGGTCGCCGCCCGGGAAGGCGTCGGGATGGCCGAGGCAGAACAGCAGGTAGACGTCGGCCGTCCACGGCCCGATGCCATGCACCGCCACCATCAGCCGGTGGGCCTCGTCGGCCGGGAGCGCATGCAGGGAATCGAGGGGCAGGGCGCCGCCGATGACCGCGTCCGCCGCCGCCCGCAGGGTGCGGATCTTCGGTGCCGACAGGCCGGCCCCGCGCAAGGTCTCGTCCGGGGCAGCCGTCAGGGTCTCGGCGGTGAGGTCCGGCAGGCAGGCCGTCAGGCGGCCCCAGATCGCCGAGGCGGCGGCGGTGGAGATCTGCTGTCCGACCACGATGCCGGCAAGACCCTCGAAGCCGGGCGGCCGTTTGCGCAACACCGGCTGCGCGCCTTGTGTCACCAGTCGCGCCATCACCGGATCGAGGGCCGCCAGCGCTGCCGTGCCCTCGCGCAGGGCACGTTCCGAATCCAGCAGCACCCCGGTGACGGCGGAGCCCGGCGGGATTATGGCGTGAGAAGCTTTCTTCGTCCGCATGCCGCCGTGCCGTCTCCCCGCCTGCGCTTCGCCCCGAGCCCGAACGGGCGCCTGCATCTCGGCCACGCCTATTCGGCCCTCCTCAACGCGACCATCGCCCGCGCGCTGCACGGCGAAGTCCTGCTGCGCATCGAGGACATCGACCCGCTCCGCTGCCGGCCCGAGCTGGCGGACGCCGTGATCGACGACCTCGCCTGGCTCGGGCTGACGTTCCCGGAGCCGGTCTGGCGCCAGTCGGCCCGGATGTCCACCTACCGCGCCGCCCTGGAGTCGTTGCGGGAGCGGGGCCTGATCTATCCCTGCACCTGCACCCGACGGGAGATCCAGGCGGCGTCCGGCGCCGCCCGCGACCCGGACGGAGCGCCGCTCTATCCCGGTACCTGCCGCGGCAAGCCGGTGCCGGAGGCGCCCCATGCCTGGCGCCTCGACATCGGGCGGGCGCTCGCACGCTGCCCCGGGCCCCATGCCTACACGGCCTTCGCGCCGGGCGAGCCCGACACGGTCCGCACCGCCGAGCCGGCGCGGTGGGGCGATGCGGTCCTCGGCCGCAAGGACGTGCCGACGAGCTATCACCTCGCCGTGGTGCTCGACGACGCCGCGCAAGGGATCACCCACGTCGTCCGCGGCCAGGACTTGGAGGCCGCCACCGACCTCCACGTCCTGCTCCAGCGTCTGCTCGGCCTGCCGACCCCGCGCTACCATCACCACGGGCTGATCCGCGACGCGGAGGGGGAGAAGCTGTCGAAGAGCCTGCGCTCCGAGGCGCTGGCGGCGTTGCGCGGGCGCGGGGTGAGCCCGCAGGAGGTGCGGGCGCGGCTCGGCTTCCCCGGCGGGGACACCGTGGGCACCGAGCCGTGATCCGGCTTCCGCTCGACCTGTCCGGGCAAGGCACGGTCCGATGGACCGGGAGGGCCGGCCGCGCGACGCGTGGGCTGCGCGCCCGACTGACGGCGGCCGAGGAGCGGGAGATCGCCGCCGGGCTTGCCCACAACCCGGTGCCGGGTGACGACTTGGCGTTCCGCGTCAGGACCTGGTTTCCCGCGTGCGGACTTGGCGGCGGACGCTCGATGCCATCGCCCTACTGGACGAGGCGGGCGACCTTCAGCGCCTGGTCGAACATCGCGGCCAAGGCGGCGTTGATCTGGTCCGGACCGTCGGCGGTCCAGAAGTTCCCCGGCGACGCGCAGGATTGAAGCGGCGTCGCCAGCGTCGGGCTGAAGCCGTTGACTCGGTTGTTCTCCCAGGCGACGCCGCCGCCCTTGTCGACGAAGCTGATCTGATTGTAGGGAATGTAGAGGATCGAGACGGTCGCGCCCGCGGCCTTCAGGGCGTCGCAGTTCTTGTAGTCGATCTGCGACGGCTGCGAGCCATCCCACCAGGCATTCGCATAGCCCGGAAACTTCGAGGGATTGCCCGGATAGGCATACTTGCCGTTACTCGACGTGAAGAAGTGCTGACCGTTCTGCATCCCGTCGGTGATGAGGAACACGAAAGGCTTGCGGCTCGCGCTGCTGGAACCGTCCCCGAAGCCGTTGAGGCCGACGATCCCCTTCATCTGCGGGAAGGCGACCTCGAAATGGGTGCCGCCCGAGCCGGTGCCGGTGGTCGGATCGCCCGGGGAGTAGAGCTGCGTGGCCCCGGTATCGAGGAGATTGGTGAAGGCGAGCGGCCAGGGACTCGCGCACTGGGCCGTCGTCTTCAGGCTGCCGAGGTCGCCGGAGAGCGCCGCGAGCGTCGCCAGCTGGTTGACGAACGGATAGAAGCCGATCCGGTACTGGTTCGTCACGGCTTGGTTCGAGGCTCGCTGGAGCAGCGCGCAGACGGCGTTGTTCACCGCGTCCGATCGCAGCTGGATCTTGCCCGCCGCCAGGCCCCAGCCGGTATTGCCGGGGAAATGGCAGGCGAACTGGCATCCCTGCTGGTAATCGGAATACATGTCGTAGTTGACGCTGGCGAGCTGGGTCATGCCGGTCGGGGTCGCGGGCAGGCCCATCGATCCCGAGACGTCGACCATCAGGTAGAAGTCGAGATAGCTCGGCAGGTCGACCGACGCGGTCGCGGTGTTGGTCATCGTCGTGGTCGGAACCAGGAAAATCTTGGAGAAGCTGTTGTTGATCGTTGCCGTATAGGTGATCGACGCGGTGATCGTCAGTCCGTTGGCCGAGGACGAGACCTGCGGCGTCTGCATCGTCACGGTGGCGAGGGGCACGTTGCCGGCATTGACGTTGAAGGTGTTGACGGCCTGTTTCGAGCCCGCGGCGAGGGCGGCAGCCATCATGCCGCTCTCGCCCGAATGGGCGGCGGCGTAGGCCTTGGCGGTCACGACCGCGGCGAGCGCCGCCGCGTCCGCGGCCCGGTCGAGCCGCGTCCGGTCCGTGATGGCGATGCCGTAATCGACCGCGAGCCCGACGAGGCCGATCAGCGGGATCAGGCTGAGACCGAACAGGATGGCGATGCCGCCGTCGCGGGCGCGGGCCAGGGATGCCGCCGCGGCGGTGAACCGGGACGCGCAGTTCAGAAGCCGGGACATTTCGTGGCGATTCCGTCGTTGCCGGTCGTGTCGAAAGTGATGAGCGAGGCGTAGCGCGGCTGGATGTAGGCCGAGCGGGCGATCCGCAGCGAGGGGAGGTAGCCGGCCCGAAGGTCGGGTTGAACGTGAACACCACGTCGATCACCACCATCGAGGCCGGGCCGAAGAGGGAGCGCGGCAGCGTCTGCGGAGTCGGAGCCGCGGTGTTCGAGGCCGCAACCTGCGCGATGCCGCAGGGCCGGTAGGCCGGCCCGCCCGACGGCTGCGTCGTGCCCGTGCTGGTCCAGACCACGTCGGCGCGGTAGCAGGCGGACAGGTCGCTGCTGTCGCTGCAGGACGTCGCCACCTGCGTGAACTGGATGCTGGCATAGTTGATGGTGACGACCTGCCACCAGGACTTGCCCTGCCGCCGGCCCTCGCTCATCAGGTACGGAAACAGCACGAGGGCCGAATCGTAACTGAAATGCAGGTCACCCGCATTGACGGTGGCGACGCTCGTGCTGCCGTTGCTCGGCGGCGTGGTCTGCGAGATCATCTGGCTGATCGATTCCACCACCAGCTCGACCTTGCGCACCGCGTTGATGTAGGCGACGAGCTGGATGCCCCCGAGCATGAACACCAGGAGCACGGGCAGGATCAGTGCGAGCTCGATCGCGGCGAGCCCGTCATCGGCGGCACGGAAGCGCCGGAGCCGGAGCCTGAGACCGGCGCGCATCAGTATCGCTCGACGCGGAAGGCGGCGGTCGAGATCATCAGGTAGGCCGGCTTGCCCTTGTAGGTCGCCGTGGTGGCGATCAGGTCGGCCACGACGGACGGCAGGAAGGTGACCGGGTAGATCACCTGCAGATACTGGTACTGCCCCTGCGTGCCGAGGGTGAACTGGCCGCTTCCCGGCGTCAGGGGCGGGATCGCGAGGCCGCTCTGGTCGGCCTTGACGTAGGCGTAGTAACTCCCGGTCACGACGTACAGGTTGACGATGATGTCGTCGCAGGAGATCGTCGACGGCAGGGTCGCGCACAACGTCTGGGTGAAGGTGGCCAGCGTCGGCGGCGGATTCATCTTCTGGGAATTGCCGACGATGATGTCGCGTGCGGCTTTCTCGACCGCGAAATCGAGCCTCTGGCCGAAATAGAGAATCTGGGCGACGGCCAACGTGAACAGCAGGGCCACGATGAACATCAGGCCTACCAGGGCGAACTCGACGGTGGTCGATCCCTTGTCTTCACGGAGGAGGCGAAGCGTGTGCCGCATGCCGCTAGCCCTAGGGCAAGCAAGTTAAGATCGCGGTAATCGGATCTCGGAGAGTCCGGGACTCGGACCGTCGGACGCGATGCCCGGACCGGTTACCCACAGACCCGGCCCCGGCGGCGAGGTCCTCCGCCGATGGGCGCGCCCGCCCGGCGCTTGCGGGCGTATCATACGACTTCCGATTGATCGCTTCGCGATGCGGAAATCGGCTTCGCTCAAACCAGTGAAGCCTACGGCTTCGCCGCGCGGGCTCGTGATACGAAGTCCGGAAGTGATCGTCCGGACTTCGTATCACGGATCCTTGGCGATCGCCTCGATGTCCCGGTCGACGCCGCTCTCGACCTTGAAGTCCTGGGTGTAGACCTTGCCGTCGTGGCGGGCGATGAGCTGGTACTCGCCTTCCGCCAGCGTCACCTGCGGAAAGGCGCCGATCGCCTCGCGGATCGTGTCGCCGCCCGGCGTCAGCACGCTGAAGGCGGTCCCCGCGAAGGCCTCGGTGCCGGGGGAGGCGACGAGCTTCAGCGTCACGGTGGCGGCGCGGTGGTTGAGGGTCGCGTCGGTGAGACGCCCGTTCTCCACCTTCAGGTCGGCGCGCTGGATCGCGTTGGAATCGCCCCAGGTCGAGACGACGTGGTAGGTGCCCTCGGGCAGGCGCACCACCTCGCCGGCCTTGACGCCGTCGCGGACGAGCCGCCCCTCCGGGTTGTTGCCGATCGGCACGAAGACCGCGAAGGCGAGCTGGCCCGGGGCGATCTTCGCCTCGCCGACCGCGCCGGCGAGGCGCAACGCCCCGGCATTGACGGTGAGCTGGTCGCTCGCCGCCCCGGAATTCAGGGTCACCCGCTTCGAGGTGCTGACGAAGCCGTAGGTGACGTTGGCCAGATAGGTCCCCGGCGGCAGCCGGAAGGTCGGCTGCGCCTCCTCGGAGCGGGCCAGCACCACGGGCTTGCCGCCCTCCGGCCGGTCCTCGTAGATCCGCCAGGTCAGGCCGCCGCGCAGGGGCTTGGCCTCGCTGGTCAGCACCGCCCGCAGGGACAGGCTGGCCTCGGCGGGGGCCGGCGCCGGGGGCGGGCCCTGCGTCACGCCCTGCGGCGCGGCGCCCGTGAGGGGGGCCGGTGCCTGCGCCAGGGCCGGGAGGTGTCCCAGCGCTGGGCTTGCCGCGAGCGCGAGCGCGAGCGCCTTACCGTACCGCCGTCTCGCCCGCGTCATCGTCCCTCGCCAGCAACTCGCTCGCCGCCGCCACCAGGTTGTCGACCGAGAGCGGACGGAACTTGAACTCGACCACGTGCTTGCCGGCCGGCACCTCGACCCCGCGGAAGAGCAGGTTGGTGCGCAGGATCGGGCGGCGGGCACCGTCGACCCGGGCCTGCCAGCCCGGATAGAAGATGTCGTGCAGCACCAGCACGCTGTCGCGGTCGGTCTCGACCTCCACCGTGACGATATTGCGGCGATAGGCCAGGATCGTCGCCGTGCCCTTCGCCGCGGTCACCGGGGCCGCCGGGTCCTTGAGGCCGAACTCGCCCGAGATCTTCGGCACGCTGTCCTTGTCGACGAGCGCGGTGTCGTTGCCCTCGAAGTCGGGCAGTTCGTCCTGGTCGAGCACGCTCTCGGAATCGACCGGGACGAGGCGGGTCGCCAGATAGGCCCGGGGCTTGGCCGGATCGAGGCGGTAGATCCACATCTCGCCCGAGCCGTAGAGGAGCTTCGCGCCGGTCAGCTGCGGGAAGTGTTTTGGGAGTCGCTCGGCCGGCCGGTCGAGGACGAGGTATTCGAGGCCGAGCAGGCTCGCGAGCCGCGAGCGGTAGCCGCGGAACAGCCCGGGGAACTGGCGCAGGTTCGGATCGGCGGCGTTCTCGCCCGGGCCGACGGCGCGCTCGTAATCGGCGAGCCGCAGGGGGTTGTAGCCAATCGTGTCCTCGAGCCCGAGCACCATCGAGGCGTTCTGCCAGGCGCCGCCGAGACCCAGGATCTCGACCCGGGGATGCTCGCCCTTGGCGTGGCGCGCGTCGAGCTCGGCCTTCAGCAGGGTCAGGCCCTGGAGCTGCTCGGGCGGCAGTTTCTGGAACACCGCGTAGCGGCCCGCCGGCTCGGCATTGAGGGAATTGCCGGCATTGCGCCAGACCAGCTCGGCGCCGAGCACGGCCACGAGGCAGGAGGCGGCGAGCGCCCGCCGCCGCGGCGTCGCCCGCAGCATCACCATGACGGCAACGAGCGCGATGCCGGTGCCGATCAGGCCGTCGCGCAGGGCGTCCGGCAGGTGCTGGCCTTTGGCCGCGTAGCGGTAGGACACCCACACGATCCCCGCCAGGATGGCGAAGGCCGCGCCCGCAGGGCGAGGCGGGCGGCCCGCGCGAGGCCCGCCGCGCCCGAAGACAGCCGGGGCGCGCCCTCGGTGACGTAGCGGTGGACGAGGTAGCCGGCGGTGAGCGCCAGCCCGATATTGATGACGAAGGTCGCGTCGGCCGGCCGGCGGTAGAGGTCGACGCCGGGGAAATGGTCGAAGATCGGTGCGAAGAGCGGGGTGTAGCGCCCCAGCGCATAGAGGATGGCGGCGCCGAGCACGATCACCGGGTAGCGGATCTCCCGGGCGGCGAGGCGACCGCCGGCGATGCCGTGCCAGAGGATCAGCACTGCCGGCAGGGTGCCGGCGAACAGGTAGTTCACCGCCCGGTCGGTCCAGGTGTTGCCGTCCATCGATTGCCAGTCCGGACCCCAGTAGTCGTAGGTCCAGCGCAGCGAGCCGAACACGTCGGCGAACAGCGTGGTGGCGAAGCTCGACGGCGGCAGCGAGCCCATGATCGCCGCGCCGTAGCCGAAGGACGGCCGGGTCGAGGTCATCAGGAACTGCATGGTGAGGAGCGAGGGCACGGCGAGCAGCGCCCCGCCGACCACGCCCATCACCGCGAGCACGCCGATCCGCGCCCGCAGATAGGCCAGCGGCGCCGGCGCCGTCAGGATCGCGTGGAATGCGACGCCGATCAGGCTCAGCCCGCACAGGAAGGCGACCTGGTCGCGCCCCACCGTCATCACCGCGGCCACCACCGCGAAGGCGAGACCGAAGGCATAGGAGCGGCGCGCCAGCGCCTCCTCCAGGAGCCACCAGGCCAGCGGCACGAAGCCGTAGGAGATGATCATGCCGGTATGCTGGAGCCGGGCCGAGGCCGAGCCGCCGAGCACGAACACCATCGCGGCCGCGACCGCGCCGGCCGGGTGCCAGCCGCGGCGGCGGAACAGCAGCAGGGTCGCGACCGCGCCGGGGATCAGGTGGGCGAACACCACCGCGTCGAACAGCTCCATCGACGGGGAGGGATCGAGCCACGCGAAGAACAGCATGGTCGGGGTGAAGAGGAGCGATTGCGGGTCCGCGACCGAGGGGTGGCCGGCGAAGTGGTAGGGGTTCCAGAGCGGCAACTCGCCGTTGGCGAGCGCGGCGCCGAGATAGCGCAGCATCGGGTAGAAGTGGTTCTTGGAATCCCACGGCACCACGGCGCCGGCGAGCGGCCACACCGCGGCGGCGGCGGCCCAGAACAGCATCACGGCGGCGAGCGCCAGCCAGAGGTCCCGGGAGGTCCAGGCATGGACCGGTGGGAGATGGGCCGGTGACGTTTGGGAAACGGGGGAGCGCGTCATGGTGCGGTCGGCGTCCTCGGCACCGGCTCTCCCGGCGCAGGGCTAGTCGTCGCGCCCGGCCGTGGCCGTCCGGGGCGGAATGGTGCTTAAAGGGAGCATCGGGGCGCCAGCGTGGCAGCCTGTCGTTCCGTCCGCCCGCTATAGCTCAAGCCACTGAAGCCGAGATGAACGCAACCCTCGACCTTCTTCGCACCCGCCGCTCGGTGCCGCCGGCGCAGCTCGCCGGCCCCGGCCCTTCCCGAGAGGAACTGGACACGATCCTCGCCGCCGCCGCGCGCGTGCCCGACCACGGCAAGCTCGCGCCCTGGCGCTTCATCCTGATCGAGGGCGAGGGGCAGGCCAGGATCGGCCGCGTGGTGGCCGAGGCCTACCGGGCCGACCATCCGGAGGCCGACGACAAGCGCCTCGCCCTCGAGGCCGGGCGCCTCGCCCAGGCGCCCCTGGTGATCGCCGTGGTGTCGCGGGCCGCCCCCCACGTGAAGATCCCCGACTGGGAGCAGGTGCTCTCGGCCGGCGCCGTCTGCATGAACCTGATCGTGGCGGCCAACGCGCTCGGTTTGCGCACCGCCTGGCTCACCGAGTGGATGGCCTATGACCGCCGGGTGCTCGACGCGCTCGGCCTCGACCCGGCCGAGCGCCTGGCGGGCTTCGTCCATGTCGGCCGGGCCGGCGAGGTGCCCCCCGACCGGCCGCGGCCGGCGCTGTCCGAGATCGTGACGCGGTACTGAGCGCGAGCGGGCTGGCGCCGGGCCCCGGGGATGCTCTAACTGGCGGCGGGCGGTCCGGACGGGCCGCCGCTTCCAGAGCATTTCGGGGCCGCCGATGCATTACGACGCCGAGACCCGCACCCTGCCGCACAACCCGTTCAAGGCGCTGGTGGCGCCGCGCCCGATCGGGTGGGTCAGCGCGATCGGCGCCTCGGGTGCGCTGAACCTCTCGCCCTACTCGTTCTTCAACGGGATCGGGGACAACCCCGAGATGGTGATGTTCTCGTCCTTCGGCCGCAAGGACGCGCTGACCTTCGCGGAGGAGGGGGGCGAGTTCGTGTGCAGCCTCGCCACCTTCGACACCCGGGAGGGCATGAACCAGTCCTCGGCGCCCCTGCCGCGGGGCGAGAGCGAGTTCGCCTTCGCCGGTCTCGCCACCGCCCCGTCGCGCAAGGTGCGCCCGCCGCGGGTGGCCGACGCGCCCGCGGCCCTCGAATGCAAATGGCTCCAGACCATCCCGCTCGTGCCGGCCGGCGGGGGCGAGGCGGCCTACTTCATGGTGATCGGCCAGGTGGTGTCGATGTATATCGACGACCGCTTCGTGACGCCGGAGGGCCGGGTCGATACCGGGGCGATGCGCCCGATCATGCGCGGCGGCTACTTCGATTACTTCACGGTCGAATCCGAGAACCGCTTCGAGATGCGCCGGCCGGCGGGCGGGGGTGACGTGCCGAAGCGGTGAGGGCAGACGCCTCGCGCTGCGGAACTGGCCGGGACAAGAGGGGCGCGAGTTCTCTCCTCTCCCCGCGGGCGGCAGGGCTGTCCGGGGAAAAGAAGAGGCGCGGGAAATCCCCCTCTCACCGCGGGCGGGAGAGGACTTCATCGACCTTGTCGTCGATGAAGTGAGCGGAGGCGCAGCCGGAGCGAGGGTGAGGGGGAGGTTCCGGAAGAGCCTCATCCTGAGACACCCCCTCACCCTCGCCCTGCGGGCTCCCTTCACCCCCGACGAGGCGGGTCTCCCCTCTCCCCGCCCGCGGGAGAGGGGAGACCCGCGCTCTTCTCGTCTCGAAAATTTCCCCGGACCGTCCTGGCACCCGCGGGAGGCCTCATGCATCAGGTGAGAGCTTCGAACTGCCGTGCTCGCCCCATGCCTCCCGTACCCACCGGCGAGGTATCTCTCTCCGTGCCGCACGTGAGGCCGATATCGGGTCCGACCCGTGCCACCATCCTTCGAGTACACCGCGAAGGAGTCCCCGATGCAAGCCGCCGACAAGACGACCGGGATCAGCGTTCCGTCCGAGCCACCGCGCGAGAGCGGTGCGGCGGGCGAGCACGCCTCCCTCGGCGACGTGCTGCGCGATGCGGTGAGCCTGGAGAAGCGCGAACGCGAGGAGGAGCACGCCGGGCGCCTCAACGCCATCCGCGCCCGCATCCGCCGCTCGCTGGACGATCCGCGGCCCGACCTGACTCTCGATGAGGTCGATGCTGCCTTGGAAGCACTCTTCGCCGAGGCCGAACGGGATGGTCGTTTCGCGTGAGGTAGCCCATCGCGGTCGTGGGCCCGGGGAGCCGGAAGGCAGGGCGCGGGAGGGAGGAACCCGAGCGGGACTCGGCGGCCTCACCCCGCCTTCAACCTTCCTTTACCATAACCCCAGCATCCTGCGGCCCATGAGAGAGCCGGCCCGCGCGTTGCGGCTCCGCTCCACCGGGCCGCTATGTTCCTGTTCAGCAGCACGCCGTCGCAAGGGACTGCCAGCCAAGGGATGAACGCCCAGGCCACCGGCCGCGCGGCGTCCGGCAACCCGGTGATCGACGCGATCCGCCAGGGCGCCGAGAAGACCGGCGCCGCCTTCGACTACCTGCTCTCGACGGCGCAACGCGAATCGAGCCTCAACCCGAGCGCCAAGGCCGGGTCGTCCTCGGCCACCGGCCTGTTCCAGTTCATCGAGCAGACCTGGCTCGGGGTGATGAAGCAGGACGGCCCGTCGCTGGGCCTCGGCTCCTATGCCGACGCGATCACCGCGCGGTCGTCGGGCGGCTACACGGTCAGCGACCCGGCCGCCCGCCAGGCGATCCTCGACCTGCGGCGGGACCCGGAGGTCGCCTCCGCGATGGCCGGCGCGCTCACCCGGCGCAACGCCGACGCCCTCTCCGAGGCGCTGGGCCGCGAGCCGAACCGGGCCGACCTCTACGCCGCCCATCTTCTCGGGGTACGCGGGGCGCTGACCCTGATCCGCGCCGCCGAGGGCGCCCCGGCCGCTCCGCCGCCGCCGACCTGCCGGAGGCGGCCGCCGGCAATCGCGGCCTGTTCTACGACCGCGCCGGCCGGGCGCGCAGCGCCTCGGAACTCTACGCCGTGCTCGGCACCAGTCCCGCCGTCCCGACCGCGACGGCCACCACCCTCGCGGCGCAAGCCGCCGCGCCCTCGGCCTACGCACCCGAGGCCGGCAGCGGCCTGCGCTCGCTGTTCCAGACCGATGCCCGTCGCGGCCCGGTCTCCGACAGCGTCGCCCGCCTGTGGGGCAGCCGGAGCACCGGCGCGAGCGCGCCGAGCTATTTCCCGCGCTCGAACGACGGCCCGGTCCTCGCGGCCGCCGCGCCCGCGCCGAGCCTGCCGGCCGCCCCGGCCGAGAGTCAGGACGGCGCCCAGGACGCCCCGATCCCGGGCATCCCCCTGCCGCCCGCCCGTCCGCCGGAATTCGGCGGGCGCGGCCGCGCCGCCGTCACGCCCCCCTCGATCCAATCCTGACCACCCGCCGAAAAACCCCTCCACGGAGCCGCGCCGATGATCGTCCGCCAGTTCCTGCTCTGGACGCAGCACGAATCCGCCGGAAGGCGGGCCGAGGCGGCCGCGTCGCTCGCCCGGGCCTATCTCTACGCCAAGCTCGACCCGGCGGCCCGCTGGGAGGCCAAGACCGCGATCACGGCGCTCCTCGACGATCCCTCGCCCCTGGTGCGGCGGGCGCTCGCCGAGGCCTGCGCCAATGCCGCGGAGGCGCCCCGGACCCTGGTGGTGGCTCTCGCCCAGGACCGGCCGGACATCGCCGGGCTGGTGCTGGCGCGCTCGCCGGTCCTGTCCGACGCCGATCTCGTCGATTGCGCCGCCGTCGGCGACGAGGCGGGGCGGATCGCCATCGCGGGTCGTCCCTACCTCTCGGCGATGCTGTGCGGCGCGCTGGCCGAGATCGCCGGGGTCGCGGCCCTGCGGGCGCTCGCCGCCAATCCGGGGGCCGAGATCACCCGCGGCAGCCTCCTGCGGATGGTCGAGCGCCACGGCGACGACGCCTCCTTGCGCGAGGCGCTGCTCGCCCGGGCCGACCTGCCCGTCGACGTGCGCCAGGCGGTGACCGCCCGCCTCGCCAGCGCGCTCTCGGCCTTCGTGACCGGCTGCGGCTGGCTCTCGCCGGAGCGCAGCGAGCGGGTGACCCGCGAGGCGCGGGAACGCGCGACCCTCGGGCTCGCCGAGGCCTCGGACCGCGCCGACCTGCGCCGCCTCGTCGCCTACTTGCGCGGGGCGGGCCAGCTCACCGCCGGGCTGATCCTGCGGGCGCTGCTGTCGGGCCGGATGGCCTTCACGGAGGCGGCCCTGACCGATCTCTCAGGCTTGTCCCACGAGCGGGTGGCCGGGCTCCTGCACGATCCGCGCGGCAGCGGCATGACGGCGCTCTACCGCCGGGCCGGCCTGCCGCCGGCCCTGGAGCCCGCCTTCACGGCGGCGATGTCGGCCTGGCACGAGGAGGCGAGCGGCTTCTCCGAGAGCGGCGCCGCCGGCCTGTCGCGGCGGATGATCGAGCGCGCGGTCACCGCCTGCGAGCGGCTGCCCTTCGCCGACGCCCACGCCATCGTCGCCCTGCTCAACCGCTTCGACGCCGAGGCGGCCCGCGACGAGGCCCGGGTGCTCGCCCGCGCCCTGGTGAGCGAGGCCGCGACCGACACGGTGAGCGAGACCGTGCCGGACACGATCCCCGCGGGCCTGATCGACAGCTATCGCCGGGACCGGCCGCGCCTCGCGGCCTGACGCGAGCCCGGCAGCCCGAGCGGCTGTTCGCCAGACGCGAAACCCTCGATGTCGTCCCGGGGCTCGACGACGTCGAGAACCCGGGACGACATCGAGGATTAAAGTTCGGGAAGCCCGTTCGAACAGGCTCCGACCCGTCAGCGCCCGGCGGCGCGCCGGTCGGCGCACGTCACCGCCGCGGCGAGGTAGCCGGCCAACGAGACGATCACGGCGTGGGGGTAGATCGGTCGAACGAAATGGGCGGAGACGCTCATCGATTCCTCCCGATTTGGTGTCCCGTCCAGCGTACGATGCCGTATGCTCCGCGGACAAGCAGGTCTTGCGAAGAATCTTATTCTCGAAAAGACGGATTAAGCTGCAGGTCGGTCTTTCGTGATCCCGGTATGGCGGTGGTCTTCGTCGTGCCGAGCGCAGGTTTGCCTCACGGAACGTCGTTTCATCATGCCGCGAGCACCGGCCCTGCCGGGACCCGTGCCCCTCCGCCGTCATGACGGAGCGGTGCGGGCCTCCATGCGTGTCCGGGGCGCGAGGGCGGCGAAGAGGGCCGCATCGTCGTCCTGCTCGGCATTCGGGGTCGTCAGCAGGGTGTCGCCGGAAAACACCGAGTTCGCCCCCGCGAGGAAGCACAGGATCTGCGCCTCTCGCCCGAGCTGCGCGCGGCCGGCCGATAGGCGGACGATCGAACCCGGCAGGACGAGGCGCGCCGTCGCCACCATGCGGACGAGATCGAGAGGATCGGGGCGGGGCCGGTCGGCGAGCGGCGTCCCTTCGACCGGCACCAGGGCGTTGATCGGCACGCTCTCGGGATGCGGCGTCAGTCCCGCCAGCACCCGGAGCATGTCGGCCCGGTCCGCCACCGCCTCGCCCATGCCGACGATGCCGCCGCAGCACAGGCCGATGCCGGCCTCCCGCACCGTCGCCAGGGTGTCGAGCCGGTCCTCGTAGCGGCGCGTGGTCACGATCCGCCCGTAGAAATCCGGGCCGGTATCGAGGTTGTGGTTGTAGGCCGTCAGCCCGGCCGCGGCAAGGCGGGCGGCCTGGTGGGCCTTCAGCATGCCGAGCGTCACGCAGGCCTCCATCCCGAGCGCGCGCACGCCCTCGACCATCGCCACCACCGCGTCGAACTCCGCCCCGTCGCGCACCTGGCGCCAGGCCGCGCCCATGCAGAAGCGCTCCGCCCCCGCCGCCTTGGCCCGGGCGGCCTGGGCCAGCACGAGGTTTGGATCCATCAGCCGGTCGCGGGCGAGGTCGACCCCGCGGTGATGCGCCGATTGCGGGCAATAGGCGCAATCCTCGGGGCAGCCGCCGGTCTTCACCGACAGCAGGCTCGCCTTGCGGATCCGGTTCGGATCGTGGTGGCGGCGGTGGACGGCGTTGGCGCGCCCGACCAGTTCCAGAAGGGGCAGATCGTGCAGGGCCTCGATCTCCGCCACGCTCCAGTCGTGCCGGACGGTTCCGTCCTGGTGATCCGGGCTCATCGGGCGAAGACCCGGCGCAGGCCCGGCAGGGCGCAGGATCCGGCGGCGACGAGGCCGATCTTGACGAGGTCGCCGAGGAGGAACGGCGCGAGGCCGAGGGCGACGAGGCGATCCGCGGGCACGAACAGGGCGAGCCAGGCGAGGCCGAGGGCATCGATCACCGCAAGGCCGGCGAGCATCGCGGCGACCCGGCCGAGGAGCCCGCGCCCGGCGGCGAGGATGCCGACCAGCCCGGCGGCGACGAGATAGCCCGCGAGGTAGCCGCCGGTCGGTCCCGCCATGTAGGCGAGGCCGATGCCGCGCTCCGGGGTGCCGGAGAAGACCGGCAGGCCGGCGGCGCCCACCGCGAGGTAGCCCAGCATGCTGGCGACCGCGAGGCGCGGGCCGGCGGCGAGCGCGAGGGCCATGACCGCGAGGGTGTGCAGCGTCATCGGCACCGGCCAGAACGGGATCCGGACCTTGGCCGCGAGCGTGATCAGCAGCACGCCCGACAGGACGATCGCCAGGGTCCGGGCCGCGCGCAGGGGCGCAGCCCCGATGACGAGGGTGGTCATCAGGCTCTCCACTCATTTATAGATAATTTTGCCGATATGGCAGGCAGAATGAGCCACGATCGCCGCTTCAAGGCAATATGCTCGGTCGATAATAGATAATTTGATGGTCAGGCGCTGCGACGGCTGGGGCCGGGGGCCGGTCGATGCCCGACCCACTGGACGTGCCGGGCGAGGATGGCGGCGGCGGCGTCGATGTCGCCTCCCCGGAGGGCGACGAGGATCGCCCGGTGGTCGCGATCGGTCGGCGCCTCCCATTCCGCGCGCCATCCGGCGAACAGGAAGCGGGCACTGGCGGCCTGGAGGTCGTCGATCGTCCGCAGCAGGCGCGGCATGCCGCAGGGCCCCAGGATGAGGCGGTGGAAGCTCCGGTTGGCCTCCTCCCAGGCCTGGATGTCGCCGGCGGCCCGGTCGCCGGCCCGGGTCGCGTCCTCGGCCCGGTCGAGGATCGCCGGGGTGAGGTGCGGCGCGGCATGGCGCAGGGCCAGTACCTCGAGGGCGGCGCGCATCTCGGCGACCTCGCGCACCTCTTCCGGGCTGAACCCCGCGACCCGCACGCCCCGCCGCGGCTCGCTCACCACCAGCCCCTGCGCCTCGAGACGGCGAAACGCCTCCCGCACCGGCACGTGGCTGGCATCGAACTCCTCCGCCACGGCGTCCTGCCGCAGCCGGGCGCCCGCCGCCAGGGCGCCGGAGATGATGCGCTCGGCGAGCGCCCGGCTGATCCGCAGGGCAATCGGTTCGTCTTTGGCTGTTGTCATGGATTATCGATAATCCAACTCCGTCCCGAGGTCACGCGGGCGTGACAGGTGCCCCTCCGAGATGGCAGGCTTGACCGAATGGGAATCAGCGAGGCCGCGATGAGCAACGGCTGGGAGGACTCGGCGTCCGCCTGGATCGCCGACATGGGGGAGGCGGGCGATTTCGGCCGCCGCCACGTGCTCGATGCGCCGATGCTGGCCCGGCTGCGGGGAAGGGGGTATCGCCGTGCCCTCGACGTCGGCTGCGGCGAGGGCCGTTTCTGCCGCCGGATGCGGGATCTCGGGATCGCCCCGGTCGGGATCGATCCGACCGATGCCCTGCTGCGCCAGGCTCGGGCCCGCGACCCGGAGGGCGCGTATCTCCCCGGCCGCGCCGAGGCGCTGCCCTTCGCGGACGGCGCCTTCGACCTCGTCGTCAGCTACCTGACGCTGATCGACATCCCGGACGTGCGCGCGGCGATCCCCGAGATGGCCCGGGTGCTGGCGCCCGGCGGGACGCTCCTGATCGCCAACCTCAACGGCTTTGCCACCGCTGGCGGCTGGAGCCGGGACGAGGACGGGGGCCAGCGGTACCGGATCGACGACTACCTGGAGGAGCGGGGGGAATGGGCCGCGTGGCACGGCATCCGCGTCCGCAACTGGCACCGGCCGCTCTCGCTCTACATGAGCCTGCTGCTCGGGGAGGGGCTGATGCTACGCCAATTCGACGAGCCGGCGCCGCTGGGCGGCGACCCGGCCAAGGCCGCCCGCTACCGGCGGGTGCCGTGGTTCGTGACGATGGAATGGGAGAAACCGGCGGGCTGACGGCTGGTCCGTCGACTCGCCGGCTTTTCCGATCCGGGAAGCGTCAGGCGGCTCACCACTCGCGGAGGCGGACTGAACGCCACCCCCGAGCGCGTGGGTCTCCGTTCAGTGGCCGCCGCCGAGATACGCCGCCCGCACCTGCGGATCGTTGCGCAGCTGCGCCGCCGGGCCCTGGAAGCGGATGCGGCCGTTCTCGAGCACGTAGGCGTGGTCGGCCACGCCCAGCGCCGCCATGGCGAACTGCTCGACCAGCAGCATCGTCACCTGCTCTTCTTTCAGCCGGCGGATGATGCGGAACACCTCCTCCACCAGCTTCGGCGCGAGGCCCATCGAGGGCTCGTCGAGGAGCAGGATGTCCGGGCGCAGCATCAGCGCCCGGCCCATGGCGAGCATCTGCTGCTCGCCGCCGGAGAGCGTGCCGGCGAGCTGGGTGCGGCGCTCGCGCAGCCGCGGGAACAGGGTGTAGGCCCGCTCCCGGTCGGCGTTGACGTCGCCCTTCGGCCGCGATCCGGTCAGGCGCGGGAAGGCGCCGAGCGTCAGGTTGTCCTCGACCGAGAGGGTCGGGAAGACCCGCCGCCCCTCGGGCGAGTGGGCGAGCCCGGTGCGGGCGACGTCGTGGCTCTCCAGGCCGCCGATCTCGCGGCCGTTGAGCTTGATCGAGCCGGCGCGCGGCTTGATCATGCCCGACAAGGCCCGCATCGTCGTGGTCTTGCCGGCCCCGTTGGAGCCGATCAGGGTGACGACCTGGCCCTTCGGGACCGTGAAGGTGAGGCCGTGAAGGACCTCGATCTGGCCGTAGCCGGCCGACAGGCCGCTGACATCGAGCATCTCTCTACTCCGCGGCGTCGGCAACCGGGCTGCCGAGATAGGCTTCGATGACCTTGGGGTCGGACTGGACCTCGCGGGCGCCGCCCTCGGCGATCTTGTGGCCGAAATCGAGCACGCTGACGCGGTCGCACAGGCCCATCACCACGTCCATGTGGTGCTCGATCAGGATCACCGTGATGCCGGCGTCGCGGATCTTGCGGATGATGGCGGTCAGTTCGGCGATGTCCGGGGCGGTGAGGCCCGCCGCCGGCTCGTCGAGGAGGAGCAGGACGGGGTCGAGCGCGAGCGCCCGGCCGATCTCGAGGAGGCGCTGCTTGCCGTAAGGAAGGTTGCGCGCCTCGACCTGGGCGAGCGAGCCGAGGCCGACGAAGTCCAGGATCGCCATGGCGCGGGCGCGGGCCTCGCGCTCCTCGCGCCGGCGGCGCGGCGTGCCGAGGATCGCGTCGAACAGGGTTCCCTGGAAGCTGTGGTGCAGGCCGACCAGCACGTTCTCGAGCGCCGTCATCTCGCGGAAGAGCTGGACGTTCTGGAAGGTGCGGGCGACGCCCGACAGCGCGATCTCGGAGGGCGTACGGCCGTCGAGGCGTCTTGCGGCATCCGTGCCGGTGGCGAGCGAGACGCCGCCGGCGGTCGGCTTGTAGATGCCGGTGAGCACGTTCATCATCGTGCTCTTGCCCGAGCCGTTCGGCCCGATCAGGCCGTGGATCGTGCCCGGCCGCACCGCGAGATCGACCTCGTTGAGGGCCTTGAGGCCGCCGAACTGCATCACCGCGCGCTCGACCTTGAGCAGCGGGTCGGCACCGGAGCGGCCGCCCTGGCGGATCAGCGCATCGCCGGAGGCCGCGAGCTCCTGGGTCGCTCCCGTATGGGACGGGCGCAGGAAGGGCAGCTTCTCCCGCAGGAAGCCGACGATGCCGTCCGGCAGGTAATAGACCACGAACAGGATCATCAGGCCGAAGACGGTGAGGCGGAAGTCGGTGACCGATTCCATCGCCAGCGTCGCCGGGAAGAAGGCGAGGCAGAGCGCGCCCGGGATGAGCAGGCTCATCCGGTTGTCCTTGCGGCGCAGGAAGGCGAGGCCGACAACGACCACGGCGAGCGCGGCGATGATGCCGGCCATGATCCGCACCAGGCTGATATCGGCCAGGATGTTCGGCATCATCACGATGATCGCGGCGCCGATCAGGGGGCCTGCCCGCGACTTGCGCCCGCCCATGGTGACGGCGAGCAGGAACAGCACCGTCAGCTCGAAGCCGTAGGAATTCGGCGCGACGTAGCGCTCCGACCAGGCGAAGAGCGCGCCGGCCAGACCCGCGAGCGCGGCCGAGATCACGAAGGCGTAGACCTTGTAGCGGTAGACGCTGACGCCCATGCAGTCGCAGGCGATCGGCGAATCGCGCAGGGCCTCGAAGGCGCGGCCGAAGGGCGACCGGACCACCCGGTTGACCACCACGATGGTGGCGAGCAGGCAGGCGCAGACGAGGTAGTAGAATTCGAGCTTGCGGCCGGCGGCTCCCCAGGGCGCCTGCATGCCGATCAGCGAGAAGTCGAGGACCCGGGCCGGCGGCAGGGTGATGCCGAGGGGCCCGTTGGTCAGGTCCGTCATCTCGTTGATGAAGATCTGGATGATGGTGCCGAAGGCCAGCGTCACCATGGCGAGGTACGGCCCGCTGACCCGCAAGGCCGGGATCGCCAGCAGCAGGCCGAAGGCGGCCGTGACGCCGATGCCGGCGACGAGCCCGACCCACAGCCCGAGCTTGAACTTGAGGAACAGCACGGCCGCCGCGTAGGCGCCGATGCCGAACAGGCCGGCATGTCCCAGCGAGACCTGGCCGGTATAGCCGACCACGATGTCGAGGCCGAGGATCAGGATCGCGTAGATCGCGATCACCACCAGCAGGTGGATATAGTACTGGCTGGTGACGACGTGCGGGAACGCCGCGAGGAACACCACGAGGCACACGGCCCCGAGGAGGCCGACGAAGCGGCCGAGCCCGGCTTGAGGCACCGGCGGGGCGGTTTGCCGGGCAAGGGCCGGCGCGGAGGCGGGCTGCGCCATGATGGTGAAAGACCCTGGATGGACGGGGGGCAATTGCGGACCGCTCCCGCGATCCGGGAGCGGGGCTGAGCGGGAAAAATCAGACCTTCTTGATCACGGCCTTGCCGAACAGGCCGACCGGGCGCACCGCGAGCACGGCGAGCAGCAGGATCAGGCCCGGCACGTCCTTGTAGCCGGTCGAGATGTAGAAGCCGGTGAGCGTCTCGGCGACGCCGAGGATCAGCCCGCCGACGATCACGCCGAGGCCGGATTCGAGGCCGCCGATGATCGCCACCGCGAAGGCCTTGAGCGCCAGCACCGAGCCCATCGTGGCCCCCGTGAGGGTGACCGGGGCGACGAGCACGCCGGCGAACGCCGCCGTCATGGCGCTGATCGAATAGGACAGGGTGATGACCTTCTGGGTGTTGATGCCCATGAGCCCGGCGGCGTCGATGTCGTTCGAGGTCGCCACCACCGCCTTGCCCCAGATCGAGCGGCGGTTGAACAGCTCGACCGCGAGCATCATCAGCAGCGCGCCGGCGACGATCATCAATTCCATCGGCAGCACCCGGACGCCGCCGAAGGTGATGGCCTCTTCCGGCAGCGGCGAGGGGAACTTGAGGTCGTCGCGGCCCCAGATGTTCTCGGCGACGTTCTTGAAGATGATGCCGAGCGCGATGGTGGCCATGATCCACCCGTACTCGGACTTGATCTTCACGGCGGGGCGCACGCCGAGGCGCTCGACCACCGCGCCGAGCGCGAAGCCGAAGACGAGGACCAGCGGCAGCATCAGCCAGTAGCCGGTGAACGGCACCAGCGTCAGGCCGAACAGGGCGCCGAGCATCAGCGCCTCGCCCTGGCCGAAATTCAGGGTCTTCGAGGTCGCGAAGGTGAGCTGGTAGCCGAACGCGATCGCGGCGTAGATCATGCCGACGGCGACGCCGCTCGCCACGAGCTGAAGGAAGATCTGCATGGGGAAAAAGCTCGGGGAGGGCTCGTCTCGACGGGCAGGCCCCGGAGGGCGGAGGCGGACCTCCGCCCCGTCAGGGCCCGGTTACAGCCTCAGTTCGAGGCTTTCTCCTTGACGCGGACGACGCCGGCATTCTTGGCGTCCTCGTCCTTGGCGTAGACGATCTTGCCGTCCTGCACCTTGCCGAACACCACCATGTTGCGGCTGATGGCGTTGTGGTCCTTAGGGGTGAACGGCTTGTCGTAGGTCGTGACCACGCCCTCGACCTTGCTGTTCAGGTCCTCGAGGGCGGCGCGCACCTTCGGGCCGCTGGTGGAGCCGGCCTGCTTGATCGCGGCCGCCAGCAGGTACACCGAATCGTAGCCCTGCGCGCCCGCCACCGGGGTCGGGATCTTGTTGACCTTGAAGGTGGCGTAGTACCCGTCGAGGAAGGACTTGCGCTTCGGCAGCGTCTTATCCTCGATGAATGTCTGGGGCATGATCACGCCGTTGCCGTTGGTGCCGGCGATATCGATGAAGCTCTGCATCGAGGCCGGCCACGAGGTGATCATCGGCACCTTCCAGCCGAGCTTGGCCATGCCGTTGGCGATCTGCGCCAGTTCCGGGCCGATGCCGTAGGCCAGGATCACGTCCGCGCCGGCGGCCTGCGACTTCAACAGCTGGGCCGTCATGTCGACGTCCTTGATGTTGAACTTCTCCACCGCGACAGGCTTTACGCCCTTGGCCTTGAGATACTTCTCGAGGTCCTCGCGGCCGAGCTGGCCGTAATTGGTCGAATCGGCCAGGATCGCGATCTTCTTGTAGCCCTGGGCGATCGCCTCGTCGGCCATCATGCCGGCCTGCAGCACGTCGTAGGCCGAGGTGCGGAAGACGTAGTTGTTGTCGTAATCCGGCGGATTGAACTGGTTGGTGATGATCGTGCCGGTGGCGACGTTGTTGATCACCGGGATCTCGGCTTCCTGGTAGAAGCGCTGGGCGGCCAGAGCCACGCCGGTGTTGATGAAGCCGAGGGTGGCGACCACCTTCTCCTTGTTCACCAGCTCCTGGGCGACCTGGGCGCCGACCTCGTTCTTGCCCTCGTCGTCGCGCTCCACGAGCTGGAGCTGGCGCCCGAGCACGCCGCCATTCTTGTTGATCTCTTCGGCGGCGAGCCGCACGCCGTCGCGCATCGACACGCCCATTGAGGACGAGCCGCCCGTATAGGGGCCGGTCACCCCGATCTTGATCGGGTCGGCCGCCAGGGCCGGGGCCGCGAAGGCGGTTGCGCAGGCGAGCGCGGCCGCGAGCGCGGTCAGGGATGAGCGCATCTGGATTCCTCCGGGGACCGTTTCTTGCCGTCCCGACCTTCGGCGGGCAGGGATCGGGGTGCCGGATAGAAGCGAGATTGGCAGCGCTTGTCGAGCGCGTCTTTCGATCTAGAAAGCCGGCGCCGGCGGAAAGCCGCAGCGGGCCCGCCCCGTCGCCCGGGACGATCAGGCCGCCCGCACGCCGTCGAGGAAGCGGGCCACCTCGGCCGAGAGGTGTTCGGACTGGCGCGACAGCTCGCTCGCCGCCCCCAGAACCTGGCTCGCCGCAGCACCGGTCTCCTCCGCCGCCTCCGCCACCCCGGCGATGGTGCCGGTCACCTCGCCGGTGCCGGATGCGGCCTGGGAGACGTTGCGGACGATGGCCTGCATTGCCGCACCCTGCTCCTCCACCGCCGCCGCGATCGAGGTCGCGACCTCGCTGATCTGCTCGATCTGCGCGGTAATCCCGCCGATCGCGACCGCCGCCTGGCCGCTGGTATCCTGGATCGCCGCGATCTGCCCGGTGATCTCCTCGGTGGCGCGTGCCGTCTGGCCGGCGAGTTCCTTCACTTCCGCGGCGACCACGGCAAAGCCCCGGCCCGCCGCCCCGGCGCGGGCGGCCTCGATGGTGGCGTTGAGCGCCAGCAGATTGGTCTGGGCGGCGATCGAGGAGATCAACCCGACCACGTCGCCGATCCGTGCCGTCGCCTCGGTCAGCGCCCGGACCTGATGCGCGGTCCGGACGGTCCCGGCGACCGCGGCCTGGGCGAGGCGGGCCGAGCCGTCGACCCGGCGCCCGATGTCGACCACCGAGGCGCCCAGCTCCCCGGCCGCCGCCGCCACGGTGCCGACATTCGAGGAGGCCTGCTCGGCGGCGGCGGCCACGGCGGTCGACTGCGTGGCGGTCTGCGTCGCGGTCGCCGTCATGGTCCGGGCGGTGGCCTCGAGTTCGGTCGCCGAGGCCGAGACCTGCCCGACGATGCCGCCGACCGTGCGCTCGAAGGCGTCCGCCAACTGGCGCATCCCGGCCCGGCGCTGCTCCTCCGCCGAGGCGCGGGCGAGCGCCGTCTCGGTCTCGAGCGTCCTCATGTGGACCAGGCCGTCCTTGAACCCCTGGACCGCGGCCGCCATCGCGCCGATCTCGTCGCGCCGGCCCCGCCCCGGCACGGGCGCATCGAGGTCTCCGCGGCTGAGCCTGACCATCGCGTCCTGCAAGGCGGTGAGCGGCCGCGTCACACGGAACTGCGTGACGGCCAGGCCACCGAGGGAGACGATCAGCGCGACGGCGATGACGGCGGACATCGTCGCCATCTCCCGCCGCGCCTTCGCGACCGCGCCCTCGGTCGCTGCCACCACCTGATCCATCGCTATCGTGGCGACGGACAGGACCGTGCGTTGGCGGGTGCCGTTGTCGGCCTGGAACTCCATCAGCGACACGGGCAGCTGTCCGCTGACCAAGCCGTCGCGGATCGACTGCCTGAACCTGGCATTCTCGGGCGAGAACAGGCTCGCCTGCGCGGTGACGATGCTCTGACGGATCGCCTCCGTGACCCCCGACCGGTGGGTGCCGGCTTGCACCGAGGCCCAATGGGCGTCGGCCTTGCCCAGGTCCGCCGCGACGGTCTCCGCCTCGGTCGCCGTCAGCGGCCTGCGCTGGGCGACGGCTTGCGTCAGGATGGCATAAGCCGATCCGATGGCGGACCGGGTTTGCCACGCCGCGTTCTTGATGTTCACCAGAGCTTGCGTGTCCGGCGCGATCTGCTTGATCCGGTCTCCGAGGAGGGCCGAGAGACTCGAGAGCGTCGCCAGCGTCCGGTCGGCCTGCTTGGCCCAGCGATCCGCCAGCGTAGCGTCCCGGCCCGCCATCTTGGCGAACGCGTCGTCGAGCGTCGACCGCAAGGTGACGATCGCCCCGTAATCGGATCGCACCGCCGTCGCGATCTCGACGAGCCCGGTATCCCCGAACCCGGCGGCCTCCCGATCGATATCCCGCATCGCCGCATCGAGGTCCGACCGCATCCGGGCGAGCTTCTCGCGGGCCGCCGGCATCCCGGCCGCCTCCACCCGCAGGGTCGCGAGGCTGTTGGTGCGCTCGAAGCGCAGCGCCTGGAGCGCGCTGAGGACAGCCTTGTCGACGACGGCATCCCGCTTGGCGACAGCCGAGTCGGTCACGACCTCCCAGGCGCTTCCGACCCGCGCCGCCAAATCGGCGATGAGCGCCAGGCCCAGGAATCCGACGATGACGAACAGGCTGAGACGGAGGGACACACTCGGCATGCGCATGCCCGAATTCCTTGCCGAATGGTCAATACGGTCACCGATCGCGAGGGACGTGACGTCGCTCGATCGTATCGACAGATATTTCGAATCAAAAAACTAATATTTTTTAAAAATTCTGACGGACGTCTATTCCATGGCGCGAGCGATGCCATCCTTCAGGCGCCGCGACTGCCGGTGTGACGTCCGCTTGTCAGCGTCTCGGAGGAACCCAGGCAGGGTCGGCAGGCGGTGCGCCGGGGGAGAGGCGAGCGAAATCCCGGAATCATTCGCGGGCGCCAACGAGGACAGGGACTGGGTGGTCGCTCGGGCCGATGCGCCTGCCCGCAATCGAGGTCGGAGAGGGCCGGCAAGCGTCGCGGAACTCGTGCCGAGTTTTTGCCGCTTCCTTGAGAACCGCAAAAGCGGCAAGCCGGCGCTCGGAGCTGACAGGGGGCCGGCCGCCATGCGCCGGCAACTCACGTCCCATCAGCCGATGCCTGCACAGCAAGTATCTGCTGACAAATGGGAAATGGCTGGGGCGCCAGGATTCGAACCTGGGAATGGCGGTACCAAAAACCGCTGCCTTACCGCTTGGCGACGCCCCAACGCGCGGCTGGCGCTTCCATAGCCGGGTAGGGCGGTGCTGGCAACCGGGGGCGTTGCCGTTTGGTGCGCGGGCGGCGGTTGGAGGGGCTTTCGGGCTCGTGTATGCCGGGCCCTGCGAACGGTGCGAAGCGCCGCAATCATCAACGACGAAGGGGAGGAGAGGCGAGATGAGCACGCAGAAGGTCGCGCTGGTGACCGGGGCCGGCTCGGGGGTGGGGCGCGCGGTGGCGCTCGGGCTCGCCGATGCCGGCTACGACGTGGTGCTGTCGGGGCGCCGGCCGGAGCCGCTGCAGGCGGTGGCCGCCGAGATCGAGGCCAAGGGCCGGCGGGCGCTGGCGCAGCCGACCGATATCGGCGACGAGGCCTCGGTGATCGAACTCTTTCGCCGGGTCGAGGAGACCTTCGGGCGCCTCGACGTGCTATTCAACAATGCCGGCATCGGCGCGCCGCCGGTCGAGCTCGACGAATTGCCCGTCGCGACCTGGAAGGCGGTGGTCGACACCAACCTCACGGGCGCCTTCCTGTGCACCCAAGGCGCGTTCCGGCTGATGAAGACGCAGCAGCCCCGCGGCGGGCGCATCATCAACAACGGCTCGATCTCGGCCCACGTGCCGCGGCCGTTCTCGGCGCCCTACACCGCCACCAAGCACGCCATCACCGGGCTCACCCGCTCGACCTCGCTGGACGGGCGCGCCCACGACATCGCCTGCGGCCAGGTCGATATCGGCAACGCCGCCACCGACATGACCGTGCGGATGCAGGCCGGCGTGCCCCAGCCCGACGGCTCGACGCGGCCGGAGCCGACCATGGACGCCAAGCACGTCGCCGACGCGGTGGTCTACATGGCGAGCCTGCCGCTGGACGCCAACGTGCAGTTCATGACCGTCATGGCCACCAAGATGCCGTTCATCGGCCGCGGCTGACAGGGCAGGGCCTCTGGCCCTCGGGCGCCGGCTTGGGGTAGAGAGGCGGCGCGGGCGACGAGAGTGCCCGCGCATCCCCTTTGGGGAATATCCTTCCTCGCCGATGCCGGGCCCCCGACGGACCCGAGACAGAAACCCGGGTCCGGGCTAGACACCTCCCATGCTGATGCAGACAGACGCCCCGCGCGCCCCCGCCGATCCGGTCGCCCGGCGCCGCACCTTCGCGATCATCTCGCACCCGGATGCCGGCAAGACCACGCTGACCGAGAAGCTGCTCCTGTTCGGCGGCGCGATCCAGCTCGCCGGCGAGGTCAAGGCCAAGCGCAACCGCGTCTCGACCCGCTCGGACTGGATGGGCATCGAGAAGGAGCGCGGCATCTCGGTCGTCACCTCGGTGATGACCTTCGAGTACGGCGACTGCGTCTTCAACCTGCTCGACACGCCGGGCCACGAGGACTTCTCGGAGGACACCTACCGGACGCTGACCGCGGTCGATTCCGCCGTGATGGTGATCGACGCGGCGAAGGGCATCGAGGCGCGCACCCGCAAGCTGTTCGAGGTCTGCCGCCTGCGCGACATCCCGATCGTCACCTTCGTCAACAAGCTCGACCGCGAATCCCGCGACCCCTTCGACCTCCTCGACGAGATCGAGAAGACGCTCGCCCTCGACGTCGCGCCGGTGACCTGGCCGATCGGGCGCGGCCGGAGCTTTGCCGGCACCTACGACCTCCTGCGCCGCCGGGTGCGTCGGCTCGACGCCGCGGACGATGCCGGCACGGTGCCGGTGTCGGGCCTCGACGACCCGCTCTTCGACACCCTGCTGCCGGAGGCCGGCGACGCCGCGACCTGGCGCGAGGAGGCGGAACTGGCGGAGGGCGGCTGCAAGCCGTTCGACCTCGACGCCTTCCGCGAGGGTCACCTGACCCCGGTCTTCTTCGGCTCGGCTTTGCGCAATTTCGGCGTGCGTGACCTGATCGACGGGCTCGCCGACGTAGCACCGCCGCCCCGGGGCCAGGATGCCGACACCCGCGCGGTCGCGCCGACCGAGCCGAAGATGACCGGCTTCGTGTTCAAGATCCAGGCGAACATGGACCCGAACCACCGGGACCGCATCGCCTTCATGCGGGTCTGTTCCGGCAAGCTCAGCCGCGGCATGAAGGCGAAGCTCGTGCGGACCGGCAAGCCGATCTCTCTCTCTGCGCCGCAATTCTTCTTCGCCCAGGACCGGGCCATCGCCGACGAGGCCTATGCCGGCGACGTGGTCGGCATCCCCAACCACGGCACCTTGCGCATCGGCGACACCCTGACCGAGGGCGAGGAGCTGGTCTTCCGCGGCGTGCCGAGCTTCGCCCCCGAGCTCCTGCGCCGGATCAAGCTCACCGACGCGATGAAGGCCAAGAAGCTGCGCGAGGCGCTGCAGCAGATGGCGGAGGAGGGGGTGGTGCAGCTCTTCCTGCCGCAGGACGGCTCGAGCGCGATCGTTGGCGTGGTGGGTGCGCTGCAGCTCGACGTGCTGAAGGAGCGGCTCCAGGCCGAGTACGGCCTGCCGATCGACTATGAGCCGACCCGCTTCACCATCTGCCGCTGGATCGAGTCGGAGGACCAGGCCGAGCTCGACAAGTTCGTCGGCTCGCACGGTTCCTCCATGGCGAGCGATCTCGACGGGGCGCCGGTCTTCATGGCGACCACCGGATTCTCGCTCAAGTACGAGGAGGAGCGGGCGCCCGCGATCCGCTTCACCGACGTCAAGGATTACCAGAAGCGCCGGACGTGACCGGCCGGCCGGTGCCCGCCCCAGGGATGGGGCGGCGCCGGGGGCTTCAGAGCTTGCCGAGCATCGGGAAGTCGACGTTGAGGCTCGAGATCGGGCTGACCGGCGTCTCGCGCTTGCGTGGCCGGCCGTTGAGCACCTGCTTCAGCTTCGTCTTCAGCAGCGACAGGTCGAAGGGCTTCAGGATGAAGGCGTCGGCGCCGGCGAGGTGCGCGACGTTGATGTCCTCGAAGCTGAACGACGTCTCGGTGAGGATGAACGGCATGTTCATCAGCATGTCGTCGGAGCGGATCTCGCGCAGGAGCTGGATCCCGTCCATCGGCTCCATGTCGAGATCGGAGATCACCAGGCCGTAGCGCTTGCTGCGCAGCGCCTCGAGTGCCTGCGGCCCGTCGGTCACGCCTTCGACCTCCGGGAAGCCGAGGCGGTTCATCAGCTCGGTAATCAGGCGGACGAGTTTGACCTGGTCGTCGACGATCAGGATCGGGGGTGCTTCGCTCATCGGATCCAGCCAACGGGGTTAGGTTTGAGAGGGCTCGGCGGGAGGGTTCCGACGAGCCCTTAAGCAGGTTTCGCAAGCGGGGCCGACGGTCCCGCGATGGAAACCTGCGACGGGGACGGTCCGGGCGGCGCCGCGTCGGCGCCTTCTAGACGAAGAGGTGGTCGATGCCCTGCTTGGCCATGGTGTCGGCCTGGAGGGCCTGGGCGAGGGCGTGGATCGTGCTCGCCTTCGGGGTCCCGCGCTGGAGCATCGGCGCCAGGTTGGCCTTCTGGAACAGGGCGTCGTTGGCTGCGGTGCGCAGGACATACGCGAACGACGTCACGAACTCGCGCTTGGCGATCTCGCGCCACTCGACGATGTGGACGTCGCGATGGCGGATATCCCCGCTGATCCGCTGGAACGTGTCCTGCACCGACATCCGTTCCCCTTCGAGGATCTGGATGAAGTAGCCCTGATCGACGATCAGGAGGCTGGTGATGACCGAGAACTCGTTCTTCTTCTGCGCGTGGCGGGCGATGTCGTTGACTTGGCGAGCGCGTTCCTTCGGCTCGGCGGACAGCTGCGCGCGCGAGAAGTAGATCAGGTGAATGAGGCTGCTTCGCTTGCTCGGGCGCATATCCCTGGTTCCACCGCGGTCCAGGAGGGCAGCTAAGGCCAAGAGCTTCAACGCCGCGTAAACACGGTCCTGTCGATCCGACGGCAGTTTTTGCCGGAAGGACCGGGCGGCACCCGGCGGGTTTTGCCGCGCGATGGTCGGCCCTCCAATGAAATCAATGGCTTGGGCTGTGGCACACGGCTTGCGGATCGTCCCGCCGAGTGATCCGGACGGGATGTGGAAAAGATGGACCTTTTCGGCGCGTTGCAGACTTCGGTCTCGGGTCTCCAGGCCCAGGCCTTCAGCTTGGGCAACATTTCGGGGAATATCGCGAACTCGCAGACCGTCGGCTACAAGCGGATCGACACCGACTTCGCCGACATGCTGGTCGAGCAGCCGGCCAAGCAGCAGAGCGCCGGCGGGGTCGCGGCCTTCTCGCAGCTGACCAACAGCCTGCAGGGCGGGGTGGCGGCGACCGGCATCCCGACCAACATGGCGCTCAGCGGCGACGGCTTCTTCACCGTGCGGACCGCCGGCGGGACGCCCGGCGGCACGCCGACCTTCTCGGGCTCCGACCTCTATACCCGCCGCGGCGACTTCTCGGTCGACCGCAGCGGCTATCTCGTCAACGGCGCCGGCGCCTACCTGACGGGCCAGAGCCTCGACCCGGTGAGCGGCGCCGCGACCGGCACCGGGCCGATCAAGATTGCCGGTACCACGCTGCCGGCCAAGCCCACGACGGGCATCGCCTACGCGGCGAACCTGCCGAGCACCCCGACCACCACCTCGGGCAACGCGCTCCTCGGCACGCTGCCGGGCGGCGATCCCCGGGTGCTCTCAGGGACCGCCGCGACGGCTCCGAAAGTGGCCGCCGCCGATTCGGCCGCCTTCCTCGGTTCCAGCATCGCCGGCGGCGAACTCACGGCCTATTCCGGCACCGGCAGCCCGGTCAGCCTGCAGATGCGCTGGGCCAAGGTCGCGAATGCCGACGCGACGGCCGGCACCGGCGATACCTGGAACCTGTACTACGCCAACCAGACCGCCACCGGCACCACACCGGCGACCTGGCAGAATGCCGGCACCGCCTTCACCTTCAACGGCAGCGGCCAGCTTACCGCGCCGACCGGCACCAGCCTCAGCATCCCCAACGTCACGGTGAACGGCACCAATCTCGGGGCAGTGGCGCTGAATCTCGGCACCGGCGGCCTGACCCAGTACGGCTCGGCCGGCGGCCAGGTCACCACTACCACCCTGCAGCAGAACGGCTACGCCGCCGGCACGCTCAACTCCCTCGCGGTGACGAGCGACGGCAAGCTCACCGGCACCTATTCCAACGGCAACAGCGTGGCCCTGGCGCAGGTCGGCGTGGCGCGGTTCAACGCCCCCAATTCACTCAAGGCGGTCTCGGGCGGCAACTACGCCCAGACGGCGGAATCCGGCGAGCCGCTGGTCGGTCTCTCCGGCACCACGATCGTCGGCGGCAATGTCGAGCAATCGAATACCGATACCGCCGGCGAGTTCTCGAAGCTCATCGTCACCCAGCAGGCCTATTCGGCCAACACCCGGGTGATGTCGACCGCCCAGCAGATGATGTCGGATCTCATCAACGTCATTCGCTAGGTTGGTAACGGTTCGTTATCCACTTTATCAGATACTGCAAAAGGCGGAATACTGACGAAGTGCTCGCCGGCGTCGCAGCAAAAGGCTGCAACGAAGCGACTCTACGAGCGGATCGCGCGTCGGCGTGCCGATGCGTGCTCCGCCATCGCGGTGGAGCCTCGCGTTCCAACGCCCCCGGACCCGGTCGGCTGCAAAAGGCGGCCCGATCGCTTCCGGTCCACCCGCGAGATGCCGGCACGTGCCGCGGTCCCAAAAGGGGCGCGGCGGCGCGGCCCGGCTCTCTCCCTCACCCGGGATCCGACCGATGTCGCTCAACGCCCTCAACACCTCGACCGCCGGACTGCAGGTGACGCAGGCGGCGATCGGCCTCGTGTCGCAGAACGTCGCCAATGCCGGCACCGCCGGCTACGTCAAGCGCACCCTGACCTCGGTGTCGACGCTCGGCAATTCCGGCGTCGCCACGGGGACGATCAGCCGGACCCTCGACGCGGTGTCGCTGAAGCAGCTGCGCCTCGAGACCGCGGGCGCGGCCTATACCGGGCTGTCGGCCAAGGTGCAGGGCCAGCTCGACGCGCTCTACGGCACCCCGGGCAGCGGCAGCGCCCTCGACGGGGTGATGAACAATTTTACCCAGTCGCTCCAGGCGCTGACGACCGATCCGACCTCCGCCGCCTCGCGGGCGACCGCGGTGAGCGCGGCCCGGACCGTCGCCACCACGATCTCGGGCATCGCGCGCGGCGTGCAGGACCTGCGCAGCGGCCTCGAATCGCAGCTCGGCGGCGACGTCGCCTCGGCGAGCACGCTTCTCACGCAGATCGCGGAGCTGAACGGCAAGATCGCCGGGGCCCCGAAGAGCGATGCCGGCACCGCCGACCTCCTCGACCGCCGCGACCAGGCGATCAACACGCTCTCGCAGTATCTCGACGTGCAGGTGAGCGACCAGCCCGACGGCTCGGTCACCCTGCTCACCGCCTCGGGCGCGACGCTGGTCGATCACGGTGCGGCGGCGAGCCTCGCCTTCGACGGCCGCGGGACCTTGAGCCCCGAGGCGCAATATTCGGCCGATCCGGCCACCCGCGGCGTCGGCACCGTGACGGCGACGACGCCGGCCGGCGCGAAGATCGACCTCGTCGCGACGGGGGCGATCCGCTCCGGCTCGATCGCCGCCGCGGTCTCGTTGCGCGACGACACCCTGGTCCAGGCGCAGCGCCAGCTCGACGACCTCGCCTCCGGCCTGTCGCGGGCCTTGAGTGACCGCCCGGCGACCGGCACGGCGGCATCCGCCAACGGGCTCACCGGCTTCGACATCGACCTCACCGGGCTCCAGGCCGGCAACGCCGTGACGATCGGCGTGCGCAACGCAGGAGGAGTGGGGCGCAACCTGATCCTGATGCCGACGAACGGCGCGGCGCCCGATCCGATCGATCCCAAGCTGACCGACGACCCGACCGCCCTGGTGGTGCCGGTCGACATCTCGGGCGGGGATTCGACGCTCGCTCAGCGGATCGGCGCCGTGCTCGGCACCGGCTTCACCGTGTCGGCGACGCCCGGCGGTGCCGCCGGTTCGGTGCGGATCCTGTCGGATCCGGCCGCCCTCGCGCTCACCGGCGCCGGCGCCTCCGTCACCGTGCCGAAGAGCGCCGCGGATACCAGGACCGGCAGCGGCCAGCTCGCCCTGTTCGTCGATGGCGGGACCGGCGGCGTGTTCACCGGCTCGTTCGAGGGCGGCTCGCATCTGACGGGCTACGCCCAGCGCCTCGCGTTCAACCCGGCGGTCGCGGCCGATTCCTCCACCCTGGTGAACTACGCCGCCACCACCGCCTCGGGCGACACGGCACGGCCGCAAACCCTCACCAATGCGCTGACCAACCGCACCCTGACCTTCTCGGCAGCGAGCGGCATCGGCGGCGTCAGCGCGCCGCGCTTCACCACCGTCACCGGCTTCGCCCAGTCGGTCGTCGATGCACGGGGCGCGGCCAGCGCCGAGGCGCAGCAGCTCGACGAGGGGCAGCAGATCGCCCTGTCCTCGGCCCAGAGCCGCTTCGGCAAGGAATCCGGCGTCAGCGTGGACGAGGAGATGTCCCGGCTGATCCAGCTCCAGACCGCGTACGGCGCCAATGCGCGGGTGCTGACGGCGGCCCGCGACATGCTCGACACTCTCCTCCGCATCTAGATCGGTGCCGGATCGCAAGGCGATCGGACACCGATCTAAGTTGTTGGTTTGCCGCATTTTCTGCGACGAACCCTTATCCACTTCGTCGAGAATGCCTTGAGAGGACGCCCGCGATGACGATCGCCCCCTTCGCGGCCGGCACCGCCGCCGCCGACCTCAACACCCAGCGCCTCGTCGCCATGAAGGCGTCGCTCGGCACGATCTCGAACCAGATCGGCAGCGGGCGCACCGCCGACACCTATGGGGGCTTGGGCACCGGCCGGACCCAAAGCCTGGCGGCGCATGCCCAGATCAGCGCGCTCGACAGCTACATCGCGGCGGCGGGCACCGGCGCGACCCGGGTCTCGCTCGCCTCGGCGAGCGTGCAGCAGATCGCGACCCTGGGCTCGAATACCTGGAGCAGCCTCGTCAGCGCCCGGACCGGCACCGGCACCACCGCCCGCTCGACGATGCAGCAGATCGCGGCGGGCCAGCTCGGCGGCACCCTCGACGCCCTCAACCAGAGCACCGGCGGCCAGTACATCATGGGCGGCCGGGTCACCGACCGGGCCCCGGTGGAGAGCGCCGCCCGGATCCTCGACGGCGACCCCGCCGCCGGCCTCGACGGCGTGCGCCAGGTCATCGCCGAGCGCCAGGCCGCCGATCTCGGCACCGGTTCGCCGAAGACCGGGCGGCTCGACCTCTCGGGCTCGGGCGCGAGCGTGAGCCTGTCGGAGAGCCAATCCCTCGGCGTGCGGACGAATTTCGGCTTCACCATCGCCGGCGCCGTCAGCTCGAACCCGGCCGGCCTCTCGGTCGCGCTCCAGCCCGGGGCGCCTGCGAGCGCCACCCTGTCCTTCGCCTCCCAGCCGAAGGACGGCGACATCGTGCGGGTGAGCGTGCGCAACGCGGACGGCAGCGAGGCCTTCGTCGACCTCACCGCCCGGGCGGCGGGGAGCGGCGGGGAGGGCACCTTCGCGATCGGCGCCGACGCGGCGGCGAGCGCCCAGAACCTCACCGCGGCGCTCGCCGGCAGGACCGTCACCGGCGTGCAGAGCGCGAGCCCGCCCGGCGCGACGGCGGCTCTGTCGGGGGGCAATCCGGCCTCCGCGACCGTGACGGTGGGGGCGGGTCTCAAGGCCGGCGACAGCGTGCAGATCACGCTCGGTCTTCGCGACGGCACCAGCCGGACCCTGACCCTGAAGGCCGCCGCGGACGACAAGGCCGCCGGCACCTTCGCGATCGGCGCGAGCCCGGCCGACACCGCCAAGAACCTCCAGGCGGCGCTGGCGACGGCGCTCGACGCCTCCGCCAGGACCGACCTCGCCGCGAGTTCCGCCACACGGGCGGCGGGCGACTTCTTCGCCGGCTCCTCCTCGCCGGGCCTGAGCCCGCGCCGGGTCGCGACGGACACGGCCGGCAACGCCACCGCCTACGTCGCCGATCCGAGCGGGCGCACCCTGATCTGGTACAAGGGCGACGACACCTCCGCCGACCCGCGCGGGACCGCGACCGTGCCGGTCTCCCGCGACCAGTCCGTGGCGATCGGCGTCCAGGCCAACGAGGCGCCGTTCCGCAAGACGCTGAGCGGGCTGGCCGTCCTCGCCACCACGTCCTTCGACGACACCGACGCCGACGGCCGCCGCTTCGACGCCTATTCCGGCCGACTCCAGACCCTGTTCAAGCCCGGCGACGGACAGCCCTCGGTCGAGGGCATCGGCTCTGAGCTGAGCCTCGCCTCGGCCCAGATCGCCACCCAGAAGAGCCAGAACACCGCCACCAAGGCGGTGCTGCAGAAGACGGTCGACGGCGTCGAATCGGTCACGACCGAGGAGGCGGCGGCCAAGCTCCTCACCCTGCAGACGCAGTTGCAGGCGAGCTACCAGGCGACCTCGATGCTCTCGAAGCTGACGCTGACGAGCTACCTGTAAGGCCGAGAGTCAAAGATGCAGCGGGCCCGAGACGCCGCCGCATCGAGTCGATCTCGGGCATGCCCGGGATCGACGGGGCCGTGAAGCGATCCCGTGGGTCATCTCGAATTTTCGACACCGCGCCCAGACATCCGAGGCCTCGGGCTCGCCGACGCCACCCGAAGCCTGCGATCAGCGCAGATCGTTCCACCAGTCGGCGAGGCCTTGCGGCGAGGCGGGAACAGGACTGTCCACGGCCCCTCCGAGGCGGCGGTAGTCGCTCAGCGACAGGCCGTAGGCCGCCTTGAAGGCGCGGCCGCAATCGGATTCGCTCGAGAAGCCGCAGGCCCGGGAGAGATCGGCGATCCGACCGACCCGGTCCGGCTCCGCCAGCAGGGCCCGCAAGCGAGCGAGCCGGCGGGAGCGGATCACGCGGGCGACGCCGCCGCTCGGCTCGAAGGCCCGGTAGAGCGCTGAGCGCGACACGCCAATGGCCCGCGCCAGGTCGTCCGGCGTCGTTCCCGGATGCGCGTCGATGTAGAGGCGTGCCCGGCGGCGGCAGGCCGCCGCGCCGGCCATCCGCACCGCCTGCGCCGATGGTGGGGCGTGGCCCGCCAGGGCCAAGGCGAGGAGTTCCGCGGTCACACGCTCCAGGCGCTGGCGCTCGCCCACGCCGTAGCGAGGCATCTCGTCGAGCACCGCGCGCAGGAACCCGGTGAGCAGGCATGCGCGGTCCTGCGGCAGGACCACGCCGTGCAGCCGCCCAGGCTCGGGCACGGCCGCCTCGATCACGTCGCGGGGGCAGACAGCGTCATGACGCGGGCCCGGCTTGCCCGCGTCTCCATGGGCCGGCTCATGTCGATGAGGGCACATTCGCCCGGCCCGGCGATCCGGCTGCCTTCCGGCGTACCGACCGCCAGGTTTCCGTCGAGGACGATCTGTGCCGTGAAATGGTCGAAGCCGTTGCGCTGAACCCGCCGATGCGGGCGCACATGCGCGATGCCCCGCATCTGTCGGTCGAACAGGATCATGCCGCCGAGGCGCTCGGCGGTGACCGCGACCGCGAAGGACTCGTCCAGCCTCACCGCATCGGCCGCCGTCGCATAGAGATCGTGATACGCCTCGAAGCCGCACTGACCGGCCCGTGTCGCCACGTCGGTCGAGAATTGCAGGCGCATCGCTCGGCGGCCCACGGCTCTCGTTTCGGACATCGATCGCTCGGCCAGTCTATCGGTCGTTGCCTTTAGGGCCAAAGGATCGCGCGATGCAAGGTTGAGCCCAAGGCAACGCCGTTCCGTCGCGATGCGGGACATGCGACCTCGACCGGGCGCTGAAGGGGCTTGCCGGAAACGCCGAGCCCGGTTACGACGAGCGAGGTTTCTGTCGCCATTTCCATCGCCGGACCTCTTGCCCAAGCAGAGTATAGGCGTCACGTTGTTGCAGACAAAAGCCGAGGGCCTGTAGCTCAATGGTTAGAGCCGACCGCTCATAACGGTCTGGTTGTAGGTTCGAGTCCTACCGGGCCCACCAACCATTTCAATAAAACGAGTGGCGTAGGCGGACGCCGCGACGGGCGACCCGACCGGCACGAGCCCGGCCGGGTCGATCCGACATCTACGGCATCAGCCGCAATGCGTCGGCGAAGAAGTCAGGCCCGCCGAAATTGCCCGACTTGAGCGCCAGCCACATGTCCCGGTCTGTGGTGCGCAGGACCGGGACGCCGGCGGCGATCTCGGGGCCGACGCGGAAGGCCGGCAGGCCGAGGCGGTCGACCACGGCGCCGGAGGTCTCGCCGCCCGCCACCACCAGGCGGCGCACGCCGTGGGCCACCAGACCCTCGGCGATCCGTGCCATCGCGGCCTCGATGGCGTGGCCGGCCGCGTCGCGGCCATGCTGGGCCTGGACCGCCGCCACGTCCTCCGGACCGGCGCTGCTGGCGATCAGCACCGGACCGGCGCCGATCCGCTCCAGCGCCCAGGCGAGCGCGGCGCCGGCCTCGTCCTCGCCGGACAGCAGGCGCGCGGGATCGAGGCGGCGCACCGGCATCGCCGCCTCGGCCCGGGCGATCTGCCCGAGCGTCGCCTGCGAGCAGCTGCCGGCGAGGCAGGCCGCCGGGCCGCCGATCGGGCCGCCGAGATCGGCCTCCGCAGCGGCGGAGGCCACGCGACCCGCCGCCACGAGGGCGCGGGCCAGCCCGAGGCCGAGGCCCGAGGCGCCGGTCGAGACCTTCCGGGTCAGCGCCGCGGCGCCCAGAACCGCGAGGTCGCGGTCGAGCACGGCATCGGCGATGGCCGCACCCTTGCCCTCCTTCGCCAGTGCGTCGAGGCGGGCGATCACCGCGTCGGCGCCCTGCGCCACCGCCGCGAGGTCGACCAGCCCGACCCCCGCCCGGCTCTGGCGCGCCAGCACCCGCACGAGGTTCGAATCCCGCATCGGGTTGAGGGGATGGTCCTTGAGCGGGCTCTCGGCCAGCGGCACCGCGCCGACGAAGAGATGGCCGAGATAGACCGTGCGCGCCGTCTCCGGGAAGGCCGGGGTGACCAGCGCGATCGCCTCGCCGGCATCCGTCCGCAGCGCGTCGGTGACCGGGCCGATATTGCCGGCATCGGTCGAATCGAAGGTCGAGCAGACCTTGAACATCAGATGGCCGGCGCCCCGGGCGTTCAGCCACGCGGCGGCCTCGCGCGAGCGCGCCACCGCCTCGTCGGCGGGGATCGACCGGCTCTTGAGCGAGACCACCACGGCATCGACCTCGGGCAGGGCGAGGTCGTCCGCCGGCACCCCGATGGTCTGGACCGTGCGCAGGCCCGCCTTGGTCAGGGTGTTGGCGAGGTCGGAGGCGCCGGTATAGTCGTCGGCGATGCAACCCAGTGCCAGGGTCATGCCCGTGCTCCCTTGTAGGCGTCGAACCAGCCCAAGCCCTCGCGGGTGCCCGCCCGCGGGTTGTACTCGCAGCCGATGAAGCCGTCATAGCCGAGCCGGTCGAGCTCGGCGAACAGGAAGGCGTCGTTCATCTCGCCGCTGCCCGGCTCGTGCCGCTCGGGCACGCTCGCGGTCTGGACGTGGCCGATCATCGGCATCAGGGCACGCAGGCGCATCGTCACGTCGCCGTGCAGGATCTGGCAATGGTAGAGATCGAACTGCAGCTTCAGGTTCGGCAGGCCCAAGTCGCGGATCAGGTCGGCGGCGTAACCGAAATCGTTGAGGAAGTAGCCCGGCATGTTGCGGGCGTTGATCGGCTCGAGGACGAGGTCGAGGTCTTCCTTCCCCAAGCGCTCCGCCGTCCAGGCGACGGCGCGGCGATAGGATGCCTGCGCCTGGCGGTCGCTCCGGTCGGCCATGCCGGCCATCAGGTGCAGGCGCTTCACCCCCGTCGCGCGGGCGTAAGTCAACGCCGTCTCGACGCCGGCCTTCAGTTCCTCGAACCGGTCGGGGAGGGCGGCGAGGCCGCGCTCGCCCGCCGCCCAGTCGCCCGGGGGCAGGTTGAACAGGGCCTGGGTCAGGCCGTGGGTCTTCAGGCGCTCGCCGATCGCCTCGGGCGGGTGGTCGTAGGGGAACAGGAACTCGACCGCCTCGAACCCGGCCTCCGCGGCCTGCGCGAAGCGATCGAGGAACGGGACTTCGGTGAACATCAGGGTCAGGTTCGCGGCAAAGCGCGGCATGAAGGTTCTCCCTTGAGCGGCGTCCCTGCGCCGATGCCCTGGCGGGCTTGAGCCTGATCGACGATCCGGGGTGGCCGACCGGGCGCTCGCATGGCCTCACCCTCCGTGTCATCCCGGGGCCGCGTCGCGGAACCCGGGATCCATGACCGCCGACGATGCAGGATGAAGCGGAGCGCTGTCCGCTCTTTCAAGACGCCTCGGCGGTGATGGATCCCGGGTTCTCGACGTCGGCGAGCCTCGGGATGACCCGGAGGATTTCAATTCAGTCGGGTGACAATTAGGACGCCGATCCCGTCCCGTCCGGCAGCGCCGTTCCAGTCACCTGGGCGTAGATCCGCGCCACCGAGGCGTCGTCGTCGCGGCCCATGCCGGCGCCGGAGGCCATCAGGAACATCTGGAGGGCGGCCGCCGCCACCGGCACCGGGAATTTCTGGGTCCGCGCCATGTCCTGCACGATGCCCAGATCCTTGACGAAGATGTCGACCGCGCTGCGCGGCGAATAATCGCCGTCGAGCACGTGCGGCATCCGGTTCTCGAACATCCAGGAATTGCCGGCGGATGCCGTGATGACCTCGTAGACCTTGCGCAGATCGAGGCCCTGGCGGGCGGCGAAGGCCATCGCCTCGCTCGCCGCGGCGATGTGGACGCCGGCGAGGAGCTGGTTGATCATCTTGAAGGCCGCGCCCTGGCCGGCGGCATCGCCGAGCTCGTAGAGCTTGGCCGCCATGGCGTCGAGGGCCGGTTTCGCCCGGGAGAAGGCGGCGGCGCTGCCCGAGGCCAGGATCGTCAGTTCACCCTGGGCGGCGCGCTGGGCGCCGCCGCTGATCGGCGCGTCGAGATAGTGGCGGCCGGTGGCCTCGAGCTGGCTGGCGAGGCGGCGGGCGATCTCCGGGTCCATGGTGGCGCAGGAGACGAAGACGGATCCCTCGGGCATCGCCGCGGCGACCCCGTCCGGGCCGAACAGCACTGTCTCGGTCTGGGCCGCGTTGACGACGACGCAGACCACGATTCCCGCCTCGGCCACGGCCGCCGCCGGGCTCGCGGCGCCCCGTCCGCCCTCGGCGACGAAGCGCGCCACGTTGTCGGGCATGACGTCGCTGCCGGCGACGTCGAGGCCGGCCCGGCGCAGGGCCTGCGCCATGCCGTAGCCCATCGAGCCGAGGCCGATCACCGCGACGCGGGCGGGTGTGTCGGTCATGCGTGTCCTCCCTGCGGGCCGGCACCGGCCCCACTGTCACGCGGTCTGACGCCGCGCCGCGATCCCCGCTCTAACATTGAATTGGCAGCGCTGCCAATCCGATTCAAGGACCGATTGAGCCGGCCGGGGAACCATGACATCGTGGCGCTCCCGAGCCTCCGTGACAAGGTGCCGGGTGGGGGATGGGAGGGCGGATGGACGAGGGGGGCAACGAGGTCTTCGCGGCCGAGGACGAGGGTCTGCAGGACGGCGCCCGGCGCCCGATCACCCTGGCGGACGTCGCCCGCGAGGCGCGGGTCGGCGAGAGCACGGTGTCGCGGGTCCTGCGCAGCCACGGCTCGTTCTCGGAGAAGACCCGGGCCCGGGTCGAGGAGGCGGTGGCGCGCCTCGGCTACGTGCCGAACCGCATCGCCGGGACGCTCGCCTCCACCGGCTCGCGGCTGATCGGCATCGTGATCCCGTCGCTCACCAATATCGTCTTTCCGGATCTCCTGCGCGGCGCGACCGCGGCCCTCGACCAGGAGGGGTTCCAGTCGGTCATCGCCGTCACCGATTACGACCAGGACCGGGAGGAGGCGGTGGTCGGCTCGCTCCTGAGCTGGCGCCCGGCCGGGCTGATCGTCACCGGGCTCGAGCACAATCCGGGCACGCGGCGCCGGCTCGTCGCCAGCGGCGTGCGGGTGGCCGAGCTCCTCGACACCGACGGGCCGGGCCTCGACATCGTGGTCGGCTATTCCAACCGCGCCGCCGGCGCGGCGAGCGCCCGCCACCTCGCGGGCCGCGGCTACCGCCGCATCGGCTATATCGGCCACGACCTCACCCGGGACAAACGCGCCGCCAAGCGCTACGCGGGCTTCCGCGAGGCCTTGGGCGAAACCGGGCTCGCGCTTGCCGGCGAGGAGCGGGTGGCGAGCCCGTCCTCGGTCGAGGCCGGCCGGCACGGGCTCGAGACCCTGCTCGCCCGGGTGCCGGATCTCGACGCGGCCTATTTCTCGAACGACGACATGGCGCTCGGCGGCTATTTCCACTGCCTCGCCCACGGCCTCGCGGTGCCGGAGCGGCTGGCCCTGTTCGGCTATAACGGCCTCGATGTCGGCCGGCTGATGCCCCAGCCGCTCGCCACCATCCGCACCCCGCGGGTCGAGGCCGGCGCCACGGCGGCCCGGCTCCTCTGCGCGGGCGGGCCGTCGACGGTGGTGGATCTGGGCTTCGAACTGATCGAGGGAGCGACCGCGTGACGGATGTGTCGGGATCGAGCGAATCCTCCTTGCGCGAGGCGATCTGCCGCTTCGGGCGCTCGCTGTTCGAGCGCGGCCTGACGCCGGGCTCGTCCGGCAACATCTCGCTGCGCCTCGACGACGGCGGCTGGCTGGTGACGCCGACCAACGCGTCGCTGGGCTTCCTCGACCCCGCGCGGATCTCGCGCCTCGACCGTGACGGGCGGCTCCTGTCGGGCGACAAGCCGACCAAGGAGATCCCGCTCCACGGCGCGCTCTACGACAGCCGGGCCTCGGCGCGGGCGATCGTGCATCTCCATTCCACCCACGCCGTCGCGGTCTCGATGCTGCCCGAGATCGACCCCCGCGCGGTGCTGCCGCCGCTCACCCCCTACAGCCTGATGCGGGCCGGCGCGGTGGCGCTGGTGCCGTATTTCCGCCCCGGCGATCCGGCGGTGGCGGATGCGATCCGGAGCCTGGCCGGGCAGTATTCCTCGGTGCTGCTCGCCAATCACGGGCCCGTGGTCGCCGGCGACACCCTGGAAGCCGCGGTCTTCGCCACCGAGGAGCTGGAGGAGACCGCCAAGCTCTACCTGCTGCTGCGCAACCTCAACCCGCGCCATCTGACCCCGGCGCAGGTGCAGGATCTGGTGAGCCATTTCGGGCTGACGCTGCCGGATCACGGGCACGAGCACGGGCATTGAGGGCCGCATCGGGCGGGGAGCCGTGTCGGCTCGGGCCCGCGCCGGGCACGCTCGGTCCCATCCGGCGCGGCCATCGTGTCGGGAGGGCGCCCGGGGACCGGCCTTGATGGAGATCAATGGTCGGGGAAAAAAGATATCTCCCTTTGATTTCCGGTGGGGATGGCGCATCCATCTTCGGCCGATAGTAAGATCTTCGGCCTCTCTCGGGAACGGAGAGGTCGCGAATGCAGGCAATCCTGACATGCGTCATGCAGGAGCATGACGGAAAAATCCTGGTCCTCGCCGCATTCGTCTGTGCGATCGGCGTCTACGCGGCCTCGGCGATCGCCTCGCATGCCGCCCGGTCGGAGGGGCCTGCGCGGCGTCACTGGGCGCTCGCCAGCATCGTCGCCTCCGGCTGCACCGCCTGGGCGACGCACATGATCGCTCTCCTGGCCTTCGAGCCCGGCATGGAGGCCGGCTTCGAGCCGGTCCTGACCGCGCTCTCCCTCCTGCTCGTCATCGGGGGCATCGGCGCGGGCGTCGCGCTCGCCCTCGGCCAGCGCCGGCGCCTCCGCCGCTTCGCCGCCGGCGTGATCCTGGGTCTCGGCGTCACCGCCCTGCACTATGTCGGCCAGGCCTCCTACCACGTGACCGGGCACGTCGCGTGGGATGCGGGCCTCGTAGCGGCCTCCATCCCGGCGAGCCTCGTCCTGGCGGGTCTCGGGATGGTCGCCGCCGGCGAGCGCAACCGCGGCTTGCGCCGCTTCGCCGCCCCGCTGCTGCTCGGCGCGATCGCCGTCCTGCATCTCGGCGGGATGGCGGCGCTCCGCCTGACCTACGACCCGCTTGTTCCGCTGCCCGACACCGCGATCGCCCCCGCGACCATCGCCCCCATCATCGCGACCGTCTCGGTCGGGCTCCTGATGCTCGCCGTTCTCGGCCTGCGCATGACCCTCGCCGCCCGGGCGCAGATCCGCCGGGACCGGGAGCGCCTGCGGGAGCTGGCGAGCCTCGCCCTCGAAGGGCTCGCTGTCTGCGAGGACGGCGCGATCACCACCGCCAATCGGAGTCTCGAGCTCCTGTCGGGCCTGTCCCAGGCGGAGCTGACCGGTTGTCCCCTCGCCCGGCTCCTGCCGGGCCTCTTGCTCGCCGACCTGCCGGAGCAGGAGGAGCGCGACGCCGAGCTCGTCGACGCGGCCGGCCAGGGCGTGCCCGTGCGTATCCTGCGCAAGGACATCGCGATCGGCCACAAGCGCCAGACCGTCGTCGCCTTCCGCGACCAGCGCGAGCGCCTGCGTTCCGAGGCCCGGCTGCGCACGCTCGCCTTCACCGACGCCGTGACGGGCCTCGCCAACCGGGCGCGGTTCGCCGACCTGCTCGCGCACCACGCCGCCGCCCTGCGCGAGCCGCAGGCCGGCCTCGCCGTGCTGATGCTCGACCTCGACCGGTTCAAGTTCGTCAACGACACCCTCGGGCACGGGATGGGGGACGTCCTCCTGGCCAAGGTCGCCGCCCGCCTGCGATCCGTCGTCGGCGAGTCGGACGTCGTGGCGCGCTTCGGCGGGGACGAATTCGCCATCCTCCTGCTCGGGGTCGCGGAGGCGGGGCATCCCCGGGCTGTCGCCGCCCGCATCGTCGAGGCGATCGACCGGGCCTTCCTGCTCGACGGTCAGCTCGTCCATGTCGGGGTCAGCGTCGGCGTCGCCCTGGCCTTCGCCGGCACGGTCGAGCCCGAGGAGCTGCTGCGCCACGCCGATCTCGCCCTCTACAAGGCCAAGGAGGAAGGCAAGGGAACCTTCCGGGTGTTCGAGCCGGCCATGGCCGAGCGGATGCAAGCCCGCAGCCGGATGGAGGCCGACCTTCGCCGGGCCCTGGGAGCGGGCGAGTTCGAGCTGCACTTCCAGCCCCTCGTCGACGTCCGCACCGGCGCTGTGACGGCGGCCGAGGCACTGGTCCGCTGGCGTCACCCGGAACAGGGGCTGGTGTCCCCGGCCGATTTCATTCCGCTGGCCGAGGAAACCGGCCTGATCGCGCCGCTCGGCGCCTGGGTGCTGCATACGGCCTGCCTTCAGGCCGCATCGTGGCCGTCGGACATCAAGGTCGCCGTCAACCTGTCCCCGGTGCAGTTCCGCGACGACGGGCTGCCGCAGGCCGTCGCCGACACCCTGCGGGCCACGGGCCTGGAGGCCGGCCGCCTCGAACTCGAGATCACCGAGGGCGTCCTTCTGGACGGCGAGGAGCGCACGCTGGCGATGCTGACCAAGCTCCGGGGGATCGGCGTCGGCCTCGCGATGGACGATTTCGGCACCGGCTACTCGTCGCTCAGCTATCTCCGGCGCTTCCCCTTCTCCAAGATCAAGATCGACCGGTCCTTCGTCAGCCTGCTCCCGGACGATGCGGAGAGCGCGGCGATCGTGCGGGCGATCATCACCATGGGTGCGGGCCTCGGCATGGCGACGACGGTGGAGGGGGTCGAGACCGCCGAGCAATACGCCTTCGTGGCGGCCGAACGCTGCGGGCAGGTGCAGGGCTACCACGTGAGCCGGCCGCTGCCCGCGGCGGCGTTCCTCGGCTTCCTCAGCGGGCTGGAGGCGGCGGCGTAAGGCGCCGCACGGCGCGCCACGCAACATCGACGCGACGATCGCGACCGATCGTTACGGTGAAGCGGCGAAAGCCGTGATGTCTTACGATGACGCCGGTAATGAATTTCCGGCCCTGGCGCTCCCAAGGGGACTCGAACCCCTGTTTTCGCCGTGAGAGGGCGACGTCCTAGACCGCTAGACGATGGGAGCTTGCCGGGCGGGATGGCGGCTGTATAGCCACGGGCCTGGACGGGCACAAGCCCGAAATCGTATCCCGGCTCGGTTTTCGCACGAGGCGATCGAGACGTGGCGGCAGGAGAGACGGTGTGAGCGAGGCGGAGCTGCGGGAGGGCGTGATCCCGCCGGGCGAGGGGAGCGAGCGGCTGGACCGGGCGTTGGCGCGGCTGTGGCCGGATCTGTCGCGCAGCCGGTTGCAGGCGCTGATCCGCGAGGGGCAGGTGACCCTGGAGGACGCCGCCATCGATGATCCGTCGGTCAAGGTCGCGCCCGGCCGGCGCGTCGCCGTGACGGTGCCGCCGCCGCGCCCGGCCGAGCCGGAGCCGGAGGCCCGCGACCTCGCCGTCGTCTACGAGGACGACGACCTGATCGTGATCGACAAGCCGGCGGGCTGGTGGTGCATCCGGGGGCGGGCAACGACAGCGGCACGCTGGTCAACGCGCTGCTCGCCCATTGCGGGGCGAGCCTGTCGGGCATCGGCGGGGTCGCGCGGCCGGGCATCGTCCACCGCCTCGACAAGGACACGACCGGCCTGATGGTGGTGGCCAAGACCGATCTCGCCCACCAGGACCTGTCCGCGCAATTCGCCGATCACGGCCGCACCGGGCCCCTGGAGCGGGCCTATCTGGCGCTGGTCTGGGGCTATCCCGACCCCGCCACCGGCACGATCGATGCCGCGCTCGCCCGCTCGGAGCGCAACCGGGAGAAGATCGTCGTGGTGCGGGAGGGGCGCGGCCGCCACGCGATCACGCATTACCGCACCGAGGCCAAGCTGGGGACGCAGGAGCCGGTCGGCCTGGTGCGCTGCCGGCTCGAGACCGGGCGGACCCACCAGATCCGCGTGCATCTCTCGCATCGCGGCCACCCCCTGCTCGGGGACGCGGCCTACGGCGCGGCCTTCCGCACCAAGGCCAACCGCCTGGACCCCGAGGCGCGCCAGGCCCTCGACGACCTCGGCCGCCAGGCCCTGCATGCGGCGCTTCTCGGCTTCCGCCATCCCCGCACCGGCGACGCCCTCCGGTTCGAGAGCCCGCCGCCGCCCGACATGGCCCGGCTGATCGCGGCCCTGACGCCGTGAGCGGGCCCCATCGGGATGAGAATACCTGCCCCGGACGTCTCATTGACGAGGCGGCCGGGGCCGGCTCACCCCGGGGCAGTGCGGCACCGCACGCGGCGAACCGCCACGGCAGCACAAAACGCCGCCTCACGCGTTGGTGGCGACACCCGTCGCTACCGGGCCGGATCGCTCCCTGCTAGGATCGCAGATCGAACGACCGGCCAACGGGAGGTCGTTCGCGCTCGCCCATGTCACCGCGGGGAGCATTCAGGAGGTTGGAATGGCTGCTGCACTTCCCGTGCTCGCCAACGAAGGGGGCCTGTCGCGCTACCTGGACGAGATCCGCCGGTTTCCGATGCTGGAGCCGACGGAGGAGTACATGCTCGCCAAGAGCTGGCGTGAACATGGCGATCGCGACGCCGCCCACAGGCTCGTGACCTCCCACCTGCGGCTCGTGGCCAAGATCGCCATGGGCTATCGCGGCTACGGCCTGCCGATCGGCGAGGTGGTGTCGGAAGGCAATGTCGGCCTGATGCAGGCCGTCAAGCGCTTCGACCCCGACAAGGGCTTCCGCCTCGCCACTTATGCGATGTGGTGGATCAAGGCGGCGATTCAAGAATACATCCTGCGCTCGTGGTCGCTCGTGAAGATGGGCACGACCGCGAACCAGAAGAAGCTGTTCTTCAACCTGCGCAAGGCCAAGGGCCGCATCTCCGCCCTCGACGAGGGCGACCTGCGCCCCGACCAGGTCAAGCAGATCGCCACCCGCCTCGGCGTGCCCGAGCAGGACGTGATCGACATGAACCGTCGCCTCGGCGGCGATGCGTCGCTCAACGCTCCCTTGCGCGAGGAGGGCGAGGGCGAGTGGCAGGACTGGCTCGTCGACGACAGCCCGACCCAGGAGACCGTGCTCGCCCGCGAGCAGGAAGGGCAGAACCGCCTCGCCGCCCTCAAGGACGCGCTCGGCGTGCTCAACCCGCGCGAGCGCCGGATCTTCGAGGCGAGGCGGCTGGCCGACGACCCGATCACCCTGGAGGATCTCTCCAGCGAGTTCGGCGTCTCCCGCGAGCGGGTGCGGCAGATCGAGGTGCGGGCCTTCGAGAAGGTGCAGGATGCGGTCAAGCGCAACCTCGCCACCCGCGAGGCACCGCGGACGGGGGTGCCGGCCTAAAAGCCCGGCACGACCCCGAGGGCCGTCAGGCCGATCAGCACCAGGGGCATCGCCGCCAGCGCCAGCACGGTCTGCACCGCGGTGATGCCCGCCATCAGCGGTGCGTCGCCGCCGAGCTGGCGCGCCAGGAGGTAGGCCGAGGAGGCGGTGGGCAGGACCTGGAACAGCAGGGCCGTGGCGAGCGCCGGCCCGTGCAGCCCGAGGGCCATCGCCATCAGCACGGTCGCCCCCGGCATCGCCAGGAACTTCATCGCCGAGGCCGAAGCCACCGGCCCGAGCCAGGTCCGCGCGCCCGAGAAGTCGAGCGCGGCCCCGACGCAGAGGAGGCCGATCGGCAGGGAGGCCGCGCCGAGGGTGCGCATCGCCGGCTCCAGGCCCGGCGGGATGCCCCAGCCGAGGAGCTGGAATGCCATCCCGCCCAGCGACGAGACGATCAGCGGATTGGTGGCGAGTTGCCTGGCGATCCCCCGCGGCGTCAGCCGCGCCGCGCCGTGGCGGGCGAAGACCAGTACGCACAGGATGTTGACCGTCGGCACGATCGCCGCGTTGCAGATCGCCGCGAGCGCGATCCCTTGCGCGCCGAACAGCCCCGCGGCGAGGGTGACGCCGACATAGTTGTTGAAGCGCACGCTGCCCTGGAACACCGAGGTGAAGGCCGGGCCATCGACCCGCATCAGCGGCCGCAGGGCGATCACGAGACCGGCCACGATCACGGTCGAGAGGATCAGCGTCAGGGCGAGCGCGCCGACCGGCACCGCCTCGACATGCGCGGTGGCGAGGCTGTGGAAGAAGAGGCTCGGCAACAGCACGAAATAGCCCAGCCGCTCGGCCTGCGGCCAGAAGCTCTCGGCGAGGAAGCGGCGGCGACGGAGTGTGAAGCCGAGGGCGGTGAGGAGGACGACTGGCAGGAGGGCCAGGAGGATGGCGCCGGTCATGGGGCGAGGGTCAACGGAGGGCGGCCTTCGGATGGGATGCCCGCGCGGTGCGGCGCATGCGCGGGCGCAAGCGTATGTGGTGCTGGGCTCCAGCTTAATCAGCGCGACCGTACGCGGACAGTCGATTCGATGCCGGCGGCCATGCACGGGACGGCGACGTCCTGTTTTACCTCACGCGGTCCCTGACATGCGCGACCCGTTCGGGCGCCGGGAGCATGCGGGTATCGATCGCGATTTGCTGGATCAGGAACTGCCCGGCACCAACGATCTTTCCGATATAGACGCTGACCGACCGGCTCTGCGGCGCGGTGCAGACCACCCGGATGCGGCCCGTCTTGCCGTCCTTGGCCTCGCAATCCGTACCGTCGGCCGTGACGCGCTGGAAGAAGGCCGGGGTTTCTCCGACCGCCAGCGTCTCGCCTGAGCCGTCGGCGGTCGAGACTTCGAGGGGCCGGCCGGCTTCGCCGAGCAGGTCGTGCCGCTGCCAATCGACCGCATGGGCCGTGGCGGGGAGCATGAAGGCGAGGCCGTACGACGCGATTCGAAGCTTCATGGTCGGGGTCCCGGATGATTTGGGGGCGGCATGTCGTTCGGCCCGCTCGCGTTCGGGGGAACCGGTGCCGTGAGAGGCGGGTCGCAGGCTGAGGAGAAGCGAGGGCCTCTCCCGACGGCGCTGTCCGCGCGAGCATGAGCGTGGCCGGCGAAAGCCTCAAGCGCAATGAAAATCGAGCCGATGTCGTGCAGGATTTATAAAATTATTATATTATAATTATTATGATAACATCTCCGTCATCGCGATATTTCCAGTTGTCTCAGGACGAAAATCATCGATGCTGACGGCCGCATGACGACGCTGATCGAAAATTGGTCCGAGAGTGACCATCGATCGGCGCAAACAGGGGGGAGAAGTACGGCGACGACTTGGCGTCGCTGCGTGCCTGTGCATCGCACAATTCGCTCGGACGATCATGCTGCATTGCGCCGTCCGGTCTCCACTTGGGACCGTGCAGGGTGGTCGCGTGCGGCCCTGCCTCGCGACGCGGAGCCCTAAGGGCGGCCGGGCTCCGGCGGAGTCCCGGAACGGCGCCGGGCGCCCGAATGCCTGACTTTCCACTCGTCCCCACGGCCAGTCCCATCGGCAGAGAGAAAGAGAACATGGATCAGGAGAAAACGCAGGAACCGTCTCCGTGCCGGTGCGTCGCCGCCGAGTTGCCGCGCCGCAGCCTCCTCACGGCCGGGCTTGCGCTGCTTCTCGCGCCTCACGACGCGGCGCTGGCCGCAGGAGAGTCGAATCCCCGGGGGGCGGACGCCAAGCCTGCGAATCCCCGGAGCATGCGTCCGCAGCTCGGCGACACCTTCGCCTATCTCAGCGGCGAGTACAAAGACAAGAAGGTCATGGCGGCCGATCTCAAGGTCGGCGAGCCTCCGAGGTTGGTCTACCCCGTCGATCCGGTGACCGAGACGGTTCGCAGCGGCTCACGGGTCAACCAGATCCTGCTGATCCGTACCGAGCCGTCCCATCTCGCCGCAGCCACGGCGCCGCGGGCCGCCGAGGGTATCGTCGCTTATTCAGCGATCTGCACTCATAACGGGTGCCCTATCACTCTTCTCAACGAGGACGGGCGGTCGGTCGTCTGCACCTGCCATGGGTCGCGCTTCGATCTGGCCGATAACGGCACCGTCCTGACCGGTCCGGCTACGCGCCGCCTCGCCGCGCTTCCGATCGCCGTCACCGACGGCGTGGTGACGGTTGCAGGTCCCTTCGTCGGCACTCTCGGCGCGGCGCCGTCGCAGCAATAAGCACCCCACGAATCAAGAAGCACGGCGAAGTCGTGCAAGACGGGAGGAAGACGCCATGATGAAGACCGTGTCCGCGGCCCTGCTCGGGTCCGTCCTGATGCCTACACTGGCGATGGCAGAGCCCTTGAAGACATATTCGCCGGTCACGCAGCAACGGCTCTCCAACCCGGAGCCCGAGAACTGGCTGATGGCCAAGGGCAACTACGCCGGCTGGAGCTACACCCCGCTCGAGCAGGTCAATGCCGGCAACGTCAAGTCGCTCCGGCCGGTCTGGAGCTACTCGACCGGCGTGACCTCCGGCCACGAGGCACCGCCGATAGTCAACAACGGTGTCATGTACGTCGCCACGCCGTACAACCAGGTCATCGCCATGGATGCGAAGACCGGCGAGTCGGTCTGGCGCTACAAGCGCGACTTTCCCGAAGGATTCAGCGCCTTCCACTACACCAATCGTGGCGTCGCCCTGTGGGGTGACAAGGTCTACGTCGCCGGCCTCGATTGCCGGCTCGTCGCCCTCGACGCCAGGACCGGCAAGGTGGCGTGGGAGGCGGAGGTCTGCGACTGGACGCAAGGGGCCTACATCACCTCGGCCCCGGTCGCGGTGAACGGCAAGATCATGATCGGCCCGTCCGGGGGCGAGTTCGGCGTGCGCGGCTTCCTGAAAGCGTTCGATGCTGAGACCGGCAAGGAGGACTGGACCTTCTGGGCCGTGCCGGCCCCGGGCCAGCCGGGCTCCGAGACTTGGCCGAAGGAGGGCCGCTGGAAGGATGCCTGGAAGATCGGCGGCGGCACGATGTGGATGCCGGGCAACTACGACGCCAAGAACGGCGTGCTCTACTGGGGCGTCGGTAACGGCTCGCCCTGGCTCGGCGACCAGCGGCCCGGAGACAACCTCTACGTCGCTTCGGTCGTCGCGCTGAACCCGGCGGACGGCACGATCAAGAGCCACTTCCAGTACCACTGGAACGATTCGTGGGACTGGGCCGCGATGAACGCGCCGACCCTCATCGAGCTCGATCGTGACGGCAAGAAGATGCCGGCGATGATCAGCGCCCAGCGCAACGGCTACCTCTACCGGCTCGGCCGCACCGAGGGCGGGCAGATCAGCTTCCTCGACGCCCGGCCCTTCGTGAAGAACACGGTCTTTTCGAGCGTCGATCCGAAGACCGGCCGGCCGACCTACAACCAAGCTGGCGTCCCCGGCACCGGCCGGGCGGGCACCTATTGCCCGAGCGTGTGGGGCGGCAAGGATTGGCCCTACGAGTCCTTCAACCCCAAGACCGGGATGCTCTACGTCCCGTTCAACGACAATCATTGCATGACCTATGAGGGCAAGGTCCAGGAGCGGGTTCCGGGGCAGTGGTCGGCCGGTGTCGACATCACCGACATCAAGCTGCTGATCGACAAGGACGTGAAATATATCGGCGGCATCCAGGCGATCGATGTCAACACCAACAAGGAGGTGTGGCGCGATACCTACGCGAAGTCGTGGATGTGGGGCTCGATCCTGTCTACCGCGACGGACCTGATTTTCGCCGGCGGCACCAGCGACCGGATGTTCCGCGCCTACGACGCGAAGTCCGGCAAGGAGTTGTGGAGCTTCAAGACCAATTCGGGGATCATCGCACCGCCGATCAGCTACGCGATCGACGGCAAGCAGTACATCGCCGTGGTCTCCGGCTGGGGCGTCGATTCCGCCCTGGTCCAGGGCATCATGGCCGACGAGCACGGCTGGGAGAAAGACGTGCCGCAGGGCGGCACCGTCTGGGTGTTCGCCGTCGACGACGACAAGGCGCCGGAGAAGCGGGCCGAAGCGATTCCGTCCCGCCGGTGATCCGACCCCGCCTGCCGATGCCGGCCTAAATTCCGCGCATCGGCACGAAGGCCCCGGTCAGGTCGCGGCGTCTGTCGTGCCGCCTCGAGGCAGCGCGTCGTCTCACCAGGACGGCGTGCTGACCTTGAAGTGAAGCGACGGACCCCGCCCCATCGAAACGGACGCGGCCGAGCCGGAAGTCGATCTCGGGCGCAGCCTCACGGCTGCCACTGCTCGAACGCCTCCCGCAGCACCTTCTCGCCGGCATTGCCCTTCTCGAAGGTCAGGATGGCGCGGTTGCCGTTGGCGTAGCGGATCGGCAGGTCGATCCAGTTGCGCTTGAGCAAGAGGTCGGTGTTGCGATCGATGTCGGCCTTGAGGTTGGACAGGCCGATCAGGAAGAGGTTGTCGCGCACCGGCACCGGCAGGCCGGAAACCGGGGAGCCGCGGCCGGCCTCGTCGTCCTTGAACTGGATCAGGCCGACATCGCGCACCGTCCGGTTCGGGTCGGTCGAGGTGAAGGTCAGTTCGAGGATGTGCGAGGCCGGCAGGGTCGCGTCGGTGTTGCGGCGGAGCACCATCGCGAGGCTCAGGCCCGCATCGGGCACGTCGACCGTGCCGCGCACGACGGTCTGGAGCGGCTGGCCCTGGCCGGCATTGACGGCGTCGAGGCGCCAGACCACCCGGGCCTGGTAGGCCTTCGGGGCGGCGCCCTGGCCGCCATTCTCCTCGTAGAGCGTGCCGCGCTGCGCCACCGCGATGTCCGGCGTCGGCGAGGGGCGCGGGGCACTGCCTTGCGGGGCAGCGGGGGCAGGCGCCGCCGCGGGGGCGGGCGCCGGGGCCGCGCGCTCGCCGCCGACCCGGTCGGCGAATTTCGAATCCTGCGGCTCGGCCGGGCGGTTGGGGCCGTTCTCGGCAAAACCCGTCGGCAGGGCGGCGGGGTTGTCGCGCAGGGACCAGGCGGTGACCGCGATGGCGCCGACGACCGCCGCCAGGACCGCCGCCACGATGCCGTTGCGTACCAGCCGCGACCGGTCGCGCTTGGGCGCCACCACGTCGAGGCGCGGCCGTTGGGGGGCGGCGAGGCCCGCCTCCGGGTTCGCCGGCTCCTCCGCCGGCTCCGGCTGGCGCGGCCGTATCGGCGGCAGCTTCAGCTCGACCGGCGGGCCGGCCTCGGGCAGGGCGTCCGCATGGTGCGTCGCCGCCGGCTCGGGCAGAGGTTCGGCAAAGGGCGCAGCAAGGGATGCGTCCGGACGCGCCGGTACTTCCGGCGGCCGGGGGACGCGGGAGGCGGCGGTTCCGGGGCCGCCTGCTCCGGCGTCGCCGCCTCCGAGACGGTGGGCCCCGACAGGGCGGGCTCCGGCTCGGGGACGCCGCCATGCTCGATCTCGAGCCGGGCGATCGCCCGGTCGAGGGAGACCCTTTCCGCCTCGATGTCGGCCTCCGACAGGGGCGGATCGAGGGAGCGGAGCTGGCCGATCAGCGCTGCGCGGGCGCGCTCATAGACCGTATGCCGCAGGTCGGGCGAACGGTCGGGCAGCGCATCGAGGGCGCGGGCGAGCAGGGGATAGTAATCGGCCATGGTCGCCGCATGCCTTGTCGTGCCGGGCGGCGGGCGTCAAGCTTCGCCCGCCTGACATCGCGCGGGATTCCCCTCAATCCTCGAAGGGGTTGTGGACCAGGATGGTGTCGTCCCGCTCCGGCGAGGTCGAGAGCAGCGCGACCGGGGCGCCGATCAGCTCCTCGATCCGGCGCACGTACTTGATCGCCTGGGCCGGCAGGTCGGCCCAGGAGCGGCCGCCCGCGGTGGTCTCGCTCCAGCCCTCGAAGGCCTCGTAGATCGGCTCGACCCGGGCCTGGTCGGCCTGGCTCGCCGGCAGGTGGTCGATCTCCCGGCCGTCGAGGCGGTAGCCGGTGCAGATCTGGATCGTCTCGAAGCCGTCGAGGATGTCGAGCTTGGTGAGCGCGATGCCGTTGATCCCGAGGTCCGCACGGTCTGGCGCACCAGGGCGGCGTCGAACCAGCCGCAGCGGCGCTTGCGGCCCGTCACGACGCCGAACTCGCGGCCGCGCTCGCCGATCCGCTCGCCGATCGCATCGGTGAGCTCGGTCGGGAACGGGCCCTCGCCGACCCGGGTGGTGTAGGCCTTGACGATGCCGAGCACGTAGCCGATCGCCCCCGGGCCGAGGCCCGATCCCGTCGCGGCCTGCGCCGCCACGATGTTGGACGAGGTCACGTAGGGGTAGGTGCCGTGGTCGACGTCGAGGAGGGCGCCTTGCGCGCCCTCGAACAGGATGCGCTTGCCGGAGCGGCGGGCATCGTCGAGGAGCGACCACACGGTGTCGGCGAAGGGCAGGATCTTGGGCGCGATGGCCAGGAGCTCGGCCTTCAGCGCCGCGCCGTCGATCTCGTCGATGCCCAGGCCCCGGCGAAGGGCGTTGTGGTGGGCGAGCAGCCGCGAGATCTTGGCGTCGAGCATCTCGGCATCGGCGAGGTCGACGACGCGGATCGCCCGGCGGCCGACCTTGTCCTCGTAGGCCGGGCCGATGCCGCGCTTGGTGGTGCCGATCTTCAGGACCGCGTTCGAGGTCTCGCGGAAGTGGTCGAGCTCGCGGTGCAGCGGCAGGATCAGCGTCGCGTTGTCGGCGATGCGCAGGTTCTCGGGCGTGATCGCCACGCCCTGCTGGCCGATCTTGGCGATCTCCTCGACGAGGTGCCAGGGATCGACCACCACGCCGTTGCCGATGACCGACAGCGTGCCGCCCCGCACCACGCCCGACGGCAGCAGCGACAGCTTGTAGGTCACGCCGTCGATGACGAGGGTGTGGCCGGCATTGTGCCCGCCCTGGAAGCGCACCACGACATCGGCCTGCTCGGAGAGCCAGTCGACGATCTTGCCCTTGCCCTCGTCGCCCCACTGGGCGCCCACGACGACGACGTTCGCCATATCACAAATACCCGTCCCTGCCCGCCGCGCGAAAAGCCCGGCGCGTGGAAGGCGCGGGGCTGATCGTGTGCGGATGGTGTCACGCGTGTGCGCTCTTCGGCGATCCCGGCCGGGAAATCAAGCGACGGCCGGGATGACCACCTCGGACCTTGTTATTTGGCCTCGGTATTCGGGCCACGTCCGGGCAGCTCCCCGGGCTTGATCACCGGGGTCGAGTTCGGGGTCGGGTCCGGCGGCGTCACCGCCATGTCCGGGGTGCCGGTGGCCGGCGGCTTGATGACGCCGTCCGAGCGCTGGAGCTTGTCGCTCAGGGTTGAGCCGGTGGTGTCCGACTTGTCGGCATTCGAGGTCGCGTCGCCCGGACGCACCTTCTCGGGGATGGTCTGGTTCAGGGGCGGCAGGTTCGGGTCGCGGTCGCGCCCCTTCAGCGGCACCTCGGGCGACTGGGCGAGGGCGGCCGTCGCGCCGGCGACGATCGCCAGCACCGCCAGCCCGCCGCGCATCAGCTTGGTCATCGGGTTTCTCCTGAGGATGGAGTCTCCCGAGGGAAACCGGGCCGGCACCCGAGGGTTCCGGCTCCGCTTGGCTTTGCAACCGGACTCTCGATTGATTCGCTGCCGCCCTTCGGCTCCCAGCGGTAGCGCCTCACGCCGCCTCTCGTTCCAGCGGGCGGATGTCATCGATGTCCGCACCGATCGCGTTGCGGGCCGTCAGAAGATCGAAGCGGCTCTGAAGATTCACCCATACCTGCGGGTCCATGCCGAAGTAGCGCCCGAGCCGCAGGGCCGTATCGGCGGTGATGCCGATCTCCTCACGGGCGATGCGCTCGATCCGGGTGCGCGGCACGCGGCACGCCTTCGCGATCGCATACGCCGTCAGGTTCAGCGGAACCATGAACTCCTCCCGCAGCACCTCGCCGGGGTGCATCGGCGGAAGGATGGTATCGGTTTCGTACTCGGTGCTCATGCCACCTTGTCTCCAGAGGAGCGGGGCGCAGCCCCAACAGTGGTAATCAGTGATAGTCCACGTTCTCTACATCGTCCGGGCCAGTCTCGGTCCAGCGAAAGCACAAGCGGAACTGGTCGTTGATCCAGATGGCGTGCTGCCCGGCGCGCTCGTCGAGCAATGGATGCAGCTTGTTGCCTGGCGGAACCTTCAGCGCATCGAGGGAGGTCGCGGCATCGAGATAGTTGAGCTTGCGCCGTGCCGTCTTGAGAATGTGCGCGGGATACCTTTCGGCTGCCGCCCCTCGAACACGTCTCGGGTCCGATCATTGGCAAAGCTGCGGATCACGGTGCGGCCCCTTATCGGCGATTGGTATCGCACAACGATACGCACCGTCAAGCGGAAGGTATCGGCGAACGATACCGACGTGACCGCGATCCGCTCTCACGCGGATGGCCGAATATGGAGATGCCCAGGTCTATCCCGGGCATTCCGAGATCGGCTCGATCCCCGATCCAACGACCGCTTCAGGGATCCGCAGCCGGCCGGATGGATGCTCAGCCCGCCTTCGCCATGTCGAGGTACAGGTCGCGCAACTTCCGCGTCATCGGGCCGGGCTGGCCGCCGCCGACGCGTTGGCCGTCGATCTCGACCACCGGCATCACGAAGGCCGACGCCGAGGTGAAGAACGCCTCCGAGGCCTGGAGCGCCTCCTCGATCGAGAAGGCGCGCTCCTCGACCGTCAGGCCGTTCTCCTCGGCAAGCCGCATCACCGCCCGGCGGGTGATGCCGGGAAGGAGCGCCGTCGAGAGCGGGCGGGTGACGATGCGGCCGTCTTCGGTGATGATGAAGGCGGTGGACGAACCGCCCTCGGTGACGAGGCCGTCCTCGTGCATCCAGGCCTCGGCGACGCCCGCCGCCGCCGCCTGCTGCTTGGCCAGCACCTGGGCGAGCAAAGCCACCGACTTGATGTCCCGGCGCTTCCAGCGCAGGTCCTCGACCGAGATGACCTTGGCGCCGCGCTCGGCGAGGGGGTTCGCCGACACGTTCTTGGCCTGCGTGAACATCACCACGGTCGGCGGCGTGCCCTCGGGCGGGAAGGCGAAGTCGCGCTCGGCCACGCCGCGGGTGACCTCCATGTAGACGAGGCCTTCGCGCAGGGCGTTGCGGGTGACCAGCTCCTCCTCGAGCTTCGTCCACTCGGCGATGGTGTGGGGGTTGCGGATGCCGATCTCCGAGAGCGAACGGTCGAGGCGGGCGAGATGGGCCTCGTTGTCGACGAGCTTGCCATCTAGCACCGCGCTCACCTCGTAGATCCCGTCGGCGAACAGGAACCCGCGGTCCATGATCGGGATCGTCGCCTCCTCGAAGGGGACGAAGCGACCATTGACGTAGACGATGCGGGACATGGCGGGTCTTCCTCTCGCGGAGCCGGCGGCGCGGCCGGTCACGACCAAGCCGTCCTTGAAGCACCGCTCGGCGCCCGGCGGCAAGCGCGATTCCGGGCGCCCGGCCTTGCATGATTCGTGCAGGGTGAAGGCGGGCGCGGCGGTTGCGCGGGGCCGCGACCACGACCTATCGTCCGGCGAACACGAGAGGAAACGACATGCGGCTCACTCCCGACGCGAAGGGCGTCTTCCCCATCGCCCCGACCCCGTTCCACCCGGACGGCCGCATCGACGAGGCCTCGATCGACCGGATGACCGATTTCTACGGCGAGATCGGCGCGACCGGCCTCACCGTGCTCGGCATCATGGGCGAGGCGCCCAAGCTCGACGGCGCGGAGGCCATCGCGGTCGCCTCGCGGGTGATCCGGCGCACCAAGCTCCCGGTCGTGATCGGCGTCTCGGCCCCGGGCTTCGCCGCCATGGGCTCGCTGACCCGCGCGGTGATGGAGGCCGGCGCCGCCGCCGTGATGATCGCGCCGCCGCCGTCGTTGCGCACCGACGACCAGATCGTCGGCTACTACGCCCAGGCCGCCGAGGTGATCGGGCCGGACGTGCCGTTCGTGATCCAGGACTATCCGCTGACCTTGAGCGTGGTGATGACGCCCGGCGTGATCCGCCGCATCGTCACCGACAACCCGAACTGCGTGATGCTCAAGCACGAGGACTGGCCGGGGCTGGAGAAGATCTCAGGCTTACGGGCCTTCCAGCGCGACGGCTCGCTGCGGCCGCTCTCGATCCTGTGCGGCAATGGCGGCCTGTTCCTCGACTTCGAGTGCGAGCGCGGCGCCGACGGCGCCAATACCGGCTACGCCTTCCCGGAGATGCTGGTCGATGTGGTTCGCCTGAGCGCGGCCGGCGAGCGCGAGCGGGCGCATGACGTCTTCGACGCCCACCTGCCGCTCCTGCGCTACGAGCAGCAGCCGGGCCTCGGGCTGGCGGTGCGCAAATACGTGCTGATGCGCCGCGGCATCCTCGCCTCGGACGCCCAGCGCAAGCCCGGCGGCGGCCTCTCGGCGGCGGCGAAGGCGGAGGTGGACTTTTTGCTTGAGCGTCTGGCCCGGCACGATTCCCGGGCGCGGCTCTGACGGCATCCTCTCCACGGCCTCGGAATGAGGCCGTGGAGGGACTTGATCTGCTCGATCGGGAGGACGGACCTCGAACCCTCCAACGTCATCCTGGGGCTCGCGAAGCGAGAACCCGGGATCCTTGACCGCTGAGATGTCCGGACAAGGTGGGCGGCGCCACGCTTCATCCTGCATCGTCAGCGGTGATGGATCCCGGGTTCCGCTGCGCGGCCCCAGGATGACGCGGTGAGGCTGCAAGGTCGGTGCCAGATCGGCAAGTGCCGCCGATCGAACAGGCGCTCAGAACGCGATCGCGTCCACCACCTTGCGGAAGCGCGGCAGCATCGCCTCGCGGTCCTGGGCGCGCGCCACGCCGACGGCGCGGAAATAGCCGTCGGGCTGGAAGCGGATGGTCTGGGACACCACCACCGGCGTGCCCGACGGCACGTCGACGGCCCGGGCCACGATCTCGTGCCAGTCGGCGCCGTTCTGGCGGAAGCTCTGCGAGCGCTCGATCGCGAAGTCCTTCATGGTCTGGTTCGAGTAGAGCGCCGCCTTCGCGAAGGCGTCGCGCTGCTCGGCGGAGGGGGCCGGCTGCACCGCCTCGGCGAGCACCAGGATCGGCTGCTCCAGGTTCAGCATCTGGTCCTTGGGCCCGTCGGTATAGAGCACCGAATTGCCGCCGAGCACCCGCACCGGACGGAAGCCCGCGGTCTCGACGACCCGGAAGGGCAGGGCCGCGACCTGCTGGTCGAGGGTGAGCGCCGGGCGCACCCGCACGCTGGTCAGCATCGCGCGCATCGCGTCGTCGGATTCGGCCGCCGGCAGGGTCTGGCCGATGATGATGCCGGTGACCGTCGGGTCCGAGACCAGGAAGACCCATTTGTGCAGGGCCGGTGCGCCGGCGGGCTGCTCGATCGGCTGCTCGCCGGAGACCAGCAGGCCCTCGCGTCCGTCGGCGAGCTTCAGGGTCTCGCGCGACTTCACCACCAGGCCCTGGCTCTTCAGGTTCTCGTCGGTGAAGTTGGTGGTGAGGTCCTTGTAGGCCTGGGCCGGCAGCTCGACCACCGAGACCGTGGCGCCGCCGCTCTGCCGCTCGAAGCCGGTGAAGCGGCGCGACACCACCATCTCCTTGGCCGGCTCGAAGCCGAAGCGCGAGCCCGGCGGATAGACCGGATCGGCGGCCCACGCCCCGGCCGGGAGGCCGGCAAGGCAGGAGAGGAGCGCCAGCATGCGCAGCGACAGGGGACTCGTCGACATCAGACTCGTCTCGGCTCGTAAGCGACGCCGCCCGGGATCGGGCGGCAGGACCATCGCCGGATGCGTCGGCCGTGCGCGCCGCTCTGTCAAGCGCGGCCGATCGCCGTGACGCGCCGCAAGGTCAGGTTGAGGCGCCCGCCCGGTGCCACGGCCTCGGGCAGGACCGGCCCGGCTTCCGGGGCCAGCAGGTCGGCGGGAGCGGCGGGGACGAGACGGTCGACGCCGTGGAAGATCAGGCGCGAGGGCCCGCCGATCACCAGGGCATCGCCGGAGGAAAGCCGCACCGAGCGGGTCGGGTCGGAGCGCCGGAGCCCGCCGTAGCGGAAGAGCGCGGTGGCCCCGAGCGACAGGGAGAGCACGGGGGCGGAGAACTCGGCCTCGTCCCGGTCCTGGTGCAGCCCCATCCGGGTGCCCGGGGCGTAGAGGTTGACGAGGCAGGCCTCCGGCTCGGCCGGGCAGCCGGCGAGCTCGACCCAGGCGCGGGTCACCGCCGCCGGCATCGAGGGCCAGGGCCGGCCGGTCTCCGGATGCTCCGCCTGGTAGCGGTAGCCGGCGCGGTCGGAGACCCAGCCGAGGGGGCCGCAATTCGACATCCGCACCGAGAACGGCTTGCCCGTGCGCGGCATCGTCGGGATGAAGGGCGGCGCCTCGCGCAAGATCGCCGCGAGGTCGGCCGCGAGCGCGCGTTGCGCCGCGGCGTCGAGATAGCCCGGATGGTGGATCAGGCCGGGGGCGAGTTCGATCACGGGCGCGCTCCTCTGGCGGACGGCCCCCGTCCTATCCGATTTCCCGCCGCGCCGGCAGGACCGCCATGGTAGACCCGTGCCGTAACGGCACCTTCCGAACGATTCGCACCATGACGACCCGCACCGCCACCCTGATCGGCTCCGGCGCCATCCTGCTCTGGTCGCTGCTCGCCCTGTTCACCGCGGCCTCCGGCGCGGTGCCGCCGTTCCAACTCGCGGCCATGACCTTCCTGGTCGGCGGGCTCCTGGGCTGCGCCAGCTGGATCGTGCGGCCCTCCGGCCTCGCCGCCCTGCGCCAGCCGCTCCCGGTCTGGGCGCTCGGGATCGCCGGCCTGTTCGGCTACCACGCCCTCTACTTCGCGGCCCTGCGCCTCGCACCGCCGGCCGAGGCCGGGCTGATCAGCTATCTCTGGCCGCTGCTGATCGTGCTGTTCTCCGCCCTGCTGCCGGGCGAGGGAGGCCTGCGCGCCGCCCATCTCGCCGGTGCGCTCATCGGCCTCGCCGGGGTGGTCACGCTGTTCCTCGGGCGCGGCTCGCTCAGCTTCGAGTCGGCGGCGCTGCCGGGCTATGCGGCGGCGCTCGCCTGCGCCTTCCTGTGGTCGGGCTACTCGGTGCTGTCGCGCCGGGTCGGGGCGGTGCCGACCGATGCGGTGGCGGGTTTCTGCCTCGCCACGGCGGCCCTGAGCCTGATCTGCCACCTCGCCTTCGAGACCACGGTCTGGCCGCAGGGCCCGGCGCAATGGGCGGCGGTGGCGGCCCTCGGCCTCGGCCCGGTCGGGGCGGCGTTCTACCTCTGGGACATCGGCGTGAAGCGCGGCGACATCCGCCTCCTCGGGGTCGGCTCCTACGCCGCCCCGGTGCTCTCCACCCTCATCCTCGTCGCCGCCGGCTACGCCCCGGCGACCTGGTCGCTGGCGCTGGCCTGCGCTCTCATCGTGGCAGGCGCCCTGGTGGCGACGCGGGCGGGGCCTGCGCAGGAGGCGGCGGGGAGCGGGCGCTGAACGATCCGGCAACGGTGGTCGCCGGATCTGCGGCGAGAGCCTGCGACCGAGCAGGCACCTCGGCACACGACGCACCGGCCGTCTCGCGGCCGGCGACGGGACGGCTCGGGGCCGGCCTCTCCCAACCCTCGACCGTTCTCCGGGAGCCCGTTCGAGTTGGTCGACCGACCCGGGAACCCGCCAAGTCGTCCCAGGGCCGAGCGGCGCAGCCCGGACGATCAGGTCGTGCCGGACCGTGCGAGAGGCGTTGCGATCACGTCCGGGCATCCCGCGGTCCCGGGTTCCGGAATGATGCGGAGGGCGTCGGTTCCCGTCGAGGGAACCGGGCGGGCGCCCGAGGCCTCGCATCGCCGCACGAGGCCGATCCCGCCTCATCCTCCGGCAGAGCTTGACGAAGCCGTTCTTCGCGCCTCACTAACCGCCTGAAGACACGCGCCGAGCCCCGGCCCGGCGCCGCCCCGGCGCGAAGGCTCGAAGCGACGCATGACACCCTCCACCACCTTCGCCGGCCAGACCGTGGCCCTGTTCGGGCTCGGCGGCTCGGGGCTGGCCACCGCGCTCAGCCTCAAGGCCGGCGGCGCCCGCGTCATCGCCTGCGACGACAACCCGGCGCGGATGGAGGCGGCCCGCGACCAGGGCATCGAGACCAGCGACCTGCGTCAGGCCGAGTGGACCGCCGTCGCGGCCCTGGTGCTCGCCCCCGGCGTGCCGCTCACCCATCCGGCGCCGCACTGGACGGTGGAACTCGCCCAGGCGGCCGGCGTGCCGGTGATCGGCGACATCGAGCTGTTCTGCCGCGAGCGGGCCGCGACGAGCCCGGATGCGCCCTTCGTCGCCATCACCGGCACCAACGGCAAGTCGACGACCACGGCGCTGATCGCCCATGTCCTGGCGGCCTGCGGCCGCGACGTGCAGATGGGCGGCAATATCGGCACCGCGATCCTGTCGCTGGCGCCGCCGTCGCCGGACCGGGTCCACGTGATCGAGCTGTCCTCGTTCCAGATCGACCTGACGCCGTCGCTGGCGCCGACGATCGGGGTTCTGCTCAACCTCACGCCCGACCATCTCGACCGCCACGGCGACATGGCCCGTTACGCCGCCATCAAGGAGCGGCTGGTGACGGGAGCCGCCCACGCGATCGTCGGCGTCGACGACGATTTCTGCCGGGCGATCGCCGGGCGCCGGACCGGGCCGCTGACGCGCGTCCATGTCGGCGAGGCGGGGGAGGGGCCGGGGATTCTGGCCCGGAACGGCGTCGTCATCGACGGGCGACGGGATCCGGCGGAGCCCGTGGCGGACCTCTCCGGCATCGGGTCCCTGCGCGGCGCCCATAACTGGCAGAACGCCGCCATCGCCTACGCGGTGGCGAGCGGGCTGGGCATCACGCCCGATGCCTTCGCGGCAGCGCTCGCGACCTTCCCGGGCCTGCCGCACCGGATGGAGGAGGTCGGCCGGCGCGGCTCCGTCCTGTTCATCAACGATTCGAAGGCCACCAACGCCGATTCGACCGAGAAGGCGCTCTCGGCCTTCCAGCGGGTCCACTGGATCCTCGGCGGCAAGGCGAAGGAGGGCGGCATCGCGAGCCTCGCGCCCTACTTCCCCCGCGTCGCCCATGCCTACCTGATCGGCGCCGCGACCGAGGATTTCGCCGCGACCCTCGACGGGCAGGTGCCGTTCAGCCGCTGCGGCACGCTGGCTGCCGCGGTCGCGCAAGCCGCCGCGACGGCGGAGCGGGACGGATCGGGCGAGCCCGTGGTGCTGCTCTCGCCGGCCTGCGCCTCCTACGACCAGTTCCGCAGCTTCGAGGATCGCGGCGACCAGTTCCGCGCGCTCGTGACAGCCCTGCCGGGCCTGATCCCCCCGGGCGCCTGAGGCGCCGTTCCCCGAATCGGCAAATCGGCGTATGCCGCTTCGCGCCCGGCCGACGCGTCTCCCGCCATCGTGCCGGCTCAATTCGAGCGCTTCCCACGCGGTATCATGCTGCCCCCCCAACGCCTCCTGCCCGCCGAGACCCCGGCCGTGCCCGGCCACGCGCCGCACCGGCCCGGGCCGCGCAAGATCATCAGCTGGAACCTGCTGCGGCGGACCGGCGCGACCGTCGACGCCCTCGAGGCGCTGATTGCGCAGGAGAAGCCGGACCTGCTGCTGATGCAGGAGGCGACCGTCGACATCACCGAGCTTCAGGCCCGGTCGGCGGGCATTACGCCTGGGCGCCGTTGCCGCGGCGCATCCACGGCCTGGCGATGTGGAGCCCGACGCCCTGGCCGCGCCCGCCCGAGGTGGTGGTCCTGCCCTCCGGCGCCCTGATCGACCGGGTCTGCCAGATCCTCGATCTCGGCACCTTCGGGGTCGCCAACGTCCACCTGTCGCACGGGCAGGTGCTCAACCGGCGCCAGCTGCGCCGCATCGCCCAGCACCTGCCGGTCCGCGCCGCGGTGCTCGGCGACTACAACATCGTCGGGCCGGCCCTGCTGCCGGGCTTCCACGATGTCGGGCCGCGCCACCCGACCCACGCCATGGTCGATCTCGTGCCCCTGCGCCTCGACCGCTGTCTGGTGCGGGGGCTGACCTGCCGCGGCCAGGCGGTGCTGCCGCGGGGCGCCTCCGACCACCGGCCGATCGTGGTCCATCTCGAGCCCGGCAACCCGCAGGGGAAGCGTCAGCCCCTCCGCGACCGGATCGAGGCGTTTCGCGACCGGGCCGAGGATTTTCGCAAGCGGGCGCCGCTCAAAGATATGGCAGCAGCAATCGCACGGCGGCGTCGCGCAGTCGCACGGCCATCCCGCGAGAGTTGAGGTCGTCCGCGGTCAGGCGCTGCTCCATCTTGGCCCGCATCAGCCCGTCGAGGTCGGCCGCGAAATCGGTGTCGTAGACCTCGACGTTGAGCTCGAAGTTCAGCCGGAAGCTGCGGCTGTCCCAGTTGGCGCTGCCGACGAAGCACCAGGCCTCGTCCACCACCATCAGCTTCGAATGGTCGAAGGGCGGCCGGTCGAGCCAGATCCGCACGCCGGCCTCCAAGAGCGGCCCGACATGGGCCCGCGTCGCCCAGTCGACCACCCGGTGGTTGCTCGCCTGCGGGATGATGACGTCGACGGTGACGCCCCGCATCGCCGCAAGTCCCAGCGCCGTCAGCAGCGTCTCGCTCGGCAGGAAATAGGGGGTCGCGAGACGCACCGAGTGCCGCGCGGTGGCCACCACCTCCAGCACCACGAACTCGATCTTCTCGATGTCGGCATCCGGCCCCGAGGTGACGACCCGGGCCAGCGACGGCCCGGCCGGCGGGATCTGCGGGAACCAGGCCGGCCCCTCCAGGTCCTCGCCCTTCACGAAGGCCCAGTCGCGCCAGAAGGCCTGCGCGAGCTGTCCCACCACCGGCCCGTCGATGCGGAAATGGCTGTCGCGCACCGGCTCGGGCGGGTTCTTCGCCATGACGTTCTCGTCGGCGATGTTGACCCCGCCGACGAAGCCGACCCGGCCGTCGATCAAGAGCAGCTTCTTGTGGGTGCGCAGGTTCAGGAACGGCATCCGCCAGGGCAGCGCCGAATGCATGAACAGGCCGGCCGGGATGCTCAGGCGCCGCAGGCGCCGGTACATCGCCGGGAAGAAGTAGCCGCTGCCGATGCCGTCGATCACCACGCAGACCGCGACGCCGCGTTCCTTCGCGGCGTAGAGGGCTTCCGCGAAGGCCCGGCCGCTGTCGTCGTCGCGCATGATGTAGCTCGACAGGGCGACGCTGGTGGTCGCCTCGTCGATCGCCGCCAGCATCGCCGGATAGGCCTCGTCGCCGTGGCGGTAACGCCGGATGCGGTTGCCGGCCACCAGCGGCAGGCCGCTGATCCGCTGCACCGCCCGCTTCAGGGGCTGGAAGTCGTCGGGCACCTCGGCCACCGGCGGGGCGGGGGCGCCGGGCCGGGGGCCGGGCAGCACCGGCAGGCGCCGGGCGCGCCGGCTGACCCGGTTGATGCCGAACATGACGTAGAGCAGGCTGCCCAGCATCGGCGAGAGCCAGGCGAGCCCGATCCAGCCGATGGCCGCGCTGACCTCGCGCTTGCGCATCAGCGCATGCACCGTGACGACGACCGCGATGGCGAGGCCGATCGGCGCCAGCACGTCCGACTGGATCGAGGCCGGAATCCCGAGCCAGCGGTAGATCTCGTGTTCCACACCGCCTCCTGCCGGCACGCTCGCCGTTGAGATACGGGAGAGCGGATCGCGAATCCACTCAAGCTTGGCCGGCTGCCCACCGCCCCCCCCCCGGACTTGAAAAGAAATGTCCGTGACGAGGATGGCGCGCATTTCCCCTCCCCCTTGTGGGGAGGGGTTAGGGGTGGGGGTGGTGCCGGATGGAGCGCAGCGGTGCCTCCTGCACCACCCCCACCCCTTACCCCTCCCCACAAGGGGGAGGGGGGCTCCCGCGCCATCCCGTCTGTCGACTCAGCGAGACCACCGTCAGAAAAAAGAAAATCCCCCGCCCCGGGAAGGGCGAGGGATCGAACCGTTAGATTGTCACGCAGCCGATCAGGCGCTCAGGGCTTCCTTGGCCCGCTCCGCGCGCTTGCGGTCGTTCGGGTCGAGGACGGCCTTGCGCAGGCGGATCGACTTCGGGGTCACCTCGACCAGCTCGTCGTCCTGGATCCAGGCGAGCGAGCGCTCGAGGGTCATGCGGATCGGCGGGGTCAGGCGGACCGCCTCGTCCTTCGAGGTGGTGCGGATGTTGGTGAGCTTCTTGCCCTTGAGCACGTTCACCTCGAGGTCGTTCTCGCGGTTGTGCTCGCCGATGATCATGCCCTGGTAGACCTTCCAGCCCGGCTCGATCATCATCGGGCCGCGATCCTCGAGGTTCCACAGGGCGTAGGCGACGGCCTCGCCCTGGTCGTTGGACATCAGCACGCCGTTGCGGCGGCCGGCGATCTCGCCCTTGTAGGGCTCGTAGGCCTTGAACAGCCGGTTCATGATCGCGGTGCCGCGGGTGTCGGTCATCAGCTCGCCCTGGTAGCCGATCAGGCCGCGGGTCGGAGCGTGGAACACCAGGCGCAGGCGGTTGCCGCCCGACGGGCGCATCTCGATCATGTCGGCCTTGCGCTCCGACATCTTCTGCACGACGACGCCGGAATACTCCTCGTCGACGTCGATCACGACCTCCTCGATCGGCTCCATGATCTCGCCGGCCTCGTCCTTCTCGAAGACGACGCGGGGACGCGACACGGCGATCTCGAAGCCCTCGCGGCGCATCGTCTCGATCAGGATCGCGAGCTGAAGCTCACCGCGGCCCGACACGTAGAACGAGTCCTTGTCGGCGGCTTCCTCGATCTTGAGCGTGACGTTGCCCTCGGCCTCCTTGAACAGGCGGTCGCGGATCATGCGGCTCGTGACCTTGTCGCCCTCGGTGCCGGCGAGCGGGCTGTCGTTCACGATGAACGACATCGTCACGGTCGGCGGGTCGATCGGCTGGGCCTGGATCGGGGTCTCGACCTGGGGGTCGCAGAAGGTGTCGGCGACGGTGCCCTTCACGAGGCCCGCGATCGACACGATGTCGCCCGCCTCGCCCATCTCGATCGGCTGGCGCTCCAGGCCGCGGAAGGCCAGGATCTTCGAGACGCGGCCGGTCTCCACCACCTTGCCCTCGCGGTCGAGGACCTTGATCGCCTGGTTCGGCTTCACGGTGCCGGCGGCGATGCGACCGGTGATGATGCGGCCGAGGAACGGGTTGGCCTCGAGCAGGGTGCCGAGCATCCGGAACGGGCCGTCCTCGGTCTTGGCCGGGGGACGTGCTCCAGCACCAGGTCGAAGAGCGGCGCGAGGCCGTCATCCTGCGAGCCCTCGGGCGAGGTCGCCATCCAGCCGTTGCGGCCCGACCCGTACAGGATCGGGAAGTCGAGCTGGTCGTCGGTGGCGTCGAGCGCCGCGAACAGGTCGAACACCTCGTTCACCACCTCGGTGATGCGGGCATCCGGACGGTCGACCTTGTTGACGGCCACGATCGGGCGCAGGCCGATCTTGAGCGCCTTCGAGACCACGAACTTGGTCTGCGGCATCGGGCCTTCGGCGGCGTCGACGAGCACGATCACGCCGTCGACCATCGACAGGATGCGCTCGACCTCGCCGCCGAAATCGGCGTGGCCGGGGGTGTCGACGATGTTGATCCGGGTATCCTTCCAGACCACCGAGGTGGCCTTGGCCAGGATGGTGATGCCGCGCTCCTTCTCGAGGTCGTTCGAGTCCATCGCGCGCTCCTCGACCCGCTGGTTCTCGCGGAACGAGCCGGATTGCTGGAGCAGCTTGTCGACCAGGGTCGTCTTGCCGTGGTCGACGTGGGCGATGATGGCGATATTGCGCAGCTTCATGGGATATCCGAAGCAAACAAAGCCCGGCACGCCGCGGGCCGCCAGAATGGCAGCCGGACGCATCGAGCCGGGGGAAAACTGTTGCGTCGCAATATAAGGAAGCGGGCTTTTTCGCAAGAGGGCCCGGCATGGCCCCTTGTCGGGGAGGCGGGCGCTTCCAGATGGGTCACTCCGCCGCGGCCGACAGGGGATCCGGCCCGCGATCGAAGGCAGGGGGCTCGACGGAATGCGCCTGCCGCTCCACCAGGATGGCGCGGCGCTCCGCGATCGCCCGCCTCGCCTGGTCGAGGCCGAGGGTGAAGGCCGCCACCCCGGCATTGTCGATGGCGCCCGTCCCGGCCCGGGCGAGCGCCGCGGCCAGGATCTCGTCGGCCTGCCGCTCGAGGTCGTTCAGCTCCAGCTCGTCCTCGACGTCGCGGCTCGCCCGCACGATGGCGAGCAGCTGGCGCAGCAGCGCCATGTCCCGGGCCCGCGACCGGTTGGCCGCCCGCGACACCAGGGTGGCGGCGGCCGAGCCCAGGATCGAGACGCACATCACCAGCAGATAGAACCAGTCGCCGTAGCGCTCGAAGAAGCTCTCGACCTCGCCCTCGTAATAGGCCTGGGCGCCGGGATGCACCGGCAGGGACGCACTCTTCGAGGTGTCGGGCGCCTCGATCTGGTTGGCGAGGGGCACCTCGACCGCGAGGCCGGGCCGGTTGACGAAGAGCAGCCGCGTCAGCTCCGACACCACCGAATCGGCCAGCGAGGCCTGGGCCACCAGCCGGTGGCTGACCCCGATCGTGGTGACGGTCTCGGCCGGGCGCGGCGGCGTGCCGCCGAAGGTGCCGCGGGCAACCTCGACGCTCTCCAGTGCCGGCCAGCGCCGGGCCAGCACCGCCGCCTCGCCGATCGGGATGAAGGTCGGGGTGCTGCCGGCAGAAATCCCGTTTCCCTTGGTGATGCCCGCCACCACCTCGCCGGCGGTGCGGCCGGTGAGCGGGCTCACCACCATCACGGCATCGACCCGCCCCTCGCGCAAAGCCTGGCCGGCCTCCTGGCCGTCGCCGAGGGGGATCGTCGTCACCGCATCGGCCGGCACCTCGTAGTGTTCGAGGATGTGGGCGAGCAGCCGGGCGTTGCCGGCCGGGTAGCGCACGAGCCCGATCCGCTTCCCCCGCAGGTCCGGCACGGCGGCCAGGCTCGGATCGGTCGCCAGCAGCAGCACCGCGTCCCGATGCAGGATCGCCACGGTCTGGGTGCGCGCCGGGATGCCGACGTCGGAGCGCACGACAGCGAGGTCGGCCTTTCCGCGCTCGGCCGCCTCGGCGCTGTCGGCGACGCCGCTCGTCGCCACGGGGCGCAGGCGCACCTCCTCGTGGCCGCGGGCGAGCGACTGCGACACCGCCCCGACGAGGCGCGCATCCTCGCTGCCCGACGGCCCGACGGCGACGCGCAGGGTCGTCGGCTGCCCGAGCCACTGGTAGGCGAGGAGCGCCGTCGCCACGAGGGCGAGAAGGGCCGCGAGGACGATGGGAACGTAGCGCCGCATGGACCCTCACCTTGGGTCCTCACCTTGGGCAGCGGAACCGGATTCGGCAATCCGGCCGAATGGCGCGGGCGGCGCGCGATCGGCGGGGCGGCGTCATCGCCCGGCGATGCGGTCGATGGAGAACTTGGCGTTGGACACGATCCGGTCGCGATGCTCCTCGGGGATCTGCGCCTCCATCAGGAGCTGGATGCAGGCCCGCAGGCTCTCGAGCGGACGACCGGTCCAGGACGCGGCGACGGCGTATTCGTCGATCAACGCCCAGTCGTAGATCCAGGCCTCGACGGCCCGGCCGGAGGCGGGCGGAGGCAGGCCGAGCCCCCGCGACGCGAGGGCGAAGGCCTCCTCGTATCTCCCGTGACCGCGGGCATGCTGGGCGCCGGCATGCAGGGCCTCCGCCCGTGACGGGACCACGCCGGCCGCCCGCTCGAACGCCGCCAGCACAGCGTCCGGCGCCTCGCCGAGAGCGGCCTTCAGGCACGCCGCACGGGTGAGGGCGAGATAGACCTCCTCCCGGTCGGGCCCACCGAATTCACCCCGCGCCAGATACCGGTCCCGCGCCGCCCGCAGGTCGCCGGCGGTCTCCAGGATCCGCCCGAGCTCGTAGCCGCAGGACGGATCGTGAGGATCCTCCGCCGTCGCCAGGCGGGCCGAGCGGAACGCCCCCGTGTCGTGCCGACGCGCGAGCTTCGGGCCGAGGGCGTTGTAGATGCTGTGGTTTCCCCGATGTCCGGTCTGGGCGAAGCGCTCCAGCGCGGCCATCCCGGAAAAGGTCGAGCGCGACGTGCCGACGAAGACCTCCGCCGCCAGGGCGATCTCGAAATCCACCAGCGAGCGTTCGAGGAGGGTCGCGTCGCCGGACTGGAAAATCTCCAGCAGGTCGGATTTCCAGAACGCCTCGATGTCGTAGGTCTCGCGCAGGGATCGGCGGATCTCGTCCTTCCCCTCGACGAGCGCCGCCTCGTCGCACACGATGTAGAGCTTCGAGGCGCCGCCGGGATGGGTCGCGCGAAGCTTGCGGGCTATGCTCTCGGCCGAGTGCCGGTTGTCCTCGTTGTGGCCGACCTCCGGGTCGACGCGGGTCTGGACATGATGGTGCCAGTCCCGCTCGATGCGCATCTGGACCACGTGGGCGATGCCGAGGCGATCGAAGACGATGTCCCGCAAGCGCGACGTGTCGGGCGCGGTCCGGCACACCGGCACCAGCGCGCGGAAGAACCGGACCAGGACGCTGTCGCCATCGAGCGCCCCGGCCGCGGCCGTGCGGGCGATGTGGCTCTCGGCGTGATGGAAGAACTCCCAGCCGCCTTCGTCGCCCTCCGGCGCCCGGTCGAGGATCGTGACGCCGACCGCCTCGGCGAAGTCCCGCAAGCGGCCCACGTCGAACGCCGCGGAGATCGGCACGCGCTTGTGGATGAAGGTTATCTGATCGAAGATCACGATGTCCGGCAGGACGATCCGGCGATCCTCTGCCGCCATGGCCTTGAGGAAGAGTCCGAGGAGGGCGATCTTCTGATTGTTGATGCCGCCCCTGTTGAAGGCATAGCAGAGCGGCTGGCCGGTATTCTCGGTCGGATGAACCACTCACGGTCCCTTTTCGTGGATGTCGGCCGCGAGACATTTCGTCGGCAACGCGTGCCGGACAGGACCCGATCGTCGGGACGAAGCCCTTTCGTCACGCGGGGTCGCGCCGATCATCCACGAAGTGACGTAGGCTGCCAACCCCGGCGGGGTGGGCGTCGCGCCGGACGGTGACGGCCGGCGAACGCGATGGCGCCGCGGGTCGAGCCTCGCCAGTCGTGGGCTCGACGGACCGATGGGGACCGGCCGTTACGGCCACCACCGCGCCAGGAATCCCCCCACCGCCACGGCGAACACCGCCCACGGACCGACCACCAGCCAGATCGGGTGCGGCCCGTCCTCGTCCCTCGTCTTCACGTCGTCCAGGATCATCGCGGCCCCCGCCGATTCGTCGCGTGAGCCGAGAAAGCCCGGCGATTATGGTTGGACGGGGGAAGCTTGACCGGTGGGGCTTGCGTCAGGCTGGCGTATCCTCGGGTGCGACCGCGCGGCGCGGGCGCGCGGCGTCGATCGCGTAGAGCGCCAGCCCGGCCCAGATCAGCCCGAAGACGAGGGCCCGGGAGGGCGGCAGGGATTCTCCGTAGACGAGCACGCTCAGGCCCAGCAGGCAGGACGGGGCGATGTACTGCATCAGGCCGATCGTCGAGAGCTTGAGCCGGGCGGCGGCGGCGGCGAACCACATCAGCGGCACCGCGGTGGTGACGCCGGTGAGCATCAGGAGCAGCCATTGCCCGGCACCCTGGCCGGGCGGCGTCGGCGCGATGGCGAGATAGGCGAGCGCCGCCGGCACGAGGGCGAAGGTCTCGGCGCCCAGCCCAGGATGGGGTCGATCGGCACCAGCTTGCGGATCAGGCCGTAGATCGCGAAGCTGACGGCGAGCGTCAGCGCGATCCACGGCAGGGTGCCGGCCGCCACCACCGCCGACACGACCCCGATGGCGGCGAGCGCCACGGCGGCGAGCTGGAGCGGGCGCAAGCGCTCGCGCAGCACCAGGGCGCCGAGGGCGACGTTGACCAGCGGATTGATGAAGTAGCCGAGGCTCGCATCCAGCATCCGCCCGTTCTGCACCGCCCACAGGTAGAGCGACCAGTTGGCCGCGATGACGAGGGCCGAGAGCAGCAGGAAGGCGTGCCGGCGCCGGAACGAGACGATCGGCCCCCGGCGCGTCAGCCGCAGGGCGGTGAGCAGCAGCGCGATGAACACGCCCGACCAGACGATGCGATGGGCGAGGATGCCCCAGGCCGGCACCCCGTCGAGCAGACGGAAATGCACCGGGACCACGAGGCCCCAGCTCAGGAAGGCGCCGAGCGCGTAGATCAGACCCACGGATGTTTCCCCCGGGCGACGCGCGCCCGCCCGGGTTGTGCCGCAGGGGCGGCGCGCCCGCTACGGTGCGGGACGGGGAGCGGTCCCCCGCGCGGCGCGGGGCTCCGGTCAGGTGGCCAGGAACCGCTCCAGCACGGTCAGCGTCGCCTGCGGATTCTCCTCGGCGAGGAAGTGGCCGGACGGGACGCTCTCGAAGGTAGTGTCCTCCGGCGCGAAGGTGCCGGTCCAGGCCCGGCGCACCGGGTCGAGCCCGTCGCGGCCGACGAAGCGGTCGGCGACCAGCACCAGGACCGGGCCGGCGAGGCGGCGCCCTTCCGCGAGGTCGGCCTCGTCGGCGGCCCGGTCGGGGCCGGCCCCGGCGCGGTAATCCTCGCAACTCGCGTGGATGCGCTCGGGCACGTTCCAGCTCTGGCGGTAGAGGTCGAGGGCGCCGGGGGCGAAGGCGTCGAGGGTGCCCGACGCGGTCCAGAGCCGCAGCAGGTCCTCGTAATAGGGGATCGGCGCCTTGCCGATCTCCTGCTCGGGGATCGGCGGCTCCTGCGCCAGGAAGCGCCAGTGCGGGTAGGCGCCGGGCTCCCGGTCCATCTTCTGCCACTGCGAGACCGTCGGGAGGATGTCGAGGAGGGCGAGCCGCTCGATCCGGCCGGGCTCGTCGAGGGCGAGGCGGTAGCCGACCCGGGCGCCGCGGTCGTGGCCGATCAGCCCGAAGCGGACATGGCCCAGCCGCTCCATCACGGTGACCACCTCCCGGCCCATCTGGCGCTTGGAATAGGCCTCGTGCGCGGGGTCGCCCTTGGGCGCCGCCGACCAGCCGTAGCCCTTGAGGTCGAGGCAGATCACCCGGTGGGTACGGGCGAGCGAAGGCGCGATCCTGTGCCAGCAGGCATGGGTCTGGGGAAAGCCGTGCAGCAGCACCAGCGGCGGGGCGTCCTCCGCGCCGCCGGCCCGGGCGAAGAAGCGCCCGTCCGGTGTCTCGATCCAGTGCGATGTGAAGCCGGGAAACAGGTCGGCGGGCATCGGGCGCTCCCCACAGGTCGTTGGCCCGCGCCACCGCGCGGACGTAACGAGCCTAACGCAGGAGCCCGGCTCAGGTCTCCCGCGCCACGGCGCGCCAGCCGATGTCGCGGCGGCAGAAACCCTCCGGCCAGTCGATCCGCTCGACGGCGGCGTAAGCCTTGGCTTGCGCCTCCCGCACGTCGCGGCCGAGCGCCGTCACCGCCAGCACACGGCCGCCATCGGCGACCAGCCGCTCGCCGTCGCGCCTGGTGCCGGCCTGGAACACCAGGGCGCCGGCGGCTTCCGCCTCGGACAGGCCGCGGATCTCCGAGCCCTTGGCGACGGTGCCGGGATAGCCGGGCGCGGCCATGATGACGGTCAGCGCCACCTCGTCGCGCCACTCGGGCTCGATGCCCGACAGGTCGCCCCGGCCGCGGCGGCGAGCAGCGGCAGCAGGTCCGAGGCGAGGCGCGGCATCAGCACCTCGCATTCGGGATCGCCGAAACGGGTGTTGTATTCGATCAGCATCGGGCCGTCGGCCGTCAGCATCAGCCCGGCATAGAGGATGCCCGAGAACGGCGTGCCCCGCGCCCGCATCCCGTCGAGGGTGGGTCGGATGATCCGCTCCATCACCTCGGCTTCGAGTTCGGGCGTCAGCACCGGGGCGGGGGAATAGGCGCCCATGCCGCCGGTATTCGGGCCCTTGTCGCCGTCATGGACGCGCTTGTGGTCCTGGGCGGTACCGAGGAGCACGGCGCGGGTGCCGTCGCACAGCGCGAACAGGCTCGCCTCCTCGCCGACCATGCATTCCTCGATCACCACCTCGGCCCCGGCGGCGCCCATCCCGCCACCCAGCATGGTCTCGACCGCGGCCTCGGCCTCGCCTAAGGTCTCGGCCACCACCACACCCTTGCCGGCGGCCAACCCATCGGCCTTGACCACGACCGGGATGCGGCCGGCGCGCAGATGAGCCAGCGCCGGCTCGACGGTGCGGAATCGCGCGAAACCGGCGGTCGGGATCGCGAACTCCCGGCACAATTCCTTGGTGAAGGCCTTCGAGCCTTCGAGCTGGGCCGCCGCGGCGTTCGGCCCGAAGGCGCGGATGCCGGCCTCGGTGAGCGCATCGACCAGCCCCGCCACCAGGGGCGCCTCGGGGCCGACCACCACGAAATCCACCCCCTCCTGCCGGCAGGCGGCGATCACCGCGTCGTGGTCGGTCACGTCGAGGCGCAAGTTGGTGCCATGCGCCGCGGTGCCGGGATTGCCCGGCGCGATCAGCAGGCGCCGGCAGAGCGGGCTCTGGGCCAGCTTCCAGGCGAGCGCGTGCTCGCGCCCGCCGGAGCCGATCAGCAGGAGGGTGAGGGTTTGCTGGTCGCGCATCGCCGGTCCCGACAGGAATCTTGACATCTCGCGCGACGTTTAGGGAAGGCAGGTCGTTTAGGGAAGGCGACTCCTGGCGGCAACCGGACTGATGCGCGGGGGTCACGCGCCCGCTCAAGCGGCAGGGCGGCCTTCCGCGGCTGTGCTGAAGCCGGTAGCTTCGCGCCCGATGTCCGCTTCCGCCTTCTCCGCCCCGATCGCCAACGTGCCCGAATGGTCGGTCACCGAACTGGCGACCGCCCTCAAGCGCACCCTCGAGGATGCGTTCGGGCATGTGCGCCTCAAGGGCGAGATCTCGGGCTATCGCGGCCCGCACGGCTCCGGCCACGCCTATTTCAGCCTCAAGGATGGCGGCGCCAAGATCGACGCCGTGATCTGGAAGGGCACGATGCTGCGGCTGCGCCACAAGCCCAAGGAGGGCCTGGAGGTCGTGGTCACCGGGCGGATCACCACCTATCCGGGCAAGTCCGCCTACCAGATCGTGGTCGATTCGCTGGAGCCCGCCGGGGCCGGCGCCTGGATGGCGCTCCTGGAGGAGCGCCGGCGCCTCCTCGCCGCGGAAGGGCTGTTCGACGCCGCCCGCAAGCGGCCGGTGCCGTACCTGCCGACGGTCGTCGGCGTCGTCACCTCGCCGACCGGCGCGGTGATCCGCGACATCCTGCATCGGCTGGCCGACCGGTTCCCGCGCCCCGTCCTGGTCTGGCCGGTGCGGGTCCAGGGGGAGGGCGCGGCGGAAGAGATCGCGGCGGCGATCCACGGCTTCAACGCGCTGGAGCCCGGCGGCGCGATCCCGCGGCCGGACGTGCTGATCGTCGCCCGCGGCGGCGGCTCGATCGAGGACCTCTGGTGCTTCAACGAGGAGATCGTGGTCCGCGCAGCCGCGGCGAGCACGATCCCGCTGATCTCCGCCGTCGGGCACGAGACCGACGTCACGCTGATCGACCACGCCGCCGACCGGCGCGCCCCGACCCCGACCGGCGCCGCCGAGATGGCGGTGCCGGTGCTGCACGAATTGCTGGCCGATCTCGATTCGCTGAGCCGGCGCCATGCCGGCGCGCTGATCCGCCTCGTCGACCAGCGCCGGGGCGAGTTGCGGGGACTGACCCGCGCTCTGCCGGGCCCGGAGGCTTTGCTGGCCCAGAAGCGCCAGCGCCTCGACCTGGCGGAAGCCCGCCTGGCGCCGGCCCTCGCTGCCAATGCCCGCGACGCGCAAAACCGTCTCAACCGGGCGCTCCAGGGGCTCGCCCGCAACCCGCCCTCCTTGCGCCTCGCCCGCGCCCGCGAGCGCCTGGCGGCGATCGACCATCGCCCGCGCCACGCCCTGGAGCGGGTGCTGGCGGTGCAGGGCGAGCGGCTGAACGGGGTGTCGCGCCGGCTCGACCGGGCGCCGGCCCAGGGGCTCGAACGGCTGGCGGGCCGCCTGTCGCGGGCGACCGCCCTGTTCTCCAGCCTCAACTACCGCGCGGTGCTGGCCCGCGGCTACGCGCTGGTGCTCGACGGCTCCGGCCGACCGGTCGGCGCGGCGGAGGCGGCGCGGGTGGCCGGGCAGGTGACGGTCGAGTTCGCCGACGGGCGCGTCGCCGCCACGATCGATGGCGCGGCTCCGCCCGAGACCCCGCCGTCTCCGGCGCGACCGGCCCCGCGCCGGGCGGCCCGGCGCAAGGAGAGCGGGACCGACGCGAAGAAGGCGCCCGAGGCGGACGCCTTGCAGGGATCGCTGTTCGAGAGGTGAGGCGGCTGGCCGTAGGGCTGTCCGGGCATGGTGGCGGCCCGTTGTCAGGGGTGTTCGCCACGGTGGCGGCGAACACCCCTATCGCATCACCCCAGGAAACCGATCGAGATCCACGGCACCAGGATCACCACCACGAGGCCGACCAGCAGGGCCGTCATGTAGCCGATGATCGGCTTGATCCCGGCATCCGGGTGGATCCGGCTGATCGCGCAGGCCGCATAGTACCCGACCCCGAACGGCGGCGCGAACAGGCCGACGCCCATCGCCAGGATCACCACCATCGCGTAGTGGACCTCGTGCACGCCGACCTGGCGGGCGATCGGGAACAGCAAGGGCCCGAACAGCACGATCGCCGGGATGCCCTCCAGCACCGAGCCGAGGATCACGAAGGCCACCGCCGAGACGACCAGGAAGCCGAGCGCGCCGCCGGGCAGGCTCTTCATCATCACGGCGAGGCTCTGCGAGAAGCCCGACTGGGTCAGCGCCCAGGCCATGCCGGTCGCCGCCCCGATGATCAGCAGGATCGCCCCGACAGGGAGGCGGTCGAGACCAGCATCGGGTAGACCCGGCGCCAGTCGAACTGGCGGTAGATCAGGAGGCCGGCGAGGATCGCGTAGACGATGCCGATGGTCGACACTTCCGTCGCGGTCGCGACACCTTCCACCACCGCGGCGCGGATGACGAAGGGGAGCGCGATGGCCGGGAAGGCGATGACCAGCGACTTCAGGATCTCGCCCTTGGTGGCGCGCCGGACGTGGCTCAGGTCCTCGCCGCGGTAGCGCCACCAGACCAGCATGCACAGCGTGATGCCGAGCACGACGCCCGGCAGCAGGCCGCCGGTGAAGAGCGCGGTGATCGACACGCCGGTCACCGACCCGATGGTGATGAGCACCAGGGAGGGCGGGATGGTCTCGGTCTGGGCGCCGGTGGCGGCGAGCAGCGCCACGAGGTCGCCCTCCTTGGCGCCGCGCTTCTTCATCTCGGGAAACAGCACCGGGGCCACCGCCGCCATATCGGCGGCCTTGGAGCCGGAGATGCCTGAGACGAGGTACATCGCGCCGACCAGCACGTAGTGCAGGCCGCCGCGGACGTGGCCGAGCATGCTCGCCAGGAAGCCCACCATGGCTTTTGCCATGCCGGTCATCTCGATCAGCAAGCCGAGGAACACGAAGAGAGGCACGGCGAGCAGGATGAGGTGGCTCATCCCCTCGTCCATGCGCCCGACCACCACCATGGCGGGGGCCCGCGTCGTCAGCATCAGGTAGCCGAAGGTGGCGAGCCCGAACGCGAAGGCGATCGGCACGCCCGTGAAGACGAGGGCACCGACGCCCAGCACGAAGAAGATCAGCAGGTTCCAGTTGCCGAGCGTTCGGAGCACCGGCTCGGCGAGCCAGAGCGCCGCGATGACGAGGGCCGTGACGGCGAGTGCCCCGACCGCGTGGCGCCAGTCGGCGCATTCGATCAGGCGCAGGGCCGCGACCACCAGCATCAGGGCGAAGCCGACCGGCAGGGCGGCGGCGCGCCAGGCATTGGTGATCTCGAGGGCCGGCGTCTGGACGAAGACCTCTTCCGCCGCGAATTCGTAGGCCGGATGCAGCAGCATTAGCACGAAGGCGAGGCCGGCGGCGAGCGCCACCGCCTCCAGGAAGGCCTGGGTCCTCACCGAGGCCATGCTGACCAAAGCCGTCATCCGCATGTGCTCGGCCCGGCGATACGCCACCACCGAGCCCAGCATCGCGAGCCAGAGGAACAGGATCGAGGCCAGCTCGTCCGACCACACGATCGGCGCGTGGAAGACGTAGCGGCTGACGACGCCGGCGAGCAGCACCACCACCTCGGCCACCACCAGCAGGGCGGCCGGGATCTCGATCAGCGGGCCGAGGGCGTTGTCGAGCGTGCGCGCCCAGGCGCGGTTGGCGGAGGCCGCCGGCAAGGCCGGCGTCTCCGTCGCGATGTCGACATGCATCTCTCAGCCTCCCTCAGGCCAGTTTGCCGGAGACGGCCTCGAGGTGCTCCCAGGCCGCGTCGCCGTACTTGCTCTTCCAGTCCTTGTAGAAGGTCGTGCGGCCGAGCGCATCGCGAAATTTCTGGCGGTCGACGTCGATGAAGGTGATTCCCTTGGATCCGAGGTCCTTCACCAGGGAGTCGTTGAGCTTGACGATGTCAGCGCGCTCGTCGTCGCCCGAGCGGTCTAGCTCGCGGGTCACGAGGGCGCGCAGGTCCTCGGGCAGGCGCTGGACGGCCTTCTTGTTGCCGAGGATCCAGTAGCCGTCCCAGACGTGGCCGGTCAGGCTGCAGGTCTTCTGCACCTCGTAGAGCCGGGTCGTGGCGATGATCGCCAGCGGGTTCTCCTGGCCCTCGAAGATCTTGGTCTGCAGCGCCGAGTACAGCTCGTTGAAGTTGAGCGGCGCTGCGCCGGCCTCGAACGCCTTGAACAGCGAGGTCAGCATCGGCGACGGGGGCACGCGGATCTTGAAGCCCTTCAGGTCCTCCGGCGCCTTGATCTCGCGGGTCGACGAGGTGATCTGGCGGAAGCCGTTGTCCCACACCTTGGAGACGGTCTGGATCGGGGTCTTGGCGATCTGCTCGCGGATATATGTCCCGAGGCCGCCGTCCATCGCCTTCCAGACATCCCCGTAGTCCTTGAACGCGAAGCCGGTATTGGGGAGCGCGGCGGCGGGCACGAAGGTCGAGAGGATCGAGGTCGAGAGGTTGAAGAACTCGACGCTGCCGTTGCGCACCTGCGACAGCAGGTCGGTGTCGGAGCCGAGCTGGTTGGCCGGGAACAGCTTGATGTCGAGCCGGCCGTTCGAGGCCTCGCGGATGCGGTTCAGCGCTTCCTGCGCGCGGATGTTGACCGGGTGGGTCGGGTCCTGGCCGGTGGCGAGCTTGTACTCGAACTCGGCAGCGCGAACCGGCCGGGTGAAGACCGTGGCCAGGGGGAAGGCGGCGGCACCGGCAAGCAGCGTACGACGGGAGACGGTGTGGCTCATGGGGGTTTCCTCTGGGATGGGGGGGAACTGGGCCGGTTGGGCCGGCCTCTGGATGTGATGGTTGCGTCTGCAGCTGTCGCTACAGGATTCCGAGTGAAGCGCGGGTGTTACCCTCTCCCCGCGGGCGGGGAGAGGCTTTCGCCCCCTTGTCGGGGGCGAAAGAAGCGGAGGCATCGCCGGAGCGAGGGTGAGGGGGTGTTTCCGGAAGAGTCTCGTCCGGAGGCACCCCCTCACCATCGGCTGCCGCCTCGCTTCGATGACGGCAAGGTCATCGAAGCCCTCTCCCCGCCCGCGGGGAGAGGGGATGCGCGCGACGCGCTGCGAAAAACATTGCAGCGCTCAGGTCGTGTGCTTGAACGACTGCATTCCGTTGAGCGCCCGGTACGACCCGATTACCTGGCTGTCGTCCTCGGCGCCCGCCCCACGGCCCGATGCCGCGAGGAAGAGCTGATGCGCCAGGGCGGCCAGCGGCAGGGCCGCCTTCTCGCTGCGCCCGGCTTCCAGCACGATGCCGAGGTCCTTGACGAAGATGTCGACGGCGCTGGTGACCCGCGGGGTCTCCTCCAGCATCCGGGGCCCGCGGTCGCGCAGCATCCAGCTCGACGCGGACGAGCCCGAGACGATCTCCAGCGCCGTCGCGCCGTCGATGCCGACCTTGGCCGCCAGCGACAGGGCTTCCGCCGCCGCCGCGAGGTTGACCCCGCAGAGGAGCTGGTTGACCGCCTTCATGGTGGCGCCCTGGCCGGGCTCGGGCCCGACATGGAACACCTTGTCGCCCATCGCCTCCAGCAGCGGCCTCGCCTGCGCGATCACGGCGGCGGGGGCCGCCGCCATGATCGTCAGCGTCCCGGCCTCGGCGCCGACGACCCCGCCGGAGACGGGAGCGTCGACGAAGGCCCGGCCGGTCGCGGTCACGCGCTTGGCGAGAGCCGCCACCGAAGCCGGCGGGCAGGTCGCCATCAGGACGATCACGGCATCCGGGGCCAGATGCTCCAGAGCGCCCGCCCCGAACAGGATGGCCTCCGCCTGGTCGGCGTTGACCACCATCAGCACCAGCGTCCCGGCGCCGTCCGCCGCCGCCGCGATCGTCTCGGCGGGGGTGCCGCCGGACTGCGCGAAGGCGCTGCGCCCCTCCGCCCGCACGTCGAAGCCGCGCACGGGAAAGCCGTGCCGCACGAGGTTGCGGGCCATCGGCAGGCCCATCGAGCCTAAGCCCACGAAGGCGACGGGATGCGCAGTGCCTACAGCCATTCGCGGATGCTCCGCACCATGGCGCCGGTCGAGATGCCGTAGCGGTCGTGGAGGGTCGGCAGGGCGCCGGCATCCAGGAACTCGTCCGGCAGGCCTACCTGGCGGAAGGCCTTCGGCACCGTGCCGGTGCGCATCAAGAGCCCCGCCACTGCCTCGCCGAGGCCGCCGACGACCGTGTGGTTCTCGGCCACCACCACCAGCCGCCCGCCCTTGCCGGCCTCGCGCAGGATGGTCTGCGTGTCGAGCGGCTTGATCGTGGGCACGTGCAGCACCGAGACGTCGATCTTGTCGTCCCTCAGCGCATCCGCCGCCTCGAGGGCCCGCATGGTCATCAGGCCGGTCGAGATGATCAGGACGTCGTTGCCGTCCCGGATCGTCTTGGCTTTCCCGAGTTCGAACGTGTAGCCGTACTCGTCGAGCACCAGGGGCACGTTGCCGCGCAGGAGCCGCATGTAGACCGGCCCCTTGTGATCGGCGATGGCCGGCACGGCCTGCGCGATCTCGTGCGCGTCGCAGGGGTCGAGGATCGTCATGTTGGGCAGGCCGCGGAAGATCGCGATGTCTTCCGTCGCCTGGTGGCTCGGGCCGTAGCCGGTGGTCAGGCCGGGCAGGGCGCAGACGATCTTGACGTTAAGATTCTCCTCCGCGATCGCCATGCAGATGAAGTCGTAGGCGCGGCGCGCCGCGAACACCGCGTAGGTGGTGGCGAAGGGCTGGAAGCCCTCGCGCGCCATGCCGGCGGCGGCGCTGATCAGGAGCTGCTCGGCCATGCCCATCTGGTAGAAGCGCTCGGGGTGCTTCTGGGCGAAGATGTGCAGGTCGGTGTACTTGCCGAGATCGGCGGTGAGCCCGACGATCTCCGGCCGCTCCTCGGCGAGCTTGGCCAGCGCGTGGCCGAACGGGGCCGGCGCGGTGCGCTGGTCGGGGCCGGCGAGCGAGGCGATCATCGCCGAGGTGGTCAGGCGCTCACCCGTATTGGCCTCGGAGAGCCAGGCCGGGCGCGTGTATTTCGAGCGTTTCATGCGGGCCTCCCGGCATCCAGGATCTTGATCGCGTCCTGCCATTCCTGCGGCTCCACCCGCAGGAAGTGGTTGCGCTCGCGCGCCTCCAGGAACGGGATGCCCTTCGCCATCTTGGTGTCGCAGATGATGATGCGGGGCTTCTGTTCGGCGCAGGCCTTGGCCGCATCGAAGGCCTGGACCAGGGCGTCGATGTCGTTGCCGTCGACCCGCTGGACGTGCCAGCCGAACGCCTCAAAGCGCGACGCCGCCGGCTCGAAGCCGGTAACCTGCGAGGCCGGGCCGTCGGCCTGCTGGTTGTTGACGTCGACGATGGCGATCAGGTTGTCGAGCTTCCAGTGGCTCGCCGACCAGGCGCCCTCCCAGATGGAGCCCTCGCCGAGCTCGCCGTCGGAGATCAGGCAATAGACGAAAGAGTCCGACGTCTTGCGCTTGAGCCCCAAGCAGAAGCCGACCGCGAGGCCGAGGCCCTGGCCGAGCGAGCCGCCGGTGATCTCCATGCCGGGGGTGTAGGCCGCCATGCCGGACATCGGCAGGCGGCTGTCGTCGGCGCCGTAGCTCGTCAGCTCGTCCTCGGGCAGGATCCCGGCCTCGAGGAGCGCGGCATAGAGCGCGATGGCGTAGTGGCCGATCGAGAGCAGGAAGCGGTCGCGCCCCTCCCATTCCGGATCGTCCGGCCGGTAGCGCATGGCGTGGAAGTACGACACCGCCAGCACGTCGGCGATGCCGAGAGCCTGGGCGATGTAGCCCTGGCCCTGGACCTCGCCCATCAGCAGGGCGTTGCGGCGGATGCGGTAGGCGCGCTCGGCCAGCGACGGGCTATTCTGCCCGGGTTCGATCGGGGGCATGGTCGCCTCGCTTAGTGGATGAGCATGCCGCCGTTCACGTCGATGACGGCGCCGGTGATGTAGGAGGAGAGGTCGGAGGCCAGGAACAGGCAGGCATTGGCGACGTCGTCGGCGACGCCGAGGCGGCCGAGCGGGATGCCCTTGGCGATCTCGACCTTCAGCTCGTCGGTCAGCTTGCCGCCGGTGATGTCGGTCTGGATCAGGCCGGGGGTGATGCTGTTGACCCGCACCGTGTCGGGACCCAGCTCGCGGGCCATGGCCTTGCCGAGGCCCAGCACGCCGCCCTTGGCCGCGCTGTAATGCGGTCCGCCGAAGATGCCGCCGCCGCGCTGCGCCGAGACCGACGACATGCAGACGATCGAGCCGGATTGCTGCCGGCGCATCTGCGGCACGACCGCCTGGCTCATGTAGAGCGTACCGCGCAGGTTCACGTCGAGCACCGCGTCGTAATTGCCGGGCTCGATCTCCATGAACTTCAGCGGCTGGGTGATGCCGGCATTGTTGATCAGCACGTCGATGCGACCGAAGCGGGCAACCACCTCGTCGGCGGCGGCTTGGCAGGCGGCCTTGTCGGTGACGTTGCAGGCGAGGCCGAGATGGCCCTCGCCGATCGCCCGGGCGGCCTCCTCGGCCTGGCCGGCATCGAGATCGAGGATCACCACCTTGGCGCCGTGGCTCGCAAACAGCTTCGCGGTGGCGCGGCCGATGCCCCGCAACGATGCGGCGCCGGTGATCAGGCACACCTTGTCGGTCAGCAGCATGTCGTCCTCCCTGTCTCGTTCGGGCACGAGGGAGTGACATCGGCGGCAGGGTCCCACCCCCGCTCCGCCGCCCGTCCTCGACGGTTCCTCCCTCGTTTCGTTGCCGGCAGAGTGCCCGGGGCAGGGGGCGGGGCAAACGCAGAAATTGCAGGTGGAGGTGAATGGGATTCATCTGGCGGGGGTTGGGCGTGCCAGCATGCCCCTCCTTCTCCCACCCGCCACCTCATCCTGAGGTGCGGCCGTCAGGGAGCCTCGAAGGAGCACTCCGGAAGTCTCGGCGATCCCTGGACCCCTCCTTCGAGGTCGGCCGATCTTCGATCGACTGACCCCTCAGGATGAGGTCGCGAGTGGGGCAGTCGATTCCTGCACCTCACGCCAGATCCTCCGGCAGCACCAGGTTCATCTCCTGCGCCAGCCAGTGGGCGAAGACCCGCAACGGGGCGCGCCGCCGCGTGGTCGCCGGGTAGACGAGGTGGTGGCCGACATAGGTGATGTCCTGCGCGATGCCCCGCAACGGCGCAACGAGGCGGCCGCTGGCGATCTCGCGCTCGGCGAGCAGGGTCGATTCGAGCGCCACCCCGAGCCCGTCCGCGGCGGCCGCGATGGCGAGGAAGCTGCGGTCGAAGCGGACGCCTAAGGGTCGGGGCGCCGGCAATCCGTTGCGGGCGAACCAGAGCGGCCAGCGTACCTGCTTGTTGTCGCTCTGGATCAGCACCTGGTCGAGGAGGTCGTCCGGCGTGCGGATGCGGGCGGCGCGCGCGGGGTCGCAGAGCGGCGTCACCGTCTCGGTGCAGAGCGGCACGGTCACCAGGCCCTCGCCCCGGGGCGGACCGTAGACGAGGTCGGCATCGAACTCGTCGCCGACGAAGCGGGCATAGTCCATGCCGGCGGCAAGCCGCACCTCGAAGCCCGGATGGGCGGCGAGGAAGCGGGCGAGGCGCGGCGTCAGCCATTGCGCGGCGAGGCTCGGCGCGCAGTGCAGGCGCAGGAGTTGCGGACCCCGGGCCGCCACGAGATCGAGGCCGCGATGCAATTCGTCGAAGGCGCGGCTCACATGTTCCAGCAACGCCTCGCCGGCGGCGGTCGGCACCACGCCCTGGCCCTGGCGCTCGAACAGGGTGACGCCGAGCGAGGCCTCCATCTTGCGGATGGCGTGGCTGACGGCGCTCGCGGTCAGGTTCAGCTCCGCCGCCGCATCCTTGAAGGAGCGGCGGCGCGCCGCCGCCTCGAAGGAGCGCACGGCGGAGAGGGGGACGCGCAGGGACATGACGCGACGATGCGGCCGTACCGGCCCGGTTGGCAACCGTCCCGCTCAGCCCTCCCGGTCGGGCAGGGTGATCCGGAACCGCGCGCCGGCGGGGGTCTCGTCGAGGCTCAAGCTCCCGCCGTTGAGCCGCACCAGCTCGGCCGCGATGGCGAGGCCCAATCCCGTGCCACCGGAGCGGCCCGCGCCCTGGAACGCCTCGAACAGGTGGGCCCGGGCCCGCTCGGGCAGGCCGGGGCCGTTGTCGGTGACGAGGATCGTGACGGTGGCGGCCACGCGCTCCGCCTCGATCGTCACGCACGGCGCGCCCCCGCTGGCACCGGCGAGCCCGATCGCCTGCACGGCGTTGCGCACCAGGTTGACCAGCACCCGCGACAGCTGGTCGGGATCGGCATCGACGATCAGGTCCTCCGGCGTGCGGTCCTCGATGGTGACGGCGGCCCCCGGCGCCAGCCCGGCGAGGTCGAGGGCGTCGCGCAGGATCGGCCGCAGCGGCATCACCCTGCGCTCGGGCGGGCGCTCGGCGGCGCGGCCATAGGCCAGCGTCGCCTCGCAGTAGCGGATCGCCCGGCCAAGGGTCGCGACGAGGCGGGGCGCCACGCGCTGCACGCCCGGATCGGCGACGTGCTCCAGCCGGTCGACGAGAAGCTGGGCGGTGGTGAGGAGATTTCTCAGTTCGTGGTTGATCTTGCTCACCGAGAGGCCGAGATCGGCCAGGCGCCGCTTCTGGCGCAGCTCGTCCGACAGGATGGTCTCCATCCGGGCGAGCGCCGTCTCGGCGGCGCCGATCTCGTCGCTGCGCCAGGACGGGGCGATCCGCCGCGACAGGTCCTCCGGGTCCTCCGCGAAGGTCGCGATGTTGCGGGCCAGCCGCCGTACCGGCCGCACGATCGAAAGTTGCAGCACCAGGAAGACGAGGCCGGCAGTGATGCCGGAGATCACCAGCGAGGCGACGAGGATGCGTCCCGAGAAGGCGATCATCGCCCGGCGCAAGGGCGCGGGATCGAGGACCAGCTCGACGAAATCGACCCCGTCCATGCCGTGGCCGACCACCCGCAGCGGCAGCGGGTTCGTCCGCGTCAGGGTGCGCCAGGCGCCGCCGATGCTGTCGATCCAGCCGGAATCGCGCAGGTCGACGGTCTCGCCCACCTCCGGCGGCATCGGCGTGAGGTTGAGGAGGCGGCGCGCCCCCCGGCCTTCAGCGCGATGGCTTGCGCGCCGACGCCCATCAGGAGGCGCTTGGCAAGGTCGTCCGAGACCCGCTGCTGGGGTGCGGCGTCGAGGACCAGGGCGGCGACCTGGGCGGCGGCGACCCGGTCGGAGAGCCAGGAGCGCCGGTAGCTCGCGACGCTGGGGACGTAGATCAGCACCTCGGCGATGAGGACGAACACCACCGTGAGCAGGAGCAGGCGACCGGACAGCCCGACCCGGCCGGCGAGACGCCGGAGGCCACCCTGGCTCGCCGCGTCATCGGCCCACTGCACGGTATCGACATCCTTGCTTGTCCGGCGATGCTACGGCATCCCGGCCGACGGATCACTCGCCCGCTCGCCGGCCTCGTTCCCCGTCCCGTGGGGAGAACGGGGAAAGCTATTCCCGAACCTGGAAAAATCCAGACGCCGACCAACGAATTGCGCGTGATCGTATCGCGTCGGGATTCAGCCGGGATGGCCGCGCCAGCGCCGCCAGGCCACCGGCAGCAGCGCCAGGGCGCCGAGGCCGAGCAGGGTGGCGACGAGCTGCGGCGTGACGATCGCCCGCAGCGACAGGGCGGCGTCGCAGGCGATGCCGCCGGCCACGAGGCAGGCTTCCTTCGCCGCCTGGTGGGCCGCCACGACGGTCTCCACCCCCGCACCCGCCGAGGCGTAGATGAAGGCGCCGGGGCTGATGCCGATGAGGGTGGCGAGCGCGAAGGTGCGCAGCCGCACGCCGAAGATCGCGGGCGCCAGGTTGGTCATCCAGAACGGGAAGACCGGCAGCAGCCGCAGGACCATCACGTACGAGAAGGCGTCGCGGCGAAAGCCCTCGGCGAGGCGCCCGAGCCGCGAGCCGGCGCGGCGCAGCAGCACCTCGCCCGCCGCGGTGCGGCCGATCGAGAACACCACGACGGCGCCGGTGGTGGCGGCCGAGATCGACACCAGCGCGCCGGCGACCGGCCCGAACAGGAAGCCGCACAGGGTCGTCATAATCACCGAGACCGGCAGCGACACGATCACGGTACCGACATAGGCGAGATACGCGCAGGCATAGGCGCGCCAGAACCCCTCGGCGACCCAGGCCTTGGCATAGGCCCGGGAGGCGAGGAGCTGGTCGAGGCTGAACCAGCGGGTGATGCCGCCGATGAGCAACCCGAGCGACAGGGCCACCAGGGCGACGAGCGGCAGCACCCGCAGCCAGCCGCGCCAGGCCGGGGCCGCCACGGCCTCCGGGCCGGCTTCCGAGGGGGAGGGGCCTTGCCGGACGGGGACCCGTCCGGCCGGGTCGGCGCGCTCACCCGGGCTTCTGCATGCGCAGGATCTTGAAGAACCCGCCCGGGAAGGTCGGGCGCACGCCCAGGAAGGTCACGCCGCGGCTCCTCGTCCAGGCCTCGATCCGGGCGGCCTTGAAGGCCGAGCTCCAGCCGATCTTCTCGCAGAGCGGCGCGACGATCTCCTCGACCTTGGCCACGGTGCCGCGGTCCTGGCCGAAATGGTTGGCGAGCACGATCATGCCGCCGGGCCTCGTCACCCGCAGGAACTCGTCCAGCGCGCCTTCGGGTCGGGTACCAGGGTGATGAGGAACTGCGCCACCACCGCGTCGAAGCTCGCGTCGGCGTAGCCGAGGCGGCAGACATCCATGACCTGGAGGCCCTTGACGTGGGTGAGCCCGCGCCGTGCCACCTTGCGGTTGGCCCGTTTCAGCATGTCCTCGGACAGGTCGACGCCGTAGACCTCGGCATCCTTCGGATAGTAGCCGAGGGACAGGCCGGTGCCGACGCCGGCCTCCAGGATCCGCCGCCCGCCGGCGAGCGCCGCCTCGACCGCGTCCCGCGCCGCCGGCTCGGTGAGCTTGTCGTAGACCACGTCGTAGACCGGCGCCCAGCGCGCATAGGCCTTGCGCATCAAGGCGGTGGTGGGCCCCGCCTCTCGCGGCTCGCTCAGCATGTCCGTCTTCTCTCCGAGTTCGATCGTCGCGCGGGCGTCGATGCGCGCGTGTGTGCTACGATTTCCGCTGGAAATCTTTTGAAAAACCGCATCATCCCGCGTCGAATCAGGCCGCCGCCAGGCGGTCCGCCTCGACCCGCCGGATGGTGCCGCCGCCCAGGACCCGCGCCCTCAGCCCGTCATCGGCGTAGATGACGCAGGCCTGGCCCGGCGACACCCCGTCCTCGGGGGTCGCCAGCGTCACCTCGGCCGACGCCGTGTCCGGGTTCCAGGTCAGGGTGGCGGGGCGCGGCTCGCGGGTCGAGCGCACGCGGACCGCCACGGGCAGGTCGCGGGAGGCGGTGAGCGGCGCATCGCCGAGCCAGTTCGGATCGGCCAGCCGGATCACCGAGGTGGCGAGGGCCTCACGCGGGCCGACCACGACCCGGGCCTCGCCGGGCTCCAGGCGCACGACGTAGAGCGGCTCGCCCGCCGCCACGTTGAGGCCGCGGCGCTGGCCGACCGTGAAGCCGATGATGCCGTCATGGTGGCCGAGCCGCCGCCCGTCGAGATGGACGATCTCGCCCGGCCGCACCGCGTCGGGCCGCAGCCGGGCGATCACGTCCTGGTAGCGCCCCTGCGGCACGAAGCAGATGTCCTGGCTGTCCGGCTTGTCGGCGACCGACAGGCCGAACTCCTTGGCGAGCGCGCGGGTCTCGTCCTTCGGCCGCTCGCCCAGCGGAAAGCGCAGGAGGTCGAGCTGCCGGCTCGTGGTCGCGTACAGGAAGTAGCTCTGGTCCCGGGCCGGATCGAGGGCGCGGTGGAGCGCCCGGCCGCCGCCCGGCAGCGCCCGGCTCGCGACGTAGTGGCCGGTCGCCAGCACGTCGGCGCCGAGGTCCTGGGCGGTGGTGAGGAGGTCGCGGAACTTGATCGAGCGGTTGCACTCGACGCAGGGGATCGGCGTCTCGCCCTGGAGATAGCTGTCGGCGAAGCGATCGATCACCGCCTCGCGGAACCGGTCCTCGTAGTCGAGGACGTAATGCGGGATGCCGATGGTCTCGGCGGCGCGGCGGGCATCGTGGATGTCCTGGCCGGCGCAGCAGGCGCCGCGGCGATGGGTGGCCGCGCCGTGGTCGTAGAGCTGCAGCGTGATTCCGACCACGTCGTAGCCCTCGCGCTTCAGGAGCGCGGCGACGACCGAGGAATCGACGCCCCCGGACATCGCCACCACGACGCGGGTGTCTTCCGGGGCCTTGTGCAGATCGAGCGAGTTCATGACCGTGCGAGGGGTGTCTCGGGGCGGCTCCGGCAAGCAGATCGCGGCCGCTGGCGGAGTCTATAGCGATCCGACCGGCATTCTGCCAGGGCGCGAGGGCGCGCGACCCGCAGGGAAGTTCTTGCCGGGTTCCCGGCAGATTCCGACCGGGCGGCCCGCCGGTGCCATCGGCGCCCCTATGATTATCGCATCAAATCAATATCTTACGACGCGCGCCCGACTGGCAGGCGGCTTGCTCTGCCGGGACCCAGGAGGTCGCCGATGCAGATCAGCGGAGCGGGCGAGGGGGGATGGAGTGCGGGGCGCGAGCCGGCCCGGACGGCGAAGGCCGTCGCGCACGAACCGTTCCGCGTGAGCGAGCGGGAGGCCGACCGGATCATGCGCTCGCCCAAGCGGGAGGTGGATTCGTCGCGGTCCCGCATCGAGACCACGCCCACCGAGACGCGACACGCCGACGCGAAGCGGGCCGACGCCACGTCCGAGGCCCGATCCCGCCGGGAGCGGGCCGAGGACGCCGCCGGGACGGCCGCCGGCCGCCAGGACTCGATCGACCGGGACAGGACCGCCAAGGAGAAGGCGACGAAGGACCGTGCCACGAAGGACCGGGCCACGAAGGACGCCGTGGCCGACGACCGGGTGAGGAAGCACGCCGCCGCGACATCGTCGGCCGCGACCGCCGCGAAGCCCGCCGTGGCGGCGCCCGATGCGGCACAGGCCGAAGCGGCCCGGGCAACCACCTCCGACGACGAGACCACCGAGGCCGCTCCCGGCGACGATACCGAGGCCGAGGGCGATACGGGTGAGGCCGCGGGCACCGCCGCGACGCCGATCCCGGCTTTGCCGGCCGCCCCGGTCGCGACGGCGCCCGCGGCCGGTGCGGGCGCCGCCGCGAAGGCGGCCTCGACCGGGTCCGGCGCCGCGGTCGAGACGACGACTCCGGCCGATCCGCGCATCGCCGCCCTGCTGGCCGAGGCCGCGAAGGCGGGCGATGGCACGGACCAGCCGCCGCCGGGCGGACCCGTCCCCTCGCCCGACGGCATCGCGGCGCCCGACCCATCCTTGTCCACGCCGCAGGCGAAGGCGGGCGAGGTCGCGGCGCCGGCCGCCGCCGAGACCCGCCCGGCCGTCTCGGTGCAGGCGCCTTTGAGCGCGGTGCCGATCACCATCGGGATTCGGGCGCTTACGGGCTCGAACCGCTTCGAGATCCGCCTCGATCCCTACGAGCTCGGCCGCATCGACGTCAGCCTCGACATCGCCCGCCAGCACGGCACCGTGAAGGCGCATCTCGTGGTGGAGCGGCCCGAGACCCTGGCGCTGCTCCAGCGCGACGCGTCCAGCCTGCAGCAGGCGCTCACGCAAGCCGGGCTCGATCCCGGCACGACCGGCCTCACCTTCTCCCTGCGCGACGGCGGTGGCCAGAACCCGCAGCGCGACCAGGCCGGTCGCCCGCAGGGGCAGGACCGCGCGGCCGCCCCGGCGGAGGAGGCCCAGGCCGCCTCACCCTTGCGCAACCTCGGCCAGCGCCTCGGCCTCGACCTCAGGATCTAGCGACGCCCCGATGACGAACGAACTTGCGAGGTCCCGATGACCGCCGGCATCAGCAGCCTGTCCAGCCTCTCCAACCCGACCGGCACCACGCCCAAGAGCGACGCCAGCACGATCGCCGGGAACTTCAACCAGTTCCTGACCCTGCTGACGACGCAGCTGCAGAACCAGAACCCGCTCGACCCCCTCGACACCAACCAGTTCACCCAGCAGCTGGTGCAGTTCGCCTCGGTCGAGCAGCAGCTCAAGACCAACGACCAGCTCGGCAACCTGATCACCGCCAGCAAGGCGTCCGCCGCGGCGACGGCCTCCGGGCTGATCGGCAAGACCGTGACGGCGGACGGGGCCACGTCGCCGCTGGCCAAAGGCACTGCCACCTGGACTCTCAACCCGGCCCGGGCCGCCGCCAAGGCGGTGATGACCATCACCGATGCCAAGGGCAACGTGGTCGCCACCCAGACCAAGGCGTTGCCCGCCGGCAGCCAGAGCTTCACCTGGGACGGGCGCGCCTCCACCGGGCAGCTCGCCCCGGACGGAAAATACACCTTGAAGGTGCAGGCCCTCGACGCCACCGGCTCGAGCGTCGCCGTCGACACCAAGATCACCGGGGCGATCACCAGCGTGGACGTCTCCGGTGCCGAACCGGTCCTGACCATCGGCGACCGCACCGTGGCCCTCAGCAGCGTCGAGGCGATCGGTGGAACCAGCGGCCAATGATTCGGTGGATTGCTGTGGATTACGAATCACATGCGAGGGAAATGATTCAACCAATCTTAAGCGCGGATGCGTAGCTTCGGTCTCGACAGGTCAGTCGAGTGTAGAGCGTATCATGACCGAACCGCATCGCCCGAGGGTGAAGTACGTCATCGGGCCAGACGGAAGTCCGCTGACGATCGCGGACCTTCCGCCGACCGATACCCGCCGATGGGTGATCCGGCGCAAGGCCGAGGTGGTGGCCGCCGTCCGCGGCGGGCTGCTGAGCCTCGAGGAAGCGTGCCAGCGTTACACGCTGACCACCGAGGAATTCCTGAGCTGGCAGTATTCGATCGAGCAGCACGGGCTCGCCGGCCTGCGCACGACCCGGATCCAGCATTACCGTCAGTGAGGATGCTGGCGGGGCGTCGATCTGACTGATCGAGAGAAGTGCCCGGGTAGACGGAAAAGCGCCGGATTTCTCCTCTCCCGCGGGCGGGGAGAGGCTTTCGTCCCCCTTGTCGGGGACGAAAGGAGCGCGAAGCGCGAGGGTTGAGGGGGTTTTCCCGGAGGAGCCTCACTCGTCGGGACTCCTTGACCCTCGCTTCGGCTTCGCCTCCGCTCGCTGCGTCTCCTGAACGGAGACGCAGCCCTCTCCCCGCAACAAGAAGTCGGGCTTGCCCGACTTCGTCCGTCGCTTGCAGATCCCGGGCAAGCCCGGGATCTGACGGGGAGAGGGGAAATCCCGCGGCACCCTCGTGATCCGCTGCCTGCCCGGCGGGGATGCCCCCATCCCGGAACCCTACGCCTCGCCCCGAAGCCGGCGGTGTCCCGGGTCTGCGCGCGCCTTCTTGCGCGCTGTTAACCAAGTCATAACCACGACTCGGCAATTTTTGCCCTGGGGCCGCGGTGGCTCCGGTTGGCGGGTGCATGGTCGTGAAGCCGGTCCTCGATCTGGTGGCGAAGCTGGGGCCCGCGCGGCTCGCCGCGATGGGGGCGGTGACCCTCGCGCTCATCGGTTTCTTCGCTTTCGTCATCCTGCGGGTCTCGCGGCCCGAGATGGGCGTGCTCTACACCGAACTGTCGGTGCAGGATGCCGGCGCGGTCGTGCGCGACCTCGAGGCCAAGGGCATCCGCTACGAGACGAGGGGCGATGCCGGCCAGACCGTGCTGGCGCCCCGGGCCGAACTCGCCCGCCTGCGCATGGATCTCGCCGCCAAGGGCCTGCCGAGCGCCGGCGGCGTCGGCTACGAGATCTTCGACAAGGGCGACGCCTTCTCGTCGACGAGCTTCGTCCAGAACGTCAACCACCTGCGGGCGCTCGAAGGTGAGCTCGCCCGCTCGATCCGGGCGATCGGCCGGGTCCAGGCGGCCCGCGTCCACCTGGTCCTGCCCGAGAAGCGGCTGTTTTCCCGCGACCGCGAGGCGCCGAGCGCCGCGATCGTGGTGAAGCTGTCGGGTGATCTCGATCCGGGCCAGGTCCGGGCGGTGCGCCACCTCGTCGCCTCGGCGGTCGAGGGGCTGAAGCCCGAACGCATCTCGATCGTCGACGAGCGCGGGCGGCTCCTCGCCGACGGCGCCCGCGGGGCGGAAGCCCAGAACGGCGTCGGCCTCGACGAGCGCCAGACCACCATGGAGCGGCGCCTGCGGGCCCAGGTCGAGGAGATCGTCGCCGGCATCGTCGGGTCGGGCCGGGCCCGGGTCCAGGTCACGGCCGAGCTCGACCCCAACCGGATCGAGAGCCGGTCGGAGACCTTCGATCCCGAGAGCCGGGTGGTGCGCTCGACCCAGACCCGCAGCGAGAACTCGCAGTCGCAGAGCAGCGAGAACGGCGTCACCGTCGGCAACGAACTGCCCGGCGCGAACCAGGCCCAGCAGAACCAGGGTCCGCGCGAGGCCTCGAACAAGAACGAGGAGACCACCAACTACGAGATCTCCCGCGTCACCCGCACCGAGGTGAACGAGGGCGGCCGGATCCGGCGCCTGTCGGTGGCGGTGCTGATTGACGGCACCTACGCGGCGGGCCCGGACGGCAAGCCGGCCTACGCGCCGCGGCCGGCGCCGGAACTGGAGCGCATCACCGCGCTGGTGCGCACCGCGGTCGGCTACGACCGGGCCCGGGGCGACCAGGTCGAGGTGGTGAACCTGCGCTTTGCCGACACCCCGGCGGTGCCCGAGTTCCAGGAGCAGGGTCTGCTGGCCTCGCTCCTCCAGCCGACCAAGGAGGACGTGCTGCGCATCGCCGAGATGTCGGTGCTCTTCCTCCTCGGCCTCGTGGTGCTGATGACGGTGGTCCGCCCGCTGGTGCAGAAGGTCGTCGCCTCCGAGGATCCGGCGCAGGCCCCGATCTCGATCCTCGCCTCCGATCATCCCGGCCTGGTGATGGCGGTGGAGGGCGCGCTGGCGGGCGCCGCTCCGGCCGAACTCGCCCTGCCCGAGAGCCAGGCCCGGCGCGTCGTCGAGTTCGCCAAGATCAACGGCAAGATCCAGGCCGAGACGATCGAGCGCGTCGTCGACATCGTGAAGTCGAACCCGACCGAGACGGTCGAGGTGCTGCGCACCTGGATCAACGACCGCTGACGCTACCGGATCAACGACCGCCGACGCTGCCGGATTAACGACCGCCGAGGCTTCGGCCCGCCGAACGCCCCCAAGACCAAGACACGTCTCCCGCACTCCGTTCCGCCCGAGAGAAGCCGACGCCATGGCCGTGACCCCGATGCCGGCATCCCGCTCCACGATCGCGGGCCTGACCTTCGCCGAGATGCCCGGGACCCACCGTGCCGCCGCCCTCCTGCTGCTGCTCGGCGAGGAGGAGGGCGCCCCGATCTGGCGGATGCTGGAGGAGGACGAGGTCAAGAAGGTCTCGCACGCCATGGTCCAGCTCGGCTCGCTCGAGGCGGAGGCGGTCGAGGCCCTGATCATCGACTTCGTGTCCCGGCTCTCGGCCAGCGGCGGCATCACCTCGAGCTTCGAGCGCACTGAGTCGCTGCTGCTCAAGATCTTCCCGCCCGAGCAGGTCGCGGTGATCATGGCCGAGGTGAAGGGCGCCTCGACCCGCCGGGTCTGGGCCAGCCTGACCCAGATCGACCCCGAGATCCTGGCCTCGTTCCTGCGCAACGAATACCCGCAGACCGTCGCGGTGATCCTGTCGCGGGTGCGCTCGGACTACGCCGCCAAGGTCCTGACCATCCTGCCGGAGGACTTCGCCATCGACGTCCTCAACCGGATGCTCCGGATGGAGACGGTGCAGAAGGAGGCCCTGCGCCACATCGAGGAGATCCTGCGGGTCGAGTTCGTCTCGACCATCGCCCAGACCACGCGGCGCGACGCCCACGAATTGCTCGCCGACGTGTTCAACGCCTTCGACCGGCAGACCGAGATCCGGTTCCTCACCGCCCTCGACCAGTCGAACCGCGGCTCGGCGAAGAAGATCCGCCAGCTCATGTTCACCTTCGACGACCTGATGAAGCTCGATGCCGGCAGCGTCCAGACCCTGATGCGCAGCGTCGACCGCGACGTGCTGGCCCGCGCGCTCAAGGGCGCGTCGGACCCGGTCCGGAACTTCTTCTTCGCCAACATGTCGAGCCGCTCGTCCAGGAACATGCAGAACGACATCGAGTCGCTCGGGCCGATCCGCCTCAAGGAGGTCGACGAGGCCCAGTCGAAGATGACCGACCTCGCCAAGGAACTGGCCGAGAAGGGCGAGATCATGATCGCCAAGAACAGCGCCGAGGAAGAGCTGGTCTATTGATGCCCGCCCGCACGACGCAGCCCCGCGACACGTTCGAGCCCGCCCCGAGGGACACAGCCTGATGGCGCAGATCCGGCGCTTCCTGTTCGATACCGACTTCCGCAGCCCCGTCGCCGCGCCCGCGCGAGACGAGGCTCCGGCCGCCGACGCCCTGGCGCAGGCGCAGGCGCGGGCCGAGGCGGCGGCGCGGGAGGCCGCCCGGGAGGCGGCGGAGGCCGAGGCCTATGCCCGCGGCCTGCAGGAGGGCCGCGCCCAGGCCGAGGCGCAGGTCCAGGCACGCCTCGCCGACGCCCTCAACCGTGTCGCCGCCGCCGCCGCCGGCATGATCGCCGGCGCCGACGAGCGCGATGCCGAGCGGGAGGCCCAGGCCCTCGACTTCGCCGTGGCGCTCGGGCGCAAGATCGCCGGGGCCGCCCTCGACCACCATCCGGTGGCGGCGATCACGGAGGCCGCGGGCCGCGCGCTCCAGCACCTGCGCGGCGTGCCGCACCTGGCGATCCGGGTCCACGACGCCCTCGTCGACGAGACGCAGGCCCAGGTCGCCCGGCTTGCCCGCGAGCGCGGCTACGAGGGCCGCCTGATCGTTCTCGGCGATCCCGGCATGGCGCCGGGGATGCCCGCATCGAATGGGCCGATGGCGGCGTGGTGCGCGAGCGCGCGGCCATCGAGGCGGCGCTGACCGCCGCCCTGCCGACCGCCTGACGCTTCCTTCCGACCTTTTCTCTCAACGAGGTACGCGAATGTCCTCCGACAACGATCTCGGCCTGCCGCAGCTCAGCGAAGCGGACCTCGCCTTCGACGCGGCGACGGTCGGCGCGATGCGCGATGCGCCGATGGCCGCCAAGTCGGCCGCCGACCTCGAACAGGTCTTCGACGTGCCGGTGATGGTCTCGGCGGTGCTCGGCTCGTCGCGGATGCCGATCGGCGACCTCCTGCGCCTCGGTCCCGGCACGGTGCTGGAGCTCGACCGCAAGGTCGGCGAGGCGATCGACATCTTCGTCAACAACCGCCTCGTCGCCCGCGGCGAGGTGGTGCTGGTGGAGGAGCGCCTCGGCGTGACGATGACCGAGATCGTCAAGGCCGACGGCTGAACCCCACCCTCGCCACCCCGCCGACCCGCCCAACGGAGTGCCCGCCATGCGGCTCTTGATCATCGGACGCCTCAGCGGCGAACTCGTCACCGCCTCCCGGATCGCCATGAGCCGCGGCGCGGCCGTGACCCAGGCCGACGGCATCGAGCAGGGGCTCAACGCGCTCAGGGCCAAGGGCGCCGACCTCGTCATGGTCGACGTGGCCCTGCCGATCCGGTCCCTGGTGACGGCGTTGTCCGACGAGCGCATCCGCACGCCGGTCGTCGCCTGCGGCACCGGGACCGACGCCAAGGCGGCGGTGGCGGCGATCCAGGCGGGGGCCAAGGAATACATCCCGCTGCCGCCCGATCCCGAGCTGATCGCGGCGGTGCTGGAGGCGGTGACGGCGGATGCCCGCTCCTTCGTCTGGCGCGATCCGGCGATGGAGCGGGTGGTCAAGCTCGCCGAGCAGGTGGCGCGCTCCGACGCCTCGGTGCTGATCACCGGCGAGAGCGGCACCGGCAAGGAGGTGCTGGCGCGCTACCTCCACACCCGCTCCAACCGGGTGCAAAAGCCCTTCGTCAGCGTGAACTGCGCGGCGATTCCCGACGCGCTGCTCGAATCCGAGCTGTTCGGCCACGAGAAGGGCGCCTTCACCGGGGCGGTGGCCCGGCGCATCGGCCGGTTCGAGGAGGCCAATGGCGGCACGCTGCTCCTCGACGAAATTTCCGAGATGGACGTCCGGCTCCAGGCCAAGCTCCTGCGGGCGCTCCAGGAGCGGGTGATCGACCGGGTCGGCGGCACCCAGCCGGTGAAGGTCGACATCCGGGTGCTCGCCACCTCGAACCGCAACCTCGCCGAGGAGGCGCGCAAAGGGACGTTCCGCGAGGACCTGCTCTACCGCCTCAACGTGGTGAACCTGCGCCTGCCGCCCCTGCGCGACCGCCCCTCGGACATCCTCGAGCTCGCCGGCCACTTCGCGCGCAAATACGCCGAGGCCAACGGCGTGCCGCCCCGGCCGCTCTCGGCCGAGGCGCGCCGCCTCGTCATGCAGAGCCCCTGGCCCGGCAACGTCCGCGAGCTGGAGAACACCCTCCACCGGGCGGTGCTGCTGGCGAGCGGCCCGGAGATCGACGCCGACGCGATCCGCTCGCCGGAGGGGGACGCGCTGGCCGTCGCCGCCAGCCCCGTCGCCCGCGCGGTCCAGGCCGCCGAGGCGGCGACGCGGGGCTTCGTCGGCCGCTCGCTGGCGGAAGTCGAGCGCGACCTGATCCTCGACACCCTCGACCATTGCCTCGGCAACCGCACCCACGCCGCCAAGATCCTCGGCATCTCGATCCGCACCCTGCGCAACAAGCTCAACGAATACACCGATTCCGGCATCCCGGTGGCCGAGCCCGGCCACACCCGGGCGCTGGCGGCCTACGGCTGACGGGTTGCAAAGATGATTTTCCATGATGCCGCGACGAGATGGAATTTTGCCGGCCCGGCGACGGCGAGCGGCGTGTCGCGCCATCCACGCCGGATGCTTCATCCGCGGTCGAACTGCGCTTGATCCTGCTCCGGGAGCGCCGTCACCTTCCCGTCGTCTCATTGCCGGTTCGGGCTTTCCTCCGGGCATCAGCCGACTCGAACAGGAAAAAACGCTCGTCTTAATCGTGTTTTAGCGGACGAGCCCCAATCTTGCCGGCACGGTGAGCCGTGGGCGGAATGGCGGGCGTGATGCGGACGTGGGTCAAGGGCGGGCGCCTGGCGCGGCTGTCGATCAAGGCACGAATCTTCGCGGGCTTCGGCGTGGTGCTGGCAACCACCGTCGGCGTCGCGGTGTCGGGCTACCTGCTGGTGACGCAGGTGAGTTCGGACTTCGCCGACTACCAGCAGAACCGCGCCAAGGCCGAGCATGTCCGCTCCATCGACATGGCGATGCTGCAGGCGCGCTTCGAACTGAGCCGCTGGCTCCAGCGCTTCGATCCGGCGGTGCTCAAGGCCGCGCGCGACCTTCTCGACAAATCCGTCGGCCTGATCGAACGCGGACCCGCGGTCGGATTGTCGGGCGACGAGCTCGCGACCAGCGCCGTGATCGCCAGGGCCCTGCGGACCTACGGCGACGAATACGTCATCATGGCCCGGATCAAGGGGGAGGAAACGGCCCTCCTGCGCCAGGACATCGACCAGGCCGGCGAGCAGATCGCCGCGGGCCTGGCGCAGCGGCGCAGCCGCGCCTACGAGGCCGGCGATCTCGATCAGGCCCGGATGCTGAACGCCGCCGCGGACGCATTCCAGTCCGCCCGCGACCAGACGGTGCAGCTGAAGGTGACGGGGGAGGCCAAGACCATCGCGGCCGCGAGCCAGTTCGCGGCGGCGAGCCAGGCCAAGCTGCCGGCCAATTCCGATCTCGCGGCGAAGCTGACCGCCTGGCGCGGGGCGCTCGACCGGGCCTCCGAGCTGTCGGCCGAGTGGAGCCGGCACCTGAAGCTCTCCCGCGTCGCCCGGGACGAGTCGATGAAGGCCTCCGAATCCCTGCTGGCGGTGATGGCCCGCGACGGGGTGGAGGCGGAGCAGGACTTCGCCCGCAGCGTCAAGGAGGGGACGACCGCGTTCCTCGCCAAGGCGGCCGGCATCGTGCTCCTCGGAATCGTGATCTCGCTGCTGCTCGCCCGCTCGATCACCGCGCCGCTCCAGCGCCTGTCGGGCGCCATGGCGGCGTTGGGCGGCGGCGCCCGGGCGATCGCCCTGCCGGATACCGGCCGGACCGACGAGATCGGCGCGATGGCCCGCACCGTGGCGCTCTTTCGCGACGGACTGGTCGATTCCGAGTCCCGCGACGCGATCCAGCGCCGGGAAACCGACGCCAAGATGGCGCGGGCGCGCCATCTTGAGACCCTGACCCGGGGCTTCGAGGGCAAGGTCTCGGCGCTGATTGCGTCCCTGACCGCGGCGGCGGGCCAGATGGAGGGGCCGCGCACAACCTCTCGACCTCGGCCGCCGAATCTTCCAGCTTGTCGGCGGGCGTCGCGGAGGCGGCAAGCCAGACCTCCGCCAATGTCGGCGGCGTCGCGAACGCCACGGACGAACTCTCCGCCAGCATCGAGGAGATCACCCGGCAGGTCGCCCATTCCTCGGTCATCGCCGGCCGGGCCGACGCGGAGGCCGCGCGCACCGAGGCGACGATCCGGGCGCTCGCCGCCGGCGCGCAGCAGATCGGCGACGTGGTCCAGCTCATCACCAGCATCGCCGGGCGGACCAACCTGCTGGCCTTGAACGCCACGATCGAGGCGGCGCGCGCCGGCGAAGCCGGCCGCGGCTTCGCGGTGGTGGCGGCGGAAGTCAAGGATCTCGCCACCCGGACGGCGAGGGCGACCGACGAGATCGCCGGCCAGATCGGCAGCATCCAGGCCCAGACCGTCCAGGCGGTGCAGGCGATCGAGGCGATCGGCGGCACGATCCGCGACATGAACGCCATCGCCACCGGCGTCGCCGGCGCGATGGAGCGCCAGAGCGCCGCCACCGGCGAGATCGCCCGCAACGTCCAGCACGCCGCCCACAGCACGCAGGTCGTCTCGGGCCACATCGATGCGGTACAGCAGGGCGCCGACCGCACCGGCGGCACCGCCGACCAGGTGCTGCGCGCCGCCCAGGACCTGGCGCGTCAGGCCGCCATCCTGGATCGGGAGATCGGTGAATTCGTCATGGAGATCAAGGCGGCGTAGAAGGTGTCGCTGCCGGTCTTTCGATGCCGGCGCGTAGAACGATCTCGTCCTATCCACGACCTCATCCTGAGGTGCGACTGCAAGGAGCCTCGAAGGAGGGCTCCAGATGCCGCACCGATGTCTGGAGGCCTCCTTCGAGGTTAGTCGATCTTCGATCGACTAACACCTCAGGATGAGGTTGATGGTGGGGGATGTTTTCTGATCGCGTTGAGCGGTCCATCGGACCGAAAGCAGATTTTCGATCAACCCTACGCCTGCAGTCTCGGAATCGCCTCCGCGAACCGGGCGATCGGCAGGAAGAGGCTGAAGCGGCGTTCCTTGTCCTCGACATGGATGATCGCCTCCTTCCACTCGGGCTCGCGGCAGGCGCGGCGCTTCAAAAGCCCGGCGATATGGGCCGAGCAGGTGATGATCTCGTGCGGCTCCTCGAGTTCGACGCCGCGCGTGTCCCGGATGAGACGGCTGCCGACCTGGAAGTGAAAGTAGTAGCAGGACATGCCGCTCTCTCCTGGGGTGGCTGTCCTGCCTCATTACGTCCCCTCGTCTCCGGCCGCCTTAACCCGAGTCAAGGGTTCCCGGGTTTCTCGAAGCCTGTCGTCTCCTGCCGCGCTTCAGGTGATCGTGGAGTATCGGTCCCTAGAGATAGCCGCTGCCGGCCTCCGCCGCGAAGCGGTCGGGCGGGCCCTCCCAGACGATGCGGGCATGCTCCAGCACGTAGACCCGGTCGGCATGGGGCAGCGCGAAGGTGACGTTCTGCTCGCCGAGCAGCACCGTGATCGGCGTGGTCTGGCGCAGGCGCTCCAGGGCCTTGGAGAGCTGTTCGAGGATCACCGGGGCGAGGCCGAGCGTCGGCTCGTCGAGGATCAGGAGGCGCGGCTTCATCATCAGGGCGCGGGCGATGGTGAGCATCTGCTGCTCTCCCCCTGAGAGCGTGCGGGCCATCTGGCCGCCGCGGCTTTTCAGGATCGGAAACAGCTCGAACAGCCAGTCGAGCTGGCGCGCGCTCTCGGCCTTCGGCAGGTGCTGGCCGCCGAGATCGAGGTTTTCGCGCACGCTCATCTCGCCGAACAATTCTCGGGATTCCGGCACCTGGACGATGCCGTTCCGCGCGATGCTCGCGGGCGTGCGCCTCGCCAGCGGCTCGCCCGCGAAGCCGATCTGCCCGGCATGCGGGACGAGGCCGGAGATGGCGTTGAACAACGTCGTCTTGCCGGCGCCGTTGAGGCCCACCACCGAGACGAACTCGCCCTCGTGGACGTGGAGGCTCACCCCGCGCAGGGCCTGCGCCTTGCCGTAGAGCACGTCGAGCCCCTCGACCTGGAGCAGGGGCCGACCGGAGAAGCGGGCCTCGGGCCGCGCCGCCGTCTCGATGCTGCCGCCGAGATAGACCCGGCGCACGGTCTCGTTGCGCATCACCTCGGCGGCCGTGCCCTCGGCGACGCGCTCGCCGAGATACATCGCGAAGACACGGTCGACGAGGGCCGACACACTCTTCACGTTGTGGTCGACGAGGAGCACCGCCTTGCCCTCGTCGCGAAAGCCGCGGATCAGGGCGGAGAAATCCGCCACCTCGCCGGAGGTGAGGCCGGCAAAGGGCTCGTCGACCAGCACCACCTGGGGATCGCGGGCGATCGCCTTGGCGAGCTCCATCCGGCGGAGATCCGCAAAGGGCAGGGTGCCGGGGCGGCGGTCCATGACGCTCCCCAGACCCACCCGCTCGGCGATGGCCCGGGCGCGCGTCTCGACGCCCGGATCGGCGAAGAGCCGGATCAGACTGTCGGGCAGGAGCGCGAGCTTGATGTTCTCCAGCACGGTCTGCCGGTGCAGCGGCCGCGAATGCTGGAAAACGAGGCCGATGCCGGCCCGCGCCACCTTGTGCGACGGCCAGCCGGCGATCTCGGTGCCGGCGAGCTTGATGCTGCCGGCATTCGGGCGCTCCAGCCCCATGATGAGCTTCATCACCGTGGACTTGCCCGAGCCGTTCGGCCCGATCAGCCCGACGATCTCGCCGGCCCGCACGGTAAAGCCGATCGATTTCGCCGCGACGAGGCCGCCATAGCGCTTGGTCAGGCCCTCGACCGCGAGGAGCGGCGGGGCGGTATCGGGCTCGGCGGAGGGCAGGGGGGAGGAGGCGAGGCCGGCCGCACTCATGAACGCAACCCTTGTCGGAGACCAGAGGAGGGGCGGGGCATCAGGCGCGCTGGCCTTGCCGGGTGAGGAGGCCGAGGAGGCCCGAGGGCACGAACAGGATCACCGCCAGCGCCGCGGCCGAGACCACGAAGGTCGAGAGCGAGCCGAGCGGCCGCAGGATCTCGCCGGCGGCGATCAGGAACACCGCGCCGAGCACGCCGCCGACGATGGTGCGCCGCCCGCCGAGCACCGCCCCGATGATGACCTGGACGCCGACCGAGACGTCGACCAGCGTGCCGACCGAGGCGGTGCCCATGTAGAAGACGAACAGCGCACCGGCGAGACCGGAGAACACCGCGCTGACGCAGAATGCCGCGAGCTTGTGCTTGGCGACGTTGAAGCCCAAGGCGCCCGCCTCGACCGGGTCCTGCCCGCTCGCCTGGAGGATCAGCCCGACCGGCGAGACCGCGATGGCGTAGAGGATCAGCCCGCTCACCCCCATGAAGCCGAGCGCGATCCAGTAATTGGTGGCCGCGTCGATGCTGATGACGTCCGGCACCGTCAGGCCGATCTCGCCGCCGGTGGTGTCGGCGAAGACCACGATCAGGTTTTGCAGGATCAGCACCGCCACGACGGTGGTGAGGCCGAAATACGGCCCCCGCACCCTTAGCGCCGGCAGCGCCAGGACGAGGCCGCCGATCACCGCCGCGACCGTGCCGGCCAGAAGGCACAAGGGGATGCCGACGCCGTGGCCGTTGAGGATGCCGGCGGTGTAGGCGCCCAGACCGATCAGGAAGGTCGGCCCGAAATTGACCTCGCCGGCAAAGCCGAAGAGCAGGTCCCAGGCCATCGAGAACACGCCGAAATAGTATGCGACGGTCAGGAGCCCGAGGATGTAGCCCGAGACCCAGAGCGGCAGCACGCTGGCGAGCGCGAGGCCGATCAGGCAGAGCCAGAACAGGGGATTGCGAACGGTCTTGGCGAGCATGGGGCCTGTATCCGATAAGAGAGAGCCGGGCGTCAGCGGCGCCCGAGCAGGCCCTGCGGGCGGACATACATCACGGCGACGAGCAGCAGCAGCGCGGGGATGGTCCGGTAGGCCGGGGAGACGAGGTAGGCGGTGAGCGTCTCGAGATAGCCGACGACGTAGGCCGCGATCAGCGAGCCCGAGACGCTGCCCAAGCCGCCCAGCACCACGATCGAGAAGGCGCTGGCGGTGAGCGGGCCGACGCTGTAGCTCGACACGCCGAGGAACTGGCCGAGCAGCACGCCCGCGATGCCGGCGAGCACGCCGTAGATGAGCCAGATCGCGACGTAGATCTTCGACAGTTCGAACCCGAGGAGGGTGACGCCGCGGGGATTCATCGAGGCGGCCAGCAGCACCTTGCCGGTGCGGGTGCGGTTCACCAGCAGCCACAACAGCCCGATCGTCGCCCAGCACACCACCGCCGTGAAGACCTGGTTCCACGGCGTGCGCACGCCCGCGATGGTCACCACGCCCTCGACGATCGGCATCACCGTCTTGGCGTTGCTGGTGAACAGGTAGGCGATGAACTCCTGGATCATGATGCCCCAGAGCAGCGTGCCGGTGAGGATGAAGATCTCCTTCTCCTCCGGCGGGATCGCCCGGGACTTGTCGATGGGACGCACGACGACGCCGTAGGTGGCCAGCGTGAGAGCTGTGCAGACGACGATGCCGGTCGCCGCACCGGCATAGGAGCCGAGGCCGAACTCGCTCGACGCCGCCCAGGCCACCACCGCGGCGGTGACCATCAGCGCCCCGTGCGAGAGGTTGAGCACGCCCGAGACGCCGAAGATGAGGGTGAAGCCGGTGGCGCCGAGCGCGTAGAGCGCCGAGATGGCGAAGCCGTCGATGAGGATCTGGATCGCGGTCATGGGGCTCGCGGGGAAGAGGAGGGGGCGAGGCGCGCGCAAGATCTCCCCTCTCCCGTTTGGGAGAGGGGTTGGGGGTGAGGGTGACACGCTTCAGTGTGAAACGCTGAGCGTCGTGCTGGCCGCTCTAGGCTGAGTGCCGAACTCAGAACCGTATCACCCTCACCCCTACCCCTCTCCCAAACGGGAGAGGGGATCCCGCGTCGGCTGGATCAGGGTCGATCAATGGGGGCGTTTAGTTCGCCGCCGTCCCGGCCTTGACGAAGCTCGGGAACGTGATCTTCCCGTTGGCCACGGTCGGAGGCCAGATCGCCAGCTGCTTGCCGTCCTGCCACTGCATCATCATGCCCGACACGAGGCCGGGGCCGTACTTGATCGAGTGGGTGAACTCGTCGTCCTTGCCGTAGAACTGGATGCGCCCGAGGGTGCCTTCCCAGTCGGTCTTCTCGAGCGCGTCGACGAGCTTGTCGGGATCGGTCGAGCCGGCCCGCTTCACCGCATCGGCGATGTAGTAGACCTCGTCATAGGCCGTGTAGCCGGCATATCCCGGATAGCTGCCGTACTTGGCCTTGAAGGCTTCGGCAAACGGCGCGGTCTTCGGCGTGACGGTGGTGCCGGGGGCGGCGAACATCTCGAACAGCACGCCCTCGGTGGCGCCGTTCGTCTCTTTCCAGAAGGTCGAGTTCGTCGCCTGCGAGGCGATGCCGATCATCGGGATCGGCACCTGCTGGCTGCGCCACTGCACCGTCGGCTGCACGCCGACATGCGAGATGCCGGTGACGATCACGTCGGGCTTGGCGCCCTCGATGCGGCTGAAGATCGGATTGAAGTCGGTGGTGCTCGGCGAGAACCGGATATGGTCGAGCACCTTCAGCCCGACCTTCGGCAGGCACTCCTTGTAGCCCTCGTCCAGGGGCTTCGTCCACGCAGCATCCTCGCTCATGATCACGGCGGTTTTCATCTGCCGGCCCTCGACCAGGATCGCCTTGGCGGCGTCGCAGACCGCCTGCGACTGCGCCTTCGAGGTCAGGTAGCCGTGGAAGGAGTACTTGTTGCGGGCGTAGTCCTTGTGGACGTTGAGCGGGATCTCGTTCGAGGCGGCGCCGGGGGTGATGAAGGGCAGCTTCAGCCGGGCCGACCAGGGCTGGAGTGCCAGCACCACCTCGCTGATGTAGCTGGCGATGACCGCGTGGGCCTTGTCCTCGCTCGCCGCGCGCTGGAAGGCGCGGACCGAGTCGGCGGCCGAGCTCTTGTTGTCGTAAGCGATGATCTCGATCTTGCGCCCGTCCATCCCGCCCTTGGCGTTGATCTCGTCGGCGGCGAGCTGCGCGGCCTGGGGAATCGACGCCCCGGCGATGGCCTGCGCCTCCGCGATCACCGCGATGCGGATCGGGTCCGCGGCCTGAACCGTCGAGAGCGAGGCATTGGCGGCCAACAGAATCGTTGAGCCAAGCAACGCGCGGACGAGCCGCCGCCTGGCGACGGATGCGCATTCCAGCATGACGTTCCCTCTTCCGGCCGCTGTTTGATTGATGGCGTCGCGGCTCGGAGGGAGAGTGTAGCGGGAGCTTGTTAGATCACAAGCGGTTGATCGGAGACCTGGGAAGGCGGGCGGCGAGCCATCGCGTGGGTGCATGGCTGCCGCCGCCCGTCTCACCCCGCATTGGCCGGCACCCGCCACGGCGCCTCCGCTCTCACGCGGGCCTCGTAGGCCGCGATGGCCTCGGCGTGCTCGAGCGTCAGCGCCACGTCGTCGAGCCCCTCGACGAGGCAGCGCTTCTTGAACGGGTCGATCTCGAAGGGAATCGCTCGGCCGTCCGGGTCGGTTACGGTCTGGGCCGGCAGGTCGACCGTGACGGTGGCGCCGGGTTCCGCCTTGAGCCGCCCGCGCAGGGCCGCCACCGCCTCCTCGGGCAGGGTCACGGTGAGCAGCCCGTTCTTGGCGGCGTTCGACGCGAAGATGTCGCCGAAGCTCGGGGCGATCACGCAGCGGAGGCCGCCATCGACGAGCGCGTAGACCGCGCCCTCCCGCGACGAGCCGCAGCCGAAGTTGCGGTCGGTCACCAGGATGCCGGCGCCGGCGTAGGGGGGGCGTCGAGGGCGGCGGCCTCGCCGCGGCGGCGCTCGTCGTGAAACAGGAAGTTGCCGTAGCCGGCGCTGCGCGGCTTCTTCAGGAAGCGGGCGGGCAGGATCTGGTCGGTGTCGATGTTGGCGACATCGAGGGGCACCGCGACGGCCTGGAGGGTCGTGAAGGGCTGCATGTCAGCTTCTCCCGAGGCGGCGGATGTCGGTGAGGCGGCCGGTGACGGCGGCCGCCGCCGCCATGGCCGGGCTCATCAGGTGGGTGCGGGCATTCGGGCCCTGGCGGCCCGGGAAGTTGCGGTTGGTGGTCGAGGCGCAGCGCTCGCCCGCCGGCACGAGGTCGCCGTTGATGCCGACGCACATCGAGCAGCCCGGCTCGCCCCATTCGAGGCCGGCCGCGCGAAACACCTGGTCGAGCCCTTCCGCTTCGGCCTGGCGCCGCACCGGGCCGGAGCCCGGCACGACGAGGCCGGGCACCCGCGCCGTCTGGCCGCGCAGCACGCCGGCCGCGGCGCGCAGGTCCTCGATGCGGGAATTGGTGCAGGAGCCGATGAACACCCGGTCGATCGCGACCGATTCGAGCGGCGTGCCGGGGGTGAGGCCCATATAGTCGAGCATCGTCCGCATCTGCCCGGCCTTGGTCGGATCGGCTTCCGCGCCCGGATCCGGCACCGCGGCGGTGACGGGAAGCGCGGTCTCGGGGCTGGTACCCCAGGTGACGGTCGGGGCGATGGTGCTCGCATCCAGCGTCACCTCGCGGTCGAACCGGGCACCGTCGTCGCTCGGCAGGTCTCGCCAGGCCGCGACCGCCCGGTCGAACAGGGCGCCCTTCGGCGCGTAGGTCCGGCCTTCGAGAAAGGCGAAGGTGGTGTCGTCGGGGGCGATCATCCCGGCTCGGGCGCCGGCCTCGATCGACATGTTGCAGATGGTGAGCCGCCCCTCCATCGACAGGCCACGGATCGCGCTGCCGGCATATTCGAGCACGTGCCCGACGGCGCCGCCGGCTCCGATCACCGCGATGATCGCCAGGATCACGTCCTTGGCGGTGACGTGGGGCCGAGCACGCCGTCGATGCCGACCCGCAGGGTCTTGGGCCGGCGCTGCCAGAGCGCTTGCGTCGCCAGAACGTGCGCCACCTCCGTCGCGCCGATGCCGAAGCCGAGCGCCCCGAAGGCGCCGTGGGTCGAGGTGTGGGAATCGCCGCAGACGACCGTGAGGCCCGGCAGCGTCAGGCCCTGCTCCGGCGCGAGAACGTGGACGATCCCTTGCGCCCGGTCGTCGAGGCCGAAATGCCGGATGTTGTGCTTGCCCGCATTGGCGGCGAGCGTCGAGACCATGTTGGCGATCTCGGGGTCCGGGATCGGCCCCTGGCGGTCGCGGGACGGGACGTAGTGGTCGGCGACCGCGAAGGTCAGCTCCGGCCGCCGGATCGGCCGGCCGGCATGGTCGAGCATGCCGAAGGCGTGGAACGAACCCTCATGGAGCAGGTGCCGGTCGATGGCGAGGAGCGCCTGCCCGTCGGGGCGGGTCGCCATGACGTGGGCGTCCCAGACCTTGTCGAGGAGGGTGCGGGGTTGCGGGGTCATCGGGCGTCCTCCGCCGTGTTGTTGTTGTCGAGAATGACGAAGCCCTCGCCGCTTTCCCGGATGACCACAGCGAAGTGGACGAAGTTCCGAAGAAGGGAGGGGGTGTGACAGGGCATGATCAAGAGCCTGTTCGACGCGTTCGACCGTGCTTTGATCCTCCATCGTCATCCTGGGGCTCGCCGCAGGCGAGAACCCGGGATCCATAACCGCCGACGGGGCAGGATGAAGCGGGACACCGACAGTCTCGTCCGGCACCGTCGGCGGCTATGGATCCCGGGTTCCGCTTCGCGGCCCCAGGATGACGCGGTGGGTAGAACAGTCGTTGCGATTCATCGCACAGGTCCGGGAGATGGTGAGGCGCTGTGATCTAACAAACCCCCATCGCCCCCGCCGCTTGGCCCGCGATGCGCCCGAGCGCCACGGCGGCCAAGAGCCCGTTGCCCGAGAGATACCCCCCGGGCCCCGTCCCCGAAACGCCACAGGCGGCGCCCCCCGCCGCGAACAGGTTCGGGATCGGCGCGCCGTCTTGCGTCAGCACCCGCGCGTCGTGATCGACCACGAGGCCGCCTTGCGTATGGAACAGCGCCCCGGTCACCCGGACCGCCCGGTAGGGAGCGGTCAGCGCCGGCACGCCCGCGAAGGAGCGCCCGAACCCGTCCCGTCCCCCCTCGCGCTTCAGCGCCTCGACCTCGGCGAGCGTGGCCTCCAGCGCCGCCTCCGGCAGGTGCAGCCGCGCCGCGAGCTCGGCGATCGTGTCCGCCGCGACGATCGCCCCGGCGGCCTCGGCCCGGCGGAAATCCTCGAACTGGCGGGCGATCGCCGCGATGCGTTCGTCGAACACCGTGACGGCGAGGCCGTCGGGCTGGCGCAGCACTTCCGCCGCCTGCTCGGAATAGCCCTTGCTCTCGTTCGAGAACCGGCGCCCCTCCAGGTTCACCTGGAACCCGCCCTCGGTGACCGTGGCCCAGGTGATCAGGATGCCATGCGGATGCGCCACCGAGCCGTGGCCCTGGTGGCCCGAGAGGTGGCGGGTCGCCGCCCCCAGGGCCTCGCCCCAGAGCAGTGCGTCGCCCTGGTTGCCCTCGTGGCCGAAATAGAGGGCGCCGGCGAGGTCCGGCACGTGCTGCGCCACCAGGGCCTTGTTGCCGCCATAGCCGTTGCAGGCGAGCACCAGGGCTCCACAGGCGACGCGCTCGCGCGAGCCGTCGGGGCGCATGAGGCTGAAGCCCCGGATCGCGTCGCCCTCCCGGTACAGCGTCTCGACGACGGCCTCGCACAGGATCGGGATACCCGTTTCCTCGACGGCGCGTGCGAGCCGATCGACCAGTTCCTCCCCCGACCGGCTCGGCAGGCCGTGCATGCGGTTCGCCGAATGGCCCGGATAGCGGAAGTCGGTGATGACCGAGAAGGGCAGGCCGTGGCTGTCCGCGAGCCATTCGAGCGCCGGGCCGACGCTGCCGGCGAGGCGCGCGACGAGGGCCGGATCGGGCTCGTCCTTGGCCTTCGCCATGATGTCGGCGGCAAACAAGGTCGGGCTGTCCTCCAGGCCGGCCTCGCGCTGCCAGCGGGTGCCGGGGGCCGGGATCAGCCCGGCCGAGAGGGCGGTGGAGCCGCGGGGCACGGGATCGCGCTCGATCACCAGCACCTCGGCCCCGGCCTCGTGCGCGGCCAGCGCCGCCACCAGCCCGGCGGCACCGGCCCCGATCACCGCGACCGGGACCTCGATGTCGAAGGCGACTCCCTTGGCGGATTCGACCCTCATGCGGGCAGCTCCGCCGAAATCTCTGCCAGGATCTCCGCGACCGCGGCAACGCGGCAGACGGGTTTCAGCGCGTCGATCGCGGTCCGGTGCACGGCGGGCGAGAAGGCCGCGCAGGCATCCGACAGCACGGTCACCGAGAAATCGCGGACATGGGCGTCGCGCACCGTCGAGGCGACGCCGCCATTGGTGACGATGCCCGAGACCAGCAGCCGCTCGATCCCCGCCTTGCGCAGGACCCATTCGAGCCGGGTCATGTAGAAGGCCGAGTAGGCGACCTTCTCGACCGTGAGGTCCGCCGGCTGGAGTTCGTCCACCAGCGCGTGGCCCCAGTCGCCGGGCAAGAAGTCGCCCCGCTTCAGGAACGGCCGCAATTCGCGCAGGTGGGGCGAGATCATCGGCTCGCCGCCCTTGCCCGGCACCAGGGTGAAGTGGGTCGAGACGATGAACCCGCCGCGCGCCCGGATCAGCTCGGCGAGCGGCCGAACGGTGGCCGGCACCGCGGCGATCTCGGGCGCGGACTGCCCGGCCCGGCCATAGGCGCCGTCCGGGTGCAGGAAGTCGTTCTGGAGATCGCAGATCAGCAGCGCCGTGCGCTCCATCGGGATCGGGGCATGGCTCATGCGAACTTGGCTCATGCGGGGGCTCCCGTGCGGGTGACGACCACGTTGCCGAGCCGGTCGACCCGGGCCGTCAGGTCGGGATCGACCACGGTGGTGGCGTCGGGCTGCTCCAGGATCGCCGGGCCGGGGATCTCGGCGCCGACCGGCAGCGCGAGCCGGGCGTAGACCGCCGCCTCGTGCCAGGCGCCGGCAAACCAGACCGGCCGGCTGCCGGTGCGGGCGGTCTCCAGGGAGGCGTCCGCCCCCGGCGCGAGGGCGGCGAGGTCGAAATGCGGCCGCCGGCCGATCGCGGCGGTGCGCAGGTTGACGATCCGGGTGCCCAACCCCGGCAGCAGGCGGCTGAACGAGGTGCGGTAGGCCGCCTCGAACGCCTGCTGGATGATCGCCGGGGTGATGCCGGTGGTGCCGTCCTTCACCGTCACCGGCAGCGCCACCGCGACGGTATGGGTCTGGCCGACATAGTGCATGTCGAGCTCGAACACCGTGTCGATCCGCGAGACGGTGAGGCCGGCGGCCTCGACGACCTCGCGGGCAGCGTCGGCTTCCGCCACCATCCGCCGGTCGAGGGCGGCGGCGTCGAGGTTCGACAGCGACAGGTTGAGGGTCTGGACATGGTCGTGGCGGATATCGGCGATGACGCAGCCGAGCGCCGAGGTGACGCCCGGATAGCGCGGCACGAGCGCGCCGCGCAGGCCCACATCCTTGATCAGCGCGCCGACATGGAGCGCACCGCCGCCGCCGAACGGCACCGCTGCGAACTTCTGCGGATCGTGGCCGCGCTCGATCGAGACGAGGCGGATCGCGCCGGCCATCTTGCCGTCGGCGACGCGCACGATGGCTTCGGCCGCCGCCATCACGTCGAGGCCGAGCGGGGCTGCGACATGCTCGTGGATCGCGGCCTTGGCCGCCTCGACGTCGAGGCGCTTCAGCGCCCCGCCGATCGGCCGCTCGGCGTTGATGCGGCCGAGCACCACGTTGGCGTCGGTGAGCGTCGGGCGGGTGTTGCCCTGGCCGTAGCAGACCGGGCCGGGCCGCGAGCCGGCGCTCTCCGGCCCGACCTGGAGCAGGCCGCCGGCATCGACATGGGCGATCGAGCCGCCGCCGGCGCCGATCGTGCTGATCTCGATCATCGGCGTGCGGATGACGAGGCCGAAATCGATCGTCGTCTGGGCGGCCAAGGCCGTCTCGCCCTCGACCACCAGCGACACGTCGAAGGAGGTGCCGCCGAGATCGCCCGTGATCACGTTCGGGAAACCGGCCTCCTTGGCGATGGCGGCGGCCGCGATGACGCCGGCCGCCGGACCCGACAGGGCGGTGCGGACGGGAAGCCGCCGGGCGGTGGCGGTCGACATCACGCCGCCGTTGGACTGGACGATGTGGAAGCGGCCCTCGAACCCCTCGGATTCCAGCGCCCGGTCGAGCTTGCCGAGATAGCTGCCGACCACCGGCTGGAGATAGGCGTTGAGCACGGTCGTCGAGGTGCGCTCGAACTCGCGGATCTCCGGCAGGATGCCGGACGAGCGCTCGACATTGGCGTTCGGCCACACGGCGGCGGCCGCTTCCATGGCCGCCCGCTCGTTCTCCGGGTTGGCGTAGGCGTTGACGAAGCAGATCGCCAGGGCCTCGGCGCCGTTGGCGAGAAGGGCGCGGGCGGCCTCCGCCACCTGGTCCGGGTTCACCGCCTCACGGATCGTGCCGTCGGCGAGCGTCCGCTCGTCGACTTCCAGCCTGAGATCGCGGTCGACCACGGGGACGAAGTCGCCCCACAGGCCCCAGGTATGGCGCCGGTCGCGGCGGCGCATCTCCAGCACGTCGCGAAAGCCGCGGGTGGTGATGAGGCCGATTCGGGCGCCCTTGCGCTCCAGCAGCGCGTTGGTGCCCACCGTCGTCCCGTGGACGATCGAGGCGAGGCCGGCGACCGGGCCGAACCCTTTCAGGCCGGCGAGGAAGCCCACCGCCTCGTCGCCGCGGTTCGACGGGACCTTGCCGGTCTGGAAGCGGCCGGCGGCCTCGTCGTAATAGAACAGGTCGGTGAAGGTGCCGCCGACATCGACGCCGACGATGGCGCGGGGGGTCATTGGTCGTCTCCGGTCGTCAGGGCGTAGTCGCGGGCGGCCGCCTCTCTGGTCACGTAGCCGAGGCGCAGGTCGCGCTTCAGGGCGTCGCGGTTCCGCTCGGCCGGGTGGCCGAAGCCGCCGCCGCCGGGGGTCTCGAGCCGCACCCGCTCGCCGGCCCTGATGCGGACATCCGTGACCTTCGAGACCATCGGCGGGCTCGCCCAGCCGTCTGGCGTCTGCCAGCCGAAGCGGTTGAGCGCCGCGGAATGCCCGCCCTTGACGCCGAACGGCGCCACCTTGCCGCGCTCGCCGAGGAGGAACACGTCGGCATCGGTCAGGGTCTCGATCTCGTAGACCGCGCCCAAGCCGCCGCGATGGGCGCCGGCCCCGGCGCTGTCCGGCCGCAGACCCCATCGGGTGAATACCACCGGATAGGCCGCCTCCAGGATCTCGACCGGGGGGATCGTCGCGGTCGAGATCGGGTTGTTGGCGTGGCTGAGACCGTCGCTCTCGGGATTGCCGCCGAGGCCCCCGCCGAAGAACGAGAACATCACCCAGCGCGAGCCGTCGGCCCGGTGGCCGGCGAGCGAGAGCGCGTTGATGGTGCCGAAGGGCGCGGCGGTCGCGCGCTCCGGATCGGCCTCGGCGAGCGCACCCAGCACCACGCCGATCAGCCGCAGGATCGTCTCGGTGTAGCCCGCCATCGGCTTCGGTGCGCCGGCACCCAGCAGGGTCGTCTCCGGCACCGTGAAGGTGATCGGCCGCAGGCAGCCGGCATTGGCCGGGACCTCGGTGAAGACGTGCTTGAGGGCGACGTAGCAGGCCGCCACCGTGGTGGCGTGCGAGATGTTGATCGGCCCCTGCGCCGGGGCCGAGGAGCGCGAGAAGTCGAGCGTCATCGCGTCGCCCGCGATGGTCAGGTCGAGGGCGATGGTCAGGGGCTCGTCGGTGATGCCGTCGTTGTCGAGCACGTCCGAGAAGCCGTAGCGGCCGTCCGGCAGCGCCCGGATCGCGGCGCGCATCAGGGCCTCGGCCCGGTCGGAGAAGGCCGCGAAGGCGGCATCGACCGTGGCGTCGCCGTACTCGTCGAGGAGCGCGGTGAAGCGGCGCTCGCCGAGATCGAGGGCGTTGAGCTGGCCGTTGAGGTCGCCCCAGTTCGAGGTCGGGACGCGGGTATTGGCGGCCAGGATGTCGACGATGTCCTGGTTCAGGCGCCCGGCCGAGAACAGCTTCACCGGCGGGAAGCGCACGCCCTCCTGGAAGCTCTCGGTCGCCTTCGGGTTGTAGCCGCCCGGCACGTTGCCGCCGATGTCGAGCCAGTGGCCGACCGAGGCGAGCCAGCAGAACAATGTGCCGTCCCGGAAGACCGGGCGGACGAGGCGGAAGTCGTTGAGGTGGGTGCCGCCGCTATAGGGATCGTTGAACAGGAAGGTGTCGCCGGGCTGCAAGCCCCCCTCGCGCTCGACCTTGGCGATGACCGCCTTCACCGCGAAGGCCATGGCGCCGACGAAGATCGGCAGGCCCTTGGTGCCCTGGACCAGGGTGTCGCCGGTGGTGGCGTGGTAGAGGCCGTGGCAGGCGTCGCGGGCCTCGGCGATGATCGGGTTGAAGGCCGAGCGGTAGAGCGTCGCGTCCATCTCGTCGGCGATCTGCTCGAGGCGGCCCTTCAGCACCGCCAGGGTGACGGGATCGATCGAGGTCATTGTCCCGCTCCCTCGTAAGCGCGGCCGCGGGCCAGCATCTCGGGCGTGCCGATCAAGGCGTTCAGCTCGCCGAAATCGAACATCCGGTCGGCGAACGGCGTGTTGGTGCCGGCCTTGGCGAGCGAGCCGTAATAGGCCTGGGCGGTGCGGGCGAGCGCCCGGACGATGCCGCCGGGGAAGATCACCAGGCGAAAGCCCAAAGCCCCGAGATCGGCGGCCGAGGCCAGCGGCGTGTCGCCGCCCTCGACCATGTTGGCCAGAAGCGGCCGGCTGTGCCCGAGCGCCTTCGTGACCTCCGCCAACTGGTTGGCCGAGCGCGGCGCCTCGACGAACAGAACGTCGGCTCCGGCCTCGGCATAGGCCCGGGCCCGCTCGATGGCGCGCTCGAAGCCCTCGACCGCCACCGCATCGGTGCGGGCGACGATCAGGGTCTCGGCGCTCACGCGGGCGTCGAGCGCCGCCTTGATCTTGCCGACCATGTCGCCCTGGCCGATCAGCGTCTTGTCCTGGAGGTGGCCGCAGCGCTTGGGGTAGCTCTGGTCCTCGAGCTGGATCGCGCTGGCGCCGGCGCGCTCGAACAGCCGCACGGTGCGCTCGACGTTGAGCGCGTTGCCGTAGCCGTTGTCGGCATCGACCACGAGGGGCGTCGCCACCCGGTCGCGCACCAGGGTGATGGTCTCGGCGACCTCGGTCATCGAGACGAGGCCGATATCGGGCCGGCCCAGCCGCGTATAGGCGATGGCCGCGCCCGAGAGGTACAGGGCCTCGAAGCCCGCATCCGTGGCGAGCGAGGCCGTGAGGGCGTCGTAGACGCCCGGAGCGACGAGGACGCGGTCCTCGGCGAGGCGGGACTTCAGGGACATGAGGTTAAGTCTTCCCGGTACTGTCTTGTTGCCAGCAGGCTCTCTCTTGTTGTCGAGGCGCCCGATCGATGAATGATCTCCGCGTCATCCCGGGGCCGCGTAGCGGAGCCCGGGATCCAGAACCGCGGATCTTGCAGAATGAAGCGGAGACGATCCGCTCTCCTCGCGACTACCTGTGGTTCTGGATTCCGGGCTCCGCTGCGCGGCCCCGGAATGACGTGGTGGGTGTGATGTCGGTGGTTACTGTCGGGAAGTGAGGCGGGAGGCTCACGCCACCAACGCCAGCAGCTTCCCGACCCCCTCCGCCGTCTCGATCCCGGCGACCGCGCGGATGACGTCCTCGCATCGCTCCGCCCCCCAGACCGGCCCGGCGAGCGCCCGGAACTTCTCCCGGACATCGTCGGCCGAATACGGATCCTCGGTGTCGCCGCGGTTGGTGAGCGCCTTGGCCGAGAGCTTGCGGCCGTCGGCCAGCGTCAGCGTGACCTTGGCCGGACGCAAGGACGGCAGCTGCGCCGTCATGGTCGGGTCCTCCTGCACCATCACCCGGCGGGCCAGCGACAGGATGCGGCGGTCGGCGCGCGCCTCGTCCCGGAAGGCGTCGGTATCGGCCTCGCCCCGCACGATGGCTGCCGCGAGGGCGAAGGGCAGGGAGAACTTCGCCGCCAGCATCGTCTCGGGCGCCGGATGGTCGAGCTGCGCCGCCCAGACATAGGTCGCGACCTCGACCGAGCGCACGGAATCCGGGTCGATCGGGCCGGCCTCGGCGCGGATCTGCGCCAGGGCGTCGAGGGCGCCGTGGGTGTAGCGGCAGGCGGCGTGACGCTTGAAGTAGTTGCGGGCGATCTCCCAGCGGGTCCCCAGATCCTCCACCATCGCGGCGGCGGAGAAGTCGTCGGCGAGGATGCCGCCATAGACCGTCCCGATGCCGTCGCGCTCGGGGAGAAAGCCGCTCTCGGCGAGGTCCCAGGCGGTGAGCCCGAGCTGGTTGGAGAGGCCGGCATAGGTGTTGCGCACCGTCGCCCCCTCCAGCATCGTGCGCCGGCTGGTGCTCAACCCCAGCGACGAGGCGAGGCCGATCGCCCGGCCGATCATCGCGGCATCGGCACGATGGAGCTTGGCGACGGCGAGCGCCGCCCCGACCGTGCCCCAGGTGCCGTGCGGGTGCATCGTCACGCGTAGTTTCGAGGCGATGCCGATCCGCGCGCCGATCTCGTAGCCGAGGACCAGCGCGGCGATCAGGTCGGCACCGGAGGATTGCGTCTCCTGCGCGGCGGCGAGGGCCGCGGGCACGACGTGGATGCCGGGATGGCCGCGGGCGTACTGGTTGCCCTCGTCGAGTTCCAGCGTCGTACCGGCGGCACCGTTGACCAGGGCCGCGTCGCGCGGATCGAGGGACAGGCCGCTGCCGATCGCCGGAGCGGGACCTGGGCGGCGGGCGGCGAGGCGCTTGGCGAGCGCCCGGCATTCCGGCTCGCGCATCCCGGCGGCGATGACGCCGAGCGAGTCGAGGAGGACCAGGCGGGCGCGGTCGAGCGCCGGCTCCGGAATATCGGCGGGGACGAGACCGGCCGCGAAACTCGTCCATTGCCCGAGCCAGGCGGGGGCGGGCTCGGCGAGCAGCGTGGTCGCCGGGGCGATGCCGGGGGTGACGATGCCCATCCTACAGCCCCAGATAGGTGCGGCGCAGGGCCGGGTCGGCGGCGAGCGTCGCGGCGTCGCCCGAGAGCGCGACGGTGCCGTTCTCCAGGATGTAGGCGCGGGTCGCGAGATCGAGCGACTGCACCACGTTCTGCTCCACCAGCATGATCGGCAGTCCTTCCTGGTTGAGGGTACGGACGAGCGTGAACATCTCCTCGACGAGGAGCGGCGAGAGCCCGAGGGAGGGCTCGTCGAGGATGAGGAGCCGCGGCTCGGCCATCAGGCCGCGGCCGATGGCGAGCATCTGCTGCTCTCCCCCTGAGAGGGTGCCGGCGGCCTGGGCCGCCCGCTCGCGCAGGCGCGGGAAGGTGGCGAAGACCCGCTCGATGTTCTCCCCCCGCCGCGCCCGGCCGCGGCGATAGCTGCCGAGCACCAGGTTCTCGCGCACGCTGAGGTTCGGGAAGATCTTGCGGCCTTCCGGGACGTGGATCAGCCCGGCCTCGACGATGGCAGAGGCCGAGGCCCGGGTGATGGCCCGGCCGTCGAAGCGGATGTTTCCGGCCCGCGCCGAGACCACCCCGGACAGGACCTTGTTCAGCGTCGTCTTGCCGACGCCGTTGGCGCCGAGCACCGCGACGATCTCGCCGGGCTTCACCGTGAGGTCGAGGCCGCGCAGGACCTCGGTGGCGCCGTAGCCGGCGCGAAGGCCTTCGATCTTAAGCATCGACCGCCTCGCCCTTGACGGAATCTTCGGCCTTCATCCGGGCGGCCGCGCCCTTGCCGAGATAGGCCTCGATCACCTGCGGGTCGGCGCAGACCTGCCGCGGCGGGCCGGACGCGATCATCCGGCCCTGCGCGAGGACGAAAACCTCCTCGCACAGGGTCATCACCGCCTGCATGATGTGCTCGATCATCAGGATGGTGACGCCGTCGTCGCGGATGGCGCGCACGACGGGGAGGATGTCGCGGATTTCCGACGGGTTCAGGCCCGCCAGCACCTCGTCGAGGAGGAGGAGCCGCGGCTCGGTGGCCAGCGCCCGGGCCACCTCCAGGCGCTTGCGCCCGGCGACGGTGAGGTCGGCGGCCGGCTTGTCGAGCTGGTCGCCGAGACCCACCCGCGTCCCGACCTCGCGGGCCTTCGCTACCGCATCCGCCCGGCGCGGATGGCGCAGGTAGGCGCCGACCGCGATGTTCTCGGCGACCGTCAACCCGGCGAAGGGCTGGACGATCTGGAAGGTGCGGGCGATGCCGCGGCGGGCCCGCAGGTGCGGCGCCACCATCGTCACGTCCTCGCCCTCGAACGTCACCCGGCCTTCGCTGGGGGTGAGGAAGCCGGAGATCATCCCGAACAGGGTGGTCTTGCCGGCGCCGTTCGGCCCGATGAGCCCGGTGATCGAGCCCGCCGGCACGGTGAGCGACGCGCGGTCGACCGCGACGAGGCCCTGGAAGCGCTTGGTGAGGGAATCGACGGCGAGCATGGATCAGGCTCCCACCGGGACGGCGCGCGCCTTGCGCTTGCGGCGGCGCAGGCCGAGCAGCCCCTGCGGCGCGAAGGCGATGACGGCGATGAGGCAGGCGCCGAACACCACGAGATCGACCCCCGGAACGCCGCCGGCCAGATGCTTGGTGAGTTCGCCGAGGCCTTGCAGCGCAAGCGCACCCACGAGCGGCCCGAAGGCGGTGCCGATGCCGCCGACGATCGGCGCCAGCAGCGCCTCGACGGAGATCCAGGTGCCGTAGGCCACCCCGGCATCGAGGTAGAGGAAGTACTGCACGTAGAGGCCGCCGGCCGCCGCGGTGATCGCCGCCGAGAGCGCGATGGCGCGCAGCTTCACCGAGAGGGCATCGACCCCGAGCGCGCGGGCCGCCTCCTCGTTCTCGCGCACCGCAATCAGGTGGGCGCCGAAGCGCGAGCGCTCGAGCCAGCGCGAGGCGAGCAGCGCCACGCCGACGAAGGCGACGACCAGGAGGACGAAGAGCCGCCGGTCGGCGAATTGCAGGGTGGCGAGGCCCGGCCGCAGGGGCAGGAGCAGCCCGGCGGCGCCCCCGGTGAAGTCGGCGGCGTTGGCCAGGATGCGGAACACTTCCGCGAAGGCAAGCGTCACGAGGGCGAAGTAGGAGCCGCGCAGGCCCGCCCGGAAACTCAGGAACCCGATGGCGAGGCCGACCAGCGCCCCGAGGCCGATTCCCGCCCCGAGCGCCGACCAGGCGTTCCAGCCGAGCTTCATCTGGAGGATCGCGGTGGCGTAGGCCCCGGTGCCGAAGAAGGCGGCGTGACCGAAGGAATACTGGCCGCCGAAGCCGCCGAGCACGTTCCAGCCCAATCCCGCGAGCGCGATGATGAGCGTGGTGACGAGGAAGTTGAGGAGGCTGCCCGACAGCCCGAGGAAGGGCAGGGCGGCGAGCACGCCGAGGACGAGGAGGACGGGCGCGAGGTCGCGGGCGCTCATGCGCGGGCTCCGAACAGGCCGGTCGGACGCACCAGCAGCACCAGGATGAAGATCAGGAAGATGCCGATCTGACCCAGGCTGTCGCCGAGCAGCAGGCCGGAAAAGCTCTCGACCACCCCGATGATCAGGCCGCCGACGAGGGCGCCGGCGATCGATCCCATGCCGCCGAGCACCACGATGGTGAAGGCGACGAGCACGAAGGCGGCGCCGGAGCGCGGGTTGACGTAGTAGGTCGGCATCAACAGGCAGGCGGCGACGGCGAGGCACGCGCAGCCGATCCCGAAGGTGACGGCGTAGACGTGGTCGACCTCGATGCCGACGAGGCGGGCGCCGAGCTTCTCCCGCGCCACCGCCCGGATCGCCCGGCCGGTGTCAGAACGGTTGAGGAGGAGCCAGAGCAGGCCGGTCACCGCGATGGCGGCGACGAAGCCGATCACCCGCGGCGTCGAGAGCAGGAGCGGGCCGAGCTCGATCACCTGGAGGGCGGCATCGGAATCGAGGGCGCGGGTATCGGAGCGGAACAGGGCGAGCAGCCCGTTCTCCAGCACGATCGACAGGCCGAGCGTCACGAGGAGCACGTTGTTGTCGTTGCCGTGGCTCGCCGGGCCGATGACGAAGCGCTGCAGGCCGTAGCCGAGGCCGAACATCAGCGGCACGATCCCGACCATCGCGAGGTAGGGATCGACGTGGACCAGCGCGAAGGCGCCCCAGACCGCGAACATCGCGACGGTGAGCAGCGCCCCGTGCGCGAAGTTGATGATGTGCAGGACCCCGTAGACCAGGGTCAGCCCGAGGGCGATGAGGGCGTAGACTGCCCCCGTCATCAGGCCGTTGAGGGCTGCCTCGATCAGGATCTGGGGCGCGTACATCGTCACGCCTTGAACGGGAAGTTCGCCTTCGCCTCGGCGAAGGCGGGCGGTGCGATCACCTTGACGTCGCCGCCCTGGACCTGGGTGTTGAGCGGCAGCGCCGAGGTGTTCTGGCCGCCCGCGAACTTCGACTGGCCGTAGGGCATCACGCCGCTGGCGAAGCTCTGGGTGGAAAGCGCCTCGATGATCTTGAGCCGGTCGGGCGCGCCGGCCTTCTCGATCGCCTCGGCCATCAGCCGCACGGCGGAGTAGTTCATCGGCACGTTGTAGGCGAAGGCTCGTCCCGCGGCCTCGGTGCGCTTGCGCAGTTCGGCGGTCAGCGGGTTCTTCGGATCGGGCCAGTGGTTGCAATCCATCACGCCCTCGGCCGCCTGCGGGAATTCCTTGACGAAGCGTAAGGACGAGGCGCCGCCGCCGAGGATCGCGTAGATGCCCTTTGGCCGGACCCGCTGCTGGAGCATCGTGCGGGCGAGCAGCACGAACTCGCCGTAATAGTTCGACGGGATGACGAGGTCGGGCTGGAGCGAGCGGATGCGCAGGACGACGTTGGCCATGTCGCGGGCCGGGGTCGGGTGCGACACGGTCTCCAGGATCTCGAAGCCGAGCTTCGGCAATTCGGCCTGGAGGAGCTTGGCGAGGCCGGAGCCGAACAACCCGTCCTCGTGGACGATCACGACGGTGCGGGCCGGCTTGCCGGCGGCGTCGTTGAGGGCGACGAGGCGTTCCAGCGCGCTCTTCGTCACCATGCCGAAGCTCGGCGAGAACCGGAACGTGTTCTTGAGGCCGCGCTGGGTCAGCTGGTCGGCGACGCCGACATCGATCAGGTAGGGCAGGTCGTAGCGCGAGGCGGCCTGGCTCGCGGTGGCGCAGAGCCCGCTGGCGAAGCCCCCGACGATCGCCGCCACGCCCTCGCCGTTCAGGCGCTCGGTCTCCTGCGCCGCCACTTCCGGGCTCGACCGGCTGTCTGCGAAGACGATCTCGAGCTTGGCGCCGCCCAGCGCCTTGAGGCCCCCGGCGGCGTTGATGTCCTGCACGGCGAGCTCCGCGCCGAGCTTGCCGAGGTCGCCATCGTTGGCGAGCGCGCCGGTCACCGGCTGGATGATGCCGAGCTTCACGGCCGCGCCCTGCGCCCGCAGGATCGCCGGCATCGCCATCACGGAGGTCGCGGCGAGGCCGGTACGCAGGACGGCGCGGCGGGACGGAACGAGGATCGAGGTCACGGGGCGGGCCTCCTGGGGTAAGAACGACGGGTCTCGGGCTTGGCCGGGCGGGTCGCCGCGGGCGTCCAGCGCCGCTCGCCGGCATCACCCGTGCGCTGCAGGTCCATCTGGAAGGCGTAGCGGTCCGGCCGGTAGAGCGCGTGCAGGTGCTCGACGCCGCGGCCGTCGGGATCGAACACCACGCGGGTCAGGTCGATCAGGGCCGAACCGACTTCGAGGTCGAGGGCGGCTGCCACTTCGGGGCCGGCGAGCGTCGCACCGATCGCCTGCGTCGCCCGGTCGGCGGTGACGCCGGAGCGCTCCATCAGCTCGAGGAGCGGCGTCGCCGCGAGATCGGCTTCCGAATAGGACAGGCCGACCCGCTCGGGGACATGGGTGGTGAGGTAGGAGAAGGGCTGGCCGTCGATCAGGCGCACGCGCACCGAGCGCTGCACCCGCTCGCCGGGCTCCAGCAGCAGCGCCTCGGCGATGGCGGCGGGTGCTGCGACATACTCGAAGGACAGGAGCCGCACGCCGGTGGCCCGCCCCATGGCGATCAGGCCCGAGAGCAGGTTCGGCAGGTCGCCGACCACCGGCCGGGGCCGGCCGGCCCCTGCACGAAGGTGCCCGAGCCGGGCCTGCGCCGCACCAGCCCCTCGCCGGCGAGCAGGTCGAGGGCGCGCCGCACGGTGACCCGCGCCAGGCCGTGCTCGGTGGCGAGCGCCGGCTCGCCCGGCAACCGCGCGCCGGGCGGCAGCCTCCCGCTGGTGATCTGATCGCGCAGCAGCAGGTAGAGCCGGCGCGCCTTGTGCGGTTCGATGGCGGAGGTCACGGGGCCGTCCTTGGCTCGCGGCTTGCTTCGAAGCTGCCCGGAGCCGCCCGCGGTCGTCCGCCGGCGCTCACCTGTCCGATTATGCAGACAGGTTGCTGTCCGTCAATTGGGACAGGTTGGTTGCGCTAACAGGAATTTTTCGGGCGGGCGGGGGGCATCCGGCGTCGGCGGAGCGGCCTTCCATTCCCTCGACGTCATTCCGGGGCCGCGCAGCGGAGCCCGGAATCCATGAATTCCGGTTTTGGAGAACGAAGCGGGACGCTCCTCGCTTGATCCTGTCCCATCCGCGGTTCCGGATCCCGGGCTCCGCTGCGCGGCTCCGAAATGACCCTGTACGGGGATGAGCGGAGCGATCATCCTGCTCTGCCCCATCAAGCAAGCGTCTTCATCGCGTCGGCACCCACGGCCGCGACAGCGCATACAGCCGGTGCCCGAACCCCCACGTCCGCAGGAAGCGCCTGGCGTAGCGCATGGGATCGTCGGCGAGGCGGCAATGCCGGCGCAAGATGTCGCGCGCGGCGTCCGCCTCGCCGATGTCGAGGAGCTGGCGGGCGTATTCGAGCATCAGGAAGTTGCGGTAGCGGCCGGCGGAGCGGACGAGGTGGGGCGGCACCGTGCCGTGGCGCAGGCGGGCGGTGAGCGTCCGGTCGAAGGGCGGCGGCAGCGGGCGCCGGCGCGACTGGTGGGCGAGCACGCTGGTCGGGTGGCCGTCGCGGTAGACGGCGGTCGGCTCGGCGACGTAGCGGAACGGCCCCTCGAAGGCGAGGCGGCACCAGGTGTCGGTGTCCTCGCCCATCACGGCGCCGACCGGGAAGAGCCCGGCGCGGATCAGGGCGCTGCGCGCCACCAGCACGCTGCTGGAATGCACGGCGTAGGGGTAGGTCGCGAGCAGGAACGCGAACACGTCGTCGACCCGCTGGTCGGGGATGTCGGCCTTCATCACCGGCGCGGCGCGGCTGGCGAGCAGGTGGTTGGCGAAGACCGCGACCGCATCCCCCTTCGAGGCCGCCGCCAGGAGGTTCTCGAGGTGCCGCCCAGCCCAGAGGTCGTCGGCGTCGAGGAAGGCGATCCAGTCGGCGCGCGCCGCGGCGACGCCCCGGTTGCGCGCCGCGGCGCTGCCGGCATTGGCCTGGCGGATCAGGCGGATGCGGGGATCGGTGAAGGCCGCGACGACCTCGCCGCCGCCATCCTGCGAGCCGTCGTCGACGACGATCAGCTCGAACGCCGCGAAGGTCTGCCGGAGCACCGCCTCGACGGTCTGCCCGATCACGTCCGCCTTTCCGTAGAGCGGGACGACGATGGAGACGGCGGGGTCAGAGGCGAGGAGAGACACCATGTCGGGGATCCCGGGCGTTGTGGGCGTCGCGTCGAGCCGCACCGGGTCCTTGAGTAGCAGGCGCCCTCCCGCCGGAGAGCCGCGCCTTCCGGCCATCGTCCCCCGGCCGGAGGGCGCAAGGGGTTACGGCCAAGGGATTACACGGTCTCCGGTTGATGAGTTCGCCTTAAGCATTGGCTTGGCGGTTTTGGGGATCCAGTGGAGGTTTGTGTGCGAACGGACGACGCCGGTATCGCTCGTCCACCCGCCTGTATCCGCCGGTGGCTCGGCCAGGTGCTGGCGCAGCCGATCGAGGACTTCCGGGGTCAGGATGCTGGGGGCGGCCCCGTCATCGCGACGCCGGTCATCCAGGGCCTCGGGTTCCTCGGCGTTGTAGCGCTCGCAGAGGCGACGCACCCAGCCCTCGCTGCAGGCCGTGGCCGCCGCAGCGTCAGCCAGCTGTGGCCTTTGGCCAGGAGCCAGATCGCCTGGATTTGACGGGCGGTGCGCCCCTCACGGCAGGCCGTGAAGCGCTTCTCCAACTCCGACACGCTCAAGCGTGCGACGAGGCCAGGCATTGGCAGCTTCCGTGACAGACAGCGCGTGCTCTCGGCCCGGATAACCGCCATCGGTTCAGCGCTGAGGTTAATCGCTAAACTGTCTCAATCAATCTGAGGCTGCATCAAGGCCTGTTTGAGTGGGACGATCTGACCAAAGCTGAAAGGGATCATGGCATATCTATCCTCCCACCTCAGGATGAGGCTGGAGGATAAGGCGATCCTGCCTTGCTCAAACCATTTATGGAAAATTCTGCTCAAACAGGCTCTCAGGGGCGTCCGCCAAACCAAGGGGGGATCAGTGAGGACTACTTGGTTTCTTGCGGGCGGGGCATGCGGAAGGGCAGCATGAACCGCACCAGCGGGTGGGTGAGCCGGTCGAGATCGAGCGATTCGTGGACCGGCCGCACCGCCTCGCCGCAGATCCGCGCCGAGAGCAGCGAGCGCGAGTAGAACGGCGCGTCCTCGAAGCGTCGCAGCACGGCTGCCCGGCCGTCGTCGCTGCGGGTGGCGCGCGGCAGGCGCCAGAGCGTGCGCGGCAGCACGGCCGGGATCGGTGGCGCGATCGGGCGCGGGGTGCCGTCGGGGTCGAAGCGCAGGGACAGGTCCTGGCGGCTGCCGTCGCGCCGCTCGACGTCGTAGAGGATCGCCGCGCCGTGCTCGAGCGTCGAACGCGACCAGGTCCAGCTCCTGAACGAGTGTTCCAGCGGCACGTCGCCCTCGTTGGTGTCGAAATAGGCGTGGCCGCTCCAGTTCAGCGAGGGCCTGTCGAACGCAACCTCGACCCGCGAGGAGGGGGCGAGCGGCCACCAGCGGTGGTGCCCGTCCGAATCGAGGGTGAAGGGGGCGGGCGTGAACCCGCCGGGCCGGACCCGGATCGTGCCGGAGAGCCGACGGGCAGGGGGGTCGTCACCTCGTCGACCCGGATCGTCAGGGTGGTGCCGTCCCAGTCGAGCGAGCTCGGGCCGATGGCGAGCGAAGTCGCGGTCCGGCTCACGTGGCGCCGGCTGCGCTCGGTCATCGCCCAGGCCTTGGGCTTGCCGTAGAGCACCACGTTGACGGCGGAATGGTTGATCGGGTCGCCGCGCCCGCTCCAGGCGTAGTAGGGCGAGAAGACACTGCCCAGGAACGCGATGACGGTCAGGCCGTGCTCGCCGTCGTCGCTCACCGCGTCGACGTACCACCAGGCATAGCCACCCGGCGCGACCGGGATATCGAAGCGAGGTCCTGCAACACGCTCGCGGCTGCCAGCCGGCCCGATTGCGCCGCCATCGGCACGCCCGGCCCCGGATGGACGCTGCCCCCGCGAGATACAGGCCCGGCAGCCGCGTGCGCGCCCCCGGACGGCGGAACGACGCCATCCAGCCGTGCGAGGCCCGGCCGTAGAGCGCCCCGCCCGTCGCCGGAAACAGCCGCTCGAACTCCGCCGGCCCGGTGACCGTCCGCGCCGTCTCGCTGATCGTCAGGCCGCAGGCGGAGAGCCGCCGGCTCATCGTGTCGTGGCATCGGGCGATCTCCTCAGGGCGCAAGGCGGCGCCGGTGGCCGGCGCGTTGACGAGGCAGAGCAGGGCTTCCGGAGCGGCGGACGGCATGCCGTCGTCGCCTCGATCCTGCGCGCAGACATAGACGGTGGGATCGCGCGGCAGGCGGCCAGCGCGGAGGTCGGCGAACTCGGCGGCGTAGTCGGGCGAGAAGAAGACGTTGTGGCGCACGAGGTCGAACCCGGCCGGCCGGCCCGCCACCGCGAAGGTCACGGCCGAGAGCGAACGGTCACGGGCCGGCACCGGATCGACCGCCCGGGCAGGGCCCGATCCGAACATCCCGTCGGCGAGGGCCGCCACGTCGGGATTCGCCACCACCCGGGTCGCCGGCAGCCGTTCGCCGGTCGCGAGCGTGACGCCGGTCACCCGTCCTCCCTCGACCGCGATGCCGGTCGCTTTCGTGCCGTAGCGCAGGATCGCCCCGCGCTCCGCGGCAAGGGCCGCGACGGCGGAAGCAAGCCGCGACAGCCCGCCCGATACGGTCCAGACGCCCTCCATCTCGACATGGGCGACCAGCATCAGGGTCGCAGGCGCCGAAAACGGCGAGGAGCCGCAATAGGTGGCGTAGCGGCCGAACAGCTGGCGCAGGCGCGGATCGTGAAAGTATTCGCCGAGCGCCGACCACAGGGTGGTGAAGGGCTGGATCCGCATCAGCCCACCCAAGCCCCGCGGACCGGCCCGGACCGCGAGGTCGGCGGGTCCCGGCCGCTGGCCGCGGATGAACGGTTCCTCGAGCGTGCGGTAGATCTCGCCTGCCCGGGCGCGGAAGCGCCGGAAGCCTTCCGCCTCGCGCGGTCCCGCGAAATCGGCGATGGCCGCCGCGGAGCGCTCCGAATCGGCGAAGAGATCGAGGCGCTCAGGCCCGCTCCAGGCGTGGCGGGCGAGGATCTCGGCGGGGGTGAGGGCGATCCGGGCGCCGAGATCCGCGCCGCACTCCGAAAAGATCTCCTCGAAGACCCAGCGCATGGTGAAGACGGTGGGACCGGCCTCGACCTCCCGCGACCCGGCCGGGATCCGGCGCATCTTGCCGCCGGGGTGCGCGGCTGTCTCGACCAGCGTCACCGGCAGTCCGGCGGCGGCGAGCTTCAGCGCGGCGACGAGCCCGCCGATTCCCGCCCCGATCACCACCACCCGTTCGTCGGCCACGCCGTTGATCTCCCACCGCAACAGTGTCAATCTAAGTTGACACTGTGAAATGTTCAAACGAAATGACACGCGGGAGAGACGCCATGGAACTCCTCACGGACGGCCTCGCGAATGGTCTGATGGATGACGGCCGGCGCATCGAGCGCGCCCTCGACGTGGCCGTGTCCTACGCGGAGGCACCCGGCGCGCCGCCGCGCCTGGCGGAGGCGATCCGCTACGCCGTGTTCCCGGGCGGGCACCGCATCCGGCCGCGGCTCTGCCTCGCGGTGGCGCGGGCCTGCGGCGACGACGATCCGGCGACGGCGGACGCGGCGGCGGCCGCGATCGAACTCCTGCACTGCGCCTCGCTGGTCCATGACGACCTGCCGTGCTTCGACGACGCGGCGTTGCGGCGCCAGAAGCCGACGGTCCACGTCGCCTATGGCGAGCCGGTGGCGCTCCTCACCGGCGACGCCCTGATCGTGCTGGCCTTCGAGACCCTGGCCCGGGTACGGCGCGCAGGCCCATGCGCCTCGCAGCGCTTGTCGGGCTGGTGGCGCGCGCGGTGGGCTCGCCCACCGGCATCGTGGCGGGACAGGCCTGGGAATCCGAGCCGCAGGTCGGCCTCTCGGTCTACCAGCAGGCCAAGACCGGCGCGCTCTTCGCCGCCGCGACCGTGACGGGCGCCGCCGCCGCCGGGGCCGAGCCGATGGGCTGGCGGCTGCTGGGCGAATATCTCGGCGAGGCCTATCAGGTCGCCGACGACCTGCGCGACGTCGCCTGCCGGCAGGAGGAGGTCGGCAAGCCGGTCGGCCGCGACGTGACCCTCGGGCGGCCGAACGCGGCGGCCCTGCTCGGCATGGACGGGGCGCTTCGCCGCCTCTCCGACCTCGCCCACGAGGCGATGGCGGTGATCCCCGATTGCCCCGGCGTCGCGGTGTTGCGGGAGGAGATCCTGGCCCAGACCCGGCTGTTCCTGCCGGCGCGGCTGGCGCAGAGCCTGGTGGCTTGAGGCGATGACCGGGGTGGCTCGCGCGCCATGCGGGGCGCTACGCCTCCGAACCCTCCCCCCTCTGCGGGGGAGGGTGGCCCGCGGAGCGGGCCGGGAGAGGGGACGCCGCTTCCGGATAACACTGAACCGTTCTGACGAGCGCCACCTCGATCAGCGTCGCGCTGCCCCTCTCCCGCCCGGCATCCGCCGGGCACCCTCCCCCGCAGAGGGGGGAGGGTCATGAGGCCCGAACCTCACGCCCTTCCAGCCACCTCGGTCGCGCCACCCCTCTGGCGCGACCGCCTCCTCGCCTGGCGCCACCGCCTGATCGCCAGCCCGCGCTTCCAGCGTTTCGCCGCCGCGTTCCCGCTCACTCGGCCGATCGCCCGGCGCAATGCCCGGGCGCTGTTCGATCTCTGCGCCGGCTTCGTCTACGCGCAGGTGCTTGCGGCGTGCCTGCGCCTCGACCTGTTCCGGATCCTCGCCGACGGGCCGCTCGCCCCCGACGAACTCGCCCGCCGCCTCGACCTGCCGCCCGACCGGACGCTCTGCCTCCTGCGCGCCGCCGCCTCTCTCGGCCTCCTGACGCATTTGCGCGACGGGCGCTTCGCCCTCGGCGATCTCGGCGCGGCGCTCCTCGGCAACCCCTCCGTCGCCGCGATGGTCGCGCATCATGCCATGCTCTACGACGACCTGCGCGATCCCGTGGCGCTGCTCCGCGGCACGCACGCACCGACCCGGCTCTCGGGCTACTGGGCCTATGCCGGGTCCGACGACCCGGCCGGCGTCGATGCGGCTTCGGTCGAATCCTACAGCGCCCTGATGGGCGCCTCGCAGGCGCTGGTCGCCCGCGACATCCTCGAGGCGTATCCGCTCGATCCTCACGCGCATCTGCTCGATGTCGGCGGCGGGGAGGGCGCCTTCGCGGTCGAGGCGGCGCGCAGCGCTCCCCACCTGCACGTTACGCTGTTCGATCTGCCGCCGGTCGCCGCCCGGGCCGAACGGCGCTTTGCCGCCGAGGGGCTGGCGGGGCGCATGACCGCCCGCGGAGGCAGCTTCCATGACGGGCTACTGCCCGGCGCCGACGCGGTGTCGCTGGTGCGCGTGATCCACGACCACGACGACGGGCCTGCCCTCGCTCTCCTGAAGGCAGCCCGCGCGGCGCTCCGTCCTGGCGGGACGCTCCTGCTCGCCGAGCCGATGGCCGGCACCCCCGGCGCCGAGCCGGTCGGCGACGCCTATTTCGGGTTTTACCTCCTCGCCATGGGCAGCGGCCGGCCGCGAACCGCGACCGAACTCACCGGGATGCTGGCGGCGGCCGGATTCGCGCGGGTGCGCGAGTGCCGGACCCGGCGCCCGATGCTGGTCCGCCTGCTCGTCGCCACGGCCCCCTCGGAGCCATCCGCCGTAAAAGTGTAAAGTAAACTTGACGCGGATAGCCGTCCATCTAAGATGACGATTGCCGCCCAGAACGGCAGTTCTCGCGAACAGGGGAGGGCCGTACCGCATGCACGCGCAGGCCGTGATCCTCGACCGTCCCGAACGGCTCGGCCTCGCCGACCTCGCTCTCGACGCGCCCGGCCCCACCGACGCGACCGTGGAGGTCTCCTGGAGCGGCATCAGCACCGGCACCGAGCGCCTGCTCTGGTCGGGGCGGATGCCGGACTTCCCCGGCATGGGCTACCCGCTGGTCCCGGGCTACGAATCGGTCGGTGTCGTCGTCGAGGCCGGCCCGGAATCCGGCCGCCGCGTCGGCGAGACGGTGTTCGTGCCGGGCGCCCGCTGCTTCGGGCCGGTCCGCGGGCTGTTCGGCGGCGCGGCCTCGCTCCTCGTCTCCAAGGGTCACCGGCTGCGGCCGATTCCCGAGTCGCTGGGCGAACGCGGCATCCTGCTGGCCCTCGCCGCCACCGCACGCCACGCGCTTCGAGGCAGCGCCGCGGAAGGGCGTCAGCTCGTCGTCGGGCACGGGGTGCTCGGCCGGCTCCTCGCCCGCCTGATGCGGGCATCCAGCCTCGATCCGGTGGTGTGGGAGCGCGATCCCGCCCGCCGCGGCAGCGAAGACTACCCGGTGATCGACCCGAGCCAGGACGACACCCGATACGCCCGCATCATCGATGCGAGCGGCGATGCCGGCCTTCTCGACACCCTGATCACCCGGCTCCAGCCCGGCGGCGAGGTGGTGCTGGCGGGCTTCTACGAGGCGCCGCTCTCCTTCGCCTTCCCGCCGGCCTTCCTGCGCGAGGCGCGCCTCCGCGTCGCGGCGCAGTGGCAGCCGCACGACCTCGACGCGGTGGCGGCGCTCGCCGGCACCGGCGCCCTGTCCCTCGACCGCCTCGTCACCCATCGCCGCCCGGCCGCGGATGCGCCTGACGCCTACCGCAAAGCCTTCGGCGATCCCGATTGCCTGAAGATGATCCTCGATTGGAGAGCCCAGCCATGAACGCTTCGCTGACCGGCGCCGCCCTCCAGGCCTCGATCCTGCGGGCCGAGGCCGCCATCCCGCCGGACCCGGTGCCGACCACCGCGACCCGCGAAACGCAGATCATCGCGATCTACGGCAAGGGCGGCATCGGCAAGAGCTTCACGCTCGCCAACCTGTCCTACACGCTGGCGCAGCAGGGCAAGCGGGTGCTGCTGATCGGCTGCGACCCGAAGAGCGACACGACCTCGCTGCTCTTCGGCGGCCGGGCCTGCCCGACGATCATCGAGACCTCGACCAAGCGCAAGCTCGCCGGCGAATCGGTCGAGATCGGCGACGTCTGCTTCAAGCGCGACGGCGTGTTCGCGATGGAGCTCGGCGGACCGGAAGTCGGCCGCGGCTGTGGCGGGCGCGGCATCATCCACGGCTTCGAGCTGCTCGAAAAGCTCGGCTTCCACGAATGGGGCTTCGACTACGTCCTGCTCGACTTTTTGGGCGACGTGGTCTGCGGCGGCTTCGGCCTGCCGATCGCCCGCGACATGTGCCAGAAGGTCATCGTCGTCGGCTCGAACGACCTGCAATCGCTCTACGTCGCCAACAACGTCTGCTCGGCGGTGGAGTATTTCCGCAAGCTCGGCGGCAATGTCGGCGTCGGCGGCCTCGTGATCAACAAGGATGACGGCACCGGCGAGGCGCAGGCCTTCGCCGAGGCCGCCGGCATCCCGATCCTCGCTTCGATTCCCGCGGACGACGACATCCGCAAGAAGAGCGCGAATTACGAGATCATCGGCCGGCCGGACGGGCGCTGGGGACCGCTCTTTGCCGAACTCGCCGACAATATCGGCACCGCCCTGCCGCACCGGCCGACGCCGCTCAGCCAGGACCAGCTGCTGGGCCTGTTCAAGGGCGAGGCGGTCGGGCGCGGCGTCGTCCTCGATCCGGCGAGCGACGCCGACATGCGCGGCCGGGCCGTCGCGCGGAAACCCTCCCTCGAAGTCGTCTACGAGGCGGTCTGACCATGGGCGCCTCCCTCGACCTCGCGGCGCTGCGCGCCCGAAAGCCCGTCGATGCCCCGATCAACCTGAAAGCGACGCGCCAGGACGGTCTCGGCTGCCATTCCGGCAAGGAGACGATGGCCCGAGCGGCGCAAGCCGCCGGCATGGGCGAGACGATGGACGCGTTGAGGCGCGACTACCCGACCGGCCCGCACGACCAGCCGCAGAGCATGTGCCCGGCCTTCGGGTCGCTGCGGGTGGGCCTCAGGATGCGCCGCACCGCCACGATCCTGTCGGGCTCGGCCTGCTGCGTCTACGGCCTCACCTTCACCTCGCATTTCTACGGCGCCCGGCGGACCGTCGGCTACGTGCCGTTCAATTCCGAGACCCTGGTCACCGGCAAGCTGTTCGAGGACATCCGCGACGCGGTGCGCGAGACCGCCGATCCGGCGCTCCACGACGCCGTCGTGGTCATCAACCTCTGCGTTCCGACGGCCTCCGGCGTGCCGCTGCGGCTGCTGCCGCGGGAGATCGACGGGGTGCGGATCATCGGCATCGACGTTCCGGGCTTCGGCGTGCCGACCCATGCCGAGGCCAAGGACGTGCTCGCCGGCGCCATGCTGAAGGTCGCACGCGGTGAGGCGGAGCACGGCCCCGTCGCCGCCCCGCGCCAGCCCCGGGACGGGCGCCCGACGATCGCGCTCTTGGGCGAGATGTTCCCGGCCGATCCGATGCAGATCGGGGCGCTGCTCGATCCGCTGGGCCTGAGCGCCGGCCCGGTCGTGCCGACGCGGGAATGGCGGGAATTGTACGCGGCGCTCGACTGCACGGCGGTCGCGGCGATCCACCCGTTCTACATCGCGTCCTTGCGCGAGTTCGAAGCGGCGGGCCGCCCGGCGGTCGCCTCCGCGCCGGTCGGCCATGACGGCACCGCCGCCTGGCTCGACGCGATCGGAGAGACCTGCGGCGTCTCCCCCGCGATGGTCGCGGCGGCCAAGAACCGGTTCCTGCCGGCGATCCGCGGCGCGCTCTCCGCCAACCCGATCCGCGGCCGGATCACGCTCACCGGCTACGAGGGCTCTGAGCTGCTGGTCGCCCGCCTCCTCGTCGAGAGCGGTGCCGAGGTGCCTTACGTCGGTACCGCCTGCCCGCGCACCAAGCACTCGGAGGCCGACCGCGACTGGCTCGAGGCCCATGGCTCGCGGGTGCAGTTCCGCGCCTCCCTGGAGCAGGATCTCGCGGCGGTCGAGGAATTCGGGCCCGACCTCGCCATCGGCACGACGCCGGTGGTGCAGAAGGCCAAGGAGCGGGCGATTCCCGCGCTCTACTTCACCAACCTGATCTCGGCCCGCCCGCTGATGGGCGTCGCAGGCGCCGGCTCGCTGGCGCAAGTGATCAACGGCGCCATGGCGCAACGCGACCGGTTCGACGCCATGCGGTCGTTCTTCGCCGGGGTCGGCACCGGCCATGCCGCCGGGATCTGGGAGGACGTGCCGAAGAAGCGCGCCGCGGTGAAGCGTGCGGCGCCCGAGAAGCCGGTCGGGGAGATGGCCTGATGCTCGTCCTCGATCACGACCGCGCCGGCGGCTATTGGGGCGCCGTCTACGTCTTCACCGCGGTGAAGGGCCTCCAGGTGGTCATCGACGGCCCGGTGGGCTGCGAGAACCTGCCGGTCACCTCGGTGCTGCACTACACCGACGCGCTGCCGCCGCACGAATTGCCGATCGTCGTCACGGGGCTCGCCGAGGAAGAACTCGGCCGCCACGGCACCGAGGGCGCGATGCGCCGCGCCCACGCGACCCTCGATCCGAAGGAGCCGAGCGTCGTCGTCACCGGCTCGATCGCCGAGATGATCGGCGGCGGTGTCACGCCCGAGGGCACCAACCTCCAGCGCTTCCTGCCCCGCACCATCGACGAGGACCAGTGGCAATCCGCCGACCGGGCCCTGTCCTGGCTCTGGGCCGAGTACGGCGCCAAGAAAGCCGCGAAGAAGGGCATGATCCCGCCCCGGCCGGAGCGGGCGCCGGGGGTGAAACCCCGCGTCAACCTGATCGGCCCGGCCTACGGCACCTTCAACATGCCCTCCGACCTTGCCGAGATCCGGCGCCTCGTCGAGGGCATCGGGGCCGAGGTGAACCTGGTCTTTCCGCTGGGCAGCCACCTCGCCGACATCCCGCGCCTCGTCGAGGCCGACGCCAATATCTGCCTCTACCGCGAATTCGGGCGGCTGCTCTGCGAAGCCCTCGATCGGCCCTACCTCCAGGCGCCGATCGGCGTCCACAGCACCACCAAGTTCCTGCGGGCGCTCGGAGAGATCCTGGGCGTCGATCCCGAGCCGTTCATCGAGCGGGAGAAGCACACGACCCTGAAGCCCCTGTGGGACCTCTGGCGCTCGGTGACGCAGGACTTCTTCGCCTCGGCGAGCTTCGGCGTGGTGGCGACCGACACCTACGCTCGCGGCCTGCGAAACTTCCTCGAAGACGAGATGGGCCTGCCCTGCCGGTTCGCGTTCTCGCGAAAGGCCGGCGCCAAGCCCGACAACGCGGCGGTCCGGCAGGCCATCCGCGAGACGCCGCCGCTGGTGCTGTTCGGCTCCTACAACGAGCGCCTCTATCTCGCCGAGAGCGGGGGAGGGCGGTGTTCATCCCGGCCTCGTTCCCCGGGGCCGTGGTCCGGCGCCATACCGGCACGCCGTTCATGGGCTATTCCGGCGCGACCTACCTGGTCCAGGAAGTCTGCAACGCGCTGTTCGACGCGCTCTTCCACATCCTGCCGCTGTCGCGGGACATGGACGCCGTCGAGGCGACGCCGGCCCGCACGCACCGCGCCCTGCCCTGGGACGACGAGGCCCGCGAGCGCCTCGACGCCTCGGTGGAGGAGAGCCCGGTCCTGGTGCGGATCTCCTTCGCCAAGCGCCTGCGCGACGCCGCCGAGCGCGAGGCCGCGCGCGCCGGGTCCGACAGCGTGACCGGCATGTGCGTCGAGCGCGCCCGCATCGCCCTCGCGGCGGCCTGACGCCGAAGCTTTTCCGGCGCGGCCCCCGCCGCGCCGGCCACGGAAGACGCCGCGCGAATCCCCGCGGGCCAGGGAGGAGATCAGCGATCATGAGAGCCGGAACCATGTCCCGTTCGTTCTTCACGGTGTCGCGGTCCCGTTCGGAGGCAGTCCAGTTCAGGGCCTTCCTGGCGGCGACCTACCCGGTCTTCCTGGCCGCCGCCCTGGTGCAGCGCCTGCGCCCCGCCGCCGGGCCCCGCCGCTCGGTCTTCGTCGAGGCGCGGGCGATGGCGCTCTCGGCGATTCCCTTCGCCTTCATGGGATGAGGTCCCGTCCGGGGTGAGGCGCCCCGGGCTGCCCGCCCGTCGAATCCGAGTTTCCGCCGCCATCCCCCGCGGCGGAGAGACCGCCCGTCCGTCACGGCCGGGCAAAGCCGCGCGGGAGCCCCCGCGCGGATCCGCATCCGGAGGTTCGGCAATGGCCAACGGCATGGACAAACCCAGCGTACTGTCAGGACTCACCGAAGAGGAGGCGAAGGAATTCCACGGGATCTTCGTCACCAGCTTCATCATCTTCACGGCGATCGCGGTCGTCGCGCACTTCCTCGTCTGGCTGTGGCGGCCCTGGCTGCCCGGGCCCAACGGCTACTCGGCGCTGGAAAGCAGCGTGAAGGTCGCCGCCACCAGCATCATGCCCTTCTTCTCGTAGGCAAGGAGTGATCGCCATGCACAAGGTCTGGCTTCTCTTCGATCCGCGCCGCACGCTCGTCGCGCTCTTCACCTTCCTGTTCGTCCTCGCGCTGCTGATCCACTTCATCCTGCTCAGCACCAACCGGTTCAACTGGCTGGAGGGCCCGGCGGCGAAGCGGGCGGAGATCGCGCAGACCCACGTCCTGCCGACCTGAACCGGCCGGCGGACCGGGCGCCCCGCACGGGAGTGCCCTCGCACCGCGGACGGGCGTCGAGCCCGCCCGCGGCCACCACGCTTTCGCGGACGGGGAGGGCCGCGCCCATGGCCATGCTGAACTTCGAGCGCAAATACCGGGTCCGCGGCGGCACTCTGCTCGGCGGCGACCTGTTCGATTTCTGGGTCGGGCCGTTCTATGTCGGCTTCTTCGGCGTGCTGGGGCTGTTCTTCACCCTGCTCGGCACCGGCCTGATCGTCTGGGGCGCAGCTTTGGGCCCGACCTGGAACGTCTGGCAGATCAACATCGCGCCGCCCGACCTCAAATACGGGCTGGCGCTGGCGCCCTTACGCGAAGGCGGCCTGTGGCAGATCATCACCTTCTGCGCCGTCGGGTCGTTCTCCTGCTGGGCCCTGCGCGAGGTCGAGATCTGCCGCAAGCTCGGCATGGGCTACCACGTGCCCTTCGCCTTCTCGGTCGCGATCTTCGCCTACGTCACCCTGGTGGTGGTCCGCCCGTTCCTGATGGGCGCCTGGGGCCATGGCTTCCCGTACGGGATCCTCAGCCACCTCGATTGGGTGTCGAACGTCGGCTACCAGTATCTGCACTTCCACTACAATCCGGCGCACATGCTCGGCGTGACGTTCTTCTTCACGACGACCTTCGCGTTGTCGCTGCACGGCTCGCTGATCCTGTCCTCGACGAACCCGCCGAAGGGCGAGGTGGTCAAGACCCCGAGCACGAGGACACCTTCTTCCGCGACACGATCGGCTACTCGATCGGCACGATCGGCATCCATCGCCTCGGCCTGTTCCTCGCCCTCTCGGCGGGGTTCTGGAGCGCCGTCTGCATCGTCATCAGCGGCCCGTTCTGGACCCGCGGCTGGCCCGAATGGTGGGGCTGGTGGCTGAGCCTGCCGATCTGGCGCTGAGTTCGTCCACCTGCGTTTCGAGACACCACCCTTCAGAAGGCATCCGCCGCCATGGGGTATTACCAGAACATCTACACCCAGGTTCAGGTCCATCCGCTCCACCCGGAGGCCGGGGTCGAGATTCCGGAGATCGAGAACCGCGCCGGGCAGGGCGGCTTCAGCTACCTCGCCGGCCTCGTCGGCAACGCCCAGATCGGCCCGATCTATCTCGGCACCCTCGGTACGATGTCGCTCGCCTGCGGCTTCATCGCCATCGAGATCATCGGGTTGAACATGTGGGCCTCGGTGAACTGGGACCCGGTCCAGTTCATCCGCCAGCTGCCCTGGCTCGCCCTCGAGCCGCCCCGACCGGAATACGGGCTCACGATCCTGCCGCCGCTCGCCGAGGGCGGCTGGTGGCTGATCGCCGGCTTCTTCCTCACCGCGTCGATCCTGCTGTGGTGGGTCCGGCTGTTCCGCCGCGCCCAGGCGCTCGGCATGGGCTACCACGTGCCCTGGGCCTTCGCCTCGGCGATCTGGCTCTACCTGGTGCTCGGCTTCATCCGGCCGATCCTGATGGGAAGCTGGAGCGAGGCGGTGCCGTTCGGCATCTTCCCCCACCTCGACTGGACCGCGGCGTTCTCGCTGCGCTACGGCAACCTCTTCTACAACCCGTTCCACATGCTCTCGATCGTCTTCCTGTACGGATCGACGATGCTGTTTGCCATGCACGGTGCCACCATCCTGGCGGTGAGCCGCTACGGCGGCGAGCGTGAGATCGAGCAGATCGTCGATCGCGGCACCGCGACCGAGCGCGCCGCCCTGTTCTGGCGCTGGACCATGGGCTTCAACGCCACGATGGAATCGGTCCATCGCTGGCTGTGGTGGTTCGCCTTCCTCACCACGCTCACCGGCGGCATCGGCATCCTGCTCACCGGCACGGTGGTCGACAACTGGTACCTCTGGGCGGTCAAGCACGGCGTCGCGCCGCATTACCCGCAGATCTACGGCCCGGTGGTGGATCCGCTCGCCAACCCGGGAGGCACGCCATGAAGCTCGCGCTCCAAATCCTCGGCGTCGTGGTGGCGGTGCTGCTCACCGGCGCGATGTTCGGCACCGCGGGCTGGACCCGGCCCCCGGTCCGCTCCGAGCAGACCGGATTCCGCGGCACCGGCATGGTGCAGGTGCAGAATCCCCGCACCCTCGCGGTCAAGCTCGACGAGAACGCCGCCCCGGCACCCCAGGACCCCGTCCCACCCGGCGGCGAACTCGCCACGCAGACCTACCAGAACGTCAAGGTGCTCACCGACCTCTCGACCGACCAGTTCAACCGCGTGATGGTCTCGATCACCGAGTGGGTCGCTCCGAGCAGGGCTGCGCCTATTGCCACAACGTCGAGAACATGGCCGACGACAGCGTCTACGCGAAGACCGTGGCGCGCTCGATGCTCCGGATGGTCCGGCACATCAACGCCGACTGGAAGAACCACGTCGGCGAGACCGGCGTGACCTGCTACACCTGCCACCGCGGCAACCCGGTGCCGAAGGCGGTCTGGCACGACAATCCCGGGCCGCCCCACGCGCAGGGCTTCGCCGCCCGGGCCAACGGCCAGAACCACCCGGCGCCCGAGGCCGGCCTGTCCTCGCTCAACCTCGATCCGTACCAGGGCCTGCTCGACGATGCGGCCATCGACCAGAACGCCATCCGGGTCGCTGCGACGACGGCCCTGCCCACCAGCCCGTCGAAGCCGCTCCAGACCACGGAGAAGACCTACGCCCTGATGATCCACATGGCGGAGGGATTGGGCGTCAACTGCACCTACTGCCACAACAGCCGCGCCTTCTCGTCCTGGGAGGAGAGCACCCCGAAGCGCGTCACCGCCTGGCACGGCATCCGGATGGTGCGCGACATCAACGGCAACTTCATCACGCCCCTGACGCCCGTGCTGCCCGAGGCCCGGCTCGGGCCGGAGGGCGACCCGCCGAAGGCCAACTGCACCACCTGCCACCAGGGCTTGCCCAAGCCCCTCAACGGCGCCCAGATGCTCAAGGATTATCCCGAGCTCGCCGGAACGCCGATGCCGGCAGCGAAGTAGGGGCTATCGATCGGGATCGCACGACGAGGCCCCGGTTTCGCAAGGAACCGGGGCTCTTTCACGTTCACATGACCGATGACGCACAATCGATTGCCTGCGATCGAAGCGTAACGTCGCTGTCCCGGCTCGATCATCGACTTCTGGTCATCTCATGACGATTTGCCGCATCGGCGGAATCAGGGCCTCGCGGAGTTGGATCGATACGTGCGACGGCGGATGTCCGCCCGTGCGCCAGTCAACCACCGCCCGTCCCAGGGCGCATCCCGGAGGCAACGGCCATGGGCGATTCCGGCCTGATCTACATGCTCGCCTTCACGACCTTCGCGCTGGTCATCCTGTTCCTGATCTGGCAGCGGATGCGCGTCCAGCGCGCCAAGGAGACCGGCGAGCGATCGAGCTTCACCGACCACCATGGCGGTGCGCCACGGCCGCATCAGGGGGTGGATCGGCCGTAAGCCGGCCGTCGATCGTGTCGAGGGAAAGGTGCCCTGCAGGCCGAATCGGAACGCCGAGGTCCCGGTCTTTGACGTGACAGCGAGGTCGTGCAGGGTGCTGGATTTGATCGCCTCCGGCAGCGCGACCTCGAACCTGTCGAGATCCGCCACGAAATCCCCGAGCACGATCGTGCCGCCGCCGAGGGTCGCGCCCGAGAAGCTCCAGCCCGCCTCTTGCCCGCGATACGAGATCCCCAGGTGGATGTCGGTCACGCGGAGCGGGCCGATGTCCCCGGCGTTCCCGGCCTCGATTTCGAAGCGGTCGTACGACGATGCCAGGCCGGCGACGAAGCCGAGAGGCTCGATCGTCAGCCCAGCGTCGGCGCGCCGATCGATCGACCGCAGGCTGAAGCGGTCGTTTTCCGCCATCATCCGATCCGTATCCGTCTCCGGCGTGGAGGCGACCGCGTCCAGGGGGATGACCTGCTCGATATCGCGGCGCCCGCGCAGCCGCTCGAAGAACTCCTCCACAACGACGAAGGTCGCGACCGCCCGGTCGCACTCTCCGCATCCCGGCGGCCCGGGTCTTGGCACGAACAGGCCGAACCCCTTGCCATGCGAGGCCTAAGTCGAGTCTCGATGATAGTCAGACGGCGCTGACGGCAGCCAAGGTGAGGGCCGAGGCGACATTGCGGGCACTCTTGTCGTCGCGGGTGGCGATGTGGTGGGAGTCCGTCAGGCGGCAAATCAATGCCTCGACCCGCCAGCGGTCGCGATCTTGCCCCAACGCTCGTTGACGATCTCGAAGATGTCGCTCGCGTGAATGAAAATGGAATCCTGCGGGCCCACCGATCGCCACTTCAGGCTCATCGCGAGCATTTTCGTTCCATAATCATCCTTATGCGAATTTCCCCCATGGAGTGAGGCCTTTTCGCTCGGGCGACCATAAGCAGTTCGGTTCAGTCCGGCGATCGGCGGGGCGAGCACTCGCCCCGCCACTTTCCCGCTATCCTAGAGCCTGGTTGGCCAGGGTGAAGACCCGGGCCGGGCCGATCCGGCGCGGCTGGCCCCGGGTCATCGTCACCGACACGTCGACATTGGCGAGGCCGCTTGCCTCCACGAACGCGACGAGCGGCCCGCTGCTCTCCGGCGTGTCGATGCGCAGGAACGCGCCGGCATGGGCCCGTACGTGCGGGCTGAGCAGCGCGACGGCGGCCTCGGCGTCCGGCGCAATAGTCGGGCCCGCGATGTGGCCGCGGCCGAAAGGCCGGCAGGTCGAGTATCCCGCGACGCGGCCTTCCACCTCCAGGACGACGGTGCGGCCCACCCCGCGCAGCGCGTCGAGCAGCCGGGACCGGTCGCCGCCGACCGCCTCGCAATCGAGCGCGGCGATGGCGGGCCAATCGGCTTCGGTCGCCGGGCGCACCCGCGGGTCGTCGATCGCGGCCGAGGCGGTGGCGATGCCCTGGAACTGCGTGTTGCTGCCGGTGACGCGAAAGCCCTCGGATTCGTAGAGGGGGCGGCCCGCCACCGTGGAGGTCAGCCGGATGGTGCGGTCGCCGGCGGCGGAGAACAGCGCCCGCATCAGCCGCCGGCCGGTCCCCTTGCCCTGCATCTGCGGCGAGACGATCACCATGCCGATGGTGGCGAGACCCTCGCCGAAGGGCCACCACATCGCCGAACCCATCACGCGGCCGGCCGCGTCGCAGGTCACCAGGCCGTGACCGACCTCGAGCATCATCCGCCAGTCCTCCGCCCGGTGCGGCCAGCGCGCCTCGACCGAGAGGCCGTGGGCCGCCTCGATGTCGGCGTCGGTCATCGGGCGGATCGTCGGGGCGGCATCGGCCGCGGCGGTCGGGGCTGCATGGGTCATCGCGTCGGGTTTCCAGTCTGGGCAGGGATCGAAGGAGGCGCCCCGCCTCGCAGCGAGAGCCGGGGCGCCGGAGGGAGGACGACGGTCAGAGACCGCCCATCAGAGACCGCCCATGTGGAGCGATTTGAGCTCGAGGTACTCGTCGATGCCGTAGGCCGAGCCCTCGCGGCCGAGGCCCGACTGCTTGATGCCGCCGAAGGGCGCCGCCTCCAGCGAGACCGTGCCGGTGTTGAGCCCGACCATGCCGAATTCCAGCGCCTCGCCGACCCGCCAGGCGCGGCGGATGTCGGAGGTGTAGAAGTACGAGGCGAGACCGAACGGCGTCGCGTTGGCGACGGCGATGGCATCCTCCTCGCGCGAGAAGCGCATCAGCGGGGCGAGCGGCCCGAACGTCTCCTCGACGGCGAGGCGCATCTCCGTGTCGGCTCCCGTGAGCACCAGCGGCGGTACGAAGCGGCCGCGGACGGCGTCGGGATCGCCGGCGACCAGCCGGGCGCCCTGCTTGAGCGCGTCGTCGAGATGCGCCGTCACCTTGGCGGCGGCGGCATCGTTGATCAGCGGGCCGATCGTGACCCCGGCCTCGAAGCCGTTGCCGACCCGGAGCCCGGCCGCCGCCTCGGCGAGGCGGGCGGCGAAGCGGTCGTGGATGCCGTCCTGCACCAGGATCCGGTTGGCGCAGACGCAGGTCTGACCGGCATTGCGGAACTTCGACGCCATCACGCCGGCGATCGCCTGGTCGAGATCGGCATCGTCGAACACGATGAACGGCGCGTTGCCGCCGAGCTCCAGGCTCAGCCGCTTGATGGTGGGCGCCGATTGCGCCATCAGCAGCCGCCCGACGGCCGTCGAGCCGGTGAAGGACAGCTTGCGCACCGTCTCGCTGCCGGTCATCTCGGCGCCGATCGGTGCGGCTTCACCGGTGACGACGCTGAACACGCCCTTCGGCACCCCTGCCCGCTCGGCCAGCACCGCCAGCGCCAGCGCCGAGAACGGCGTCAGGTCGGCGGGCTTGACCACGATCGGGCAGCCGGCGGCGAAGGCCGGCGCCACCTTGCGGGTGATCATCGCGATCGGGAAGTTCCACGGCGTGATCGCCGCGCAGACGCCGACCGGCTCCTTGAGCACCAGCACCCGGCGGTCGCCGAGCGGAGCGGTGAACACGTCGCCGGTGATGCGGCGGGCTTCCTCCGCGAACCACTTCACGAAGCTCGCCCCGTAGGCGACCTCGCCGCGGGCCTCAGCCAGCGGCTTGCCCTGCTCGGCGGTCATGATCGCCGCCAGATCCTCGGCATTCTCGAGGATCAGGGCGTTCCAGCGCTCCAGGATCGCGGCGCGCTCGGACGGCGAGGTGCGGCGCCAGGCCGGAAACGCG